>NZ_JBJTER010000056.1:0-74807 GCF_046093005.1 Aestuariivirga sp.
TGCCAAGATGACAACCGCACTCCTCGACCGCCTCACCCACCACTGCCACATCCTTGAAACCGGGAACGACAGCTTCCGCTTCAAAGCCAGTTCGACGAAGCCGAAAACCAGAAAGGAGAAGTCCCTGACTTGACCCGCGGCGAATGAGGCCGCACAAACCATAAACCCGGGTCACTTCTCAATGAAAATCCCGGGTCAACTCTCAGTGCAAATCAACAACTTGAACAGCCTTTTCAGTGCCTGGAAGGCGTCGGATTCGATCATCTCCAATACCGTGCAATCAGTAGTTTTCTTCAATTTGTACAATTACTCTCAACAAAATGCAATTATAAGGTGTTAATTGTATGACTGGTCCTCGCGCGGTCCCATCGGGCATACCAGCTCAAGCTCGACAGTAGATTGAAAGGTTTTCATCTGGTTCCTGTCTTGCCATCTGATTTTCGGTCAATTTGAGGTTTTCGCGGAAGCCTCGGGTTAGGCAAATTCCCCGGTATTCCCCATAGTAAAGTCACAACAATCGCGATTTCGCGCCCATTTGACCTTGCCTTAACGTCCGCTCGCTATCCGCAAACATGGAGTGACGCCGGGCCGGCCCTGACGGGCCTTCGTTCCGCCGGAGGAGGAGAGCCGCAGCGTGTTTAGGCATGTCAACCAAAAAGGCCGGCAGCGGCGAGGCTGAGGTCGTGCGATCAGAGACTTTTGGGAACTCGGGCGGTTTCGACAAGCTGGGCCTCGGCGGCAGCTTCGTCTGGGACGGAGCGGCCTGGCGGAACGTGCCGTCGCTGCTCCGGTCTTTGGACGAGGATGGGCGTGGGAAGACGCGCGTGTTGGCTGGTGGCGCCTCGCCAACAGAGGTTGCAGAGTTAGGGCGGCAGCCCCCGGCGGATGAGCTGCAGCCGGCGGGCGCCAACTCTCTGCCGGAAGCTCTTGTCGAGGCCATGACGTCAGAGCTCTATGGCGCAACCGATCATGGGCCCGTCCGTCTTTCCTTGAGCTATAATCTTCCCGCTGCATACAGCATGTGGTTCTCAGTCAGCGGCTATGCCGTTCATTTCTTCTTTGATCTCGACGGTGATGCGAAGGCCGACAGGATTGTCCGCTTCAATACCCTTTCCATGACGACCGAAGAGGTGTTCAAGGGTTCGCTTGCCGGTACAAGGCTCGTTTCTGCCGATTTCGGCGCCAATGACGGGGCACTGGCGCGGGGCGAGGCGGTGGCCGTGGTGTTGGAATTCAATGCACCGGTGACGGTGGCGGGTGGGGTTCCGGCGCTTGCGCTGTCGAACGGGGCTGTGGCCACTTACGTATCGGGCGCGGGGAGCAACCGGCTGGTGTTTTCCTATGTGCCCGCGGTGGGCGAAGACACTGCCGATCTCGGGATTGCCGGGCCGCTTGCCAACGGCGCGCTGATCACCGGCTTGAATGGCTTGCCAATCGACCTCTCGGGGCTTGGGATCGACCCGTCAGGCATTCTAGCTGTCGATACCACGGCCGCAATGCCTTCCGTGGCGCTCGCCTCCGACAGCGGCACGGCCGGTGACCTCCTGACCAATGATGGCACGCTGGCCGTCGCCGGCGCCGAGCCCGGTGCGACCGTGCAGTACTCCGCCGATAACGGCATGACCTGGTCGTCGAGCTTCACGCCGGTCGAAGGCTCGAACACGGTCCTCGTCCGCCAGATTGATGTGGCTGGCAATGTCTCCACCGCAACGAGCTTCACCTTCACGCTGGACACCGCCGCCACAGCGCCTTCCGTGGCACTAACCACCGACAGCGGCAGTTCATCGACCGACCGGATCACCAGCAATGGCGCGCTCACCGTCTCCGGCACCGAGGCGGGGGCCGCCGTCCAGTACTCGACCGACGGCGGCGTCTCGTGGAGCGGCAGCTTCACGCCTGTCGAAGGGCCGAACGTGGTTCAGGTCCGGCAGATTGATGTTGCCGGCAACACTTCCGCCGCGACCTCCTTCGCTTTCACGCTGGACGCCATCGCGCCCAATGCGCCGGTCATCACCGGTTATTCTGACGACACCAGCCCCATGGGCGACGGCGCCACACTGGACACCGATCTTCTGATCAGCGGCACGGCGGACCCCTTCGCGCAGGTGACGCTGCAGATGTCCGGCTCAACCAACGCCACCTTTACGGTCACGGCGGGGGTGGACGGCGCGTGGTCGGTGCAGACCGGACCGGTCTATTACGGTCAGATGAACTTCATCGCTTCGGTGAGCGACATTGCCGGAAACGTCTCGGCTGCATCCAATCCGCTCGGCGTTTTTGTCCTAACCATGGACTTAACGTTTCTTTCCGCAGCCCAGGGCTTCGTCATCCAGGGCGATGCGGCGGGAGATTTTGCCGGCAATTCTGTTTCCCTGGCCGGAGACATCAATGGTGACGGCTTTGACGATCTGATTATCGGCGCGCGATATGGCGACGACGGTGGAACGAATGCCGGAGAAGCCTATGTGATTTTCGGATCAACCGCTGCCTTTGGCGCGGTCGATGCCACGGGCCGGCGGGTGCTCGACCTCACCTTTCTATCTCCTGCCGAGGGCTTCATCATCCAGGGCGATATGGCGGGTGATTACGCCGGTTTGACCGTCTCTGCGGCCGGCGATGTGAACGGCGACGGTTTCGACGACCTGATCGTCGGCGCTCAACTCGGCAGCGACGGTGGAACGAATGCCGGAGAGGCCTATGTAATCTTCGGAGCAGCCTCCGCCTTCGGCGCGGTCGACGCCACTGGCCGCCAGGTACTCGACCTCACCTTCCTCTCTCCTTCCCAGGGCCTCATCATCCAGGGTGATTCGGCGGGGGACTTCACGGGTCCGGCCCGAACGGCGGGTGACATCAACGGCGACGGCTTCGACGATCTGATCGTCGGCGCACGGTTGGGAGATGACGGCGGCGGGGATGCCGGTGAGGCTTATGTCATCTATGGCTCCGGATCGAGCTTTGGAACCGTGGACGCGACGGGCCGGCGGGTTATCGACCTCACCTTTCTCAGCTCTTCGCAGGGTTTCATCATCCAGGGGGATAGCGCTGGCGATCAGGCTGGCGCAAATGTTGCCCCGGCGGGCGACATCAACGGTGACGGTCTTGATGACATGATCGTCGGCGCCTATCGAGGCGATGATGGAGGCACTGATGCCGGCGAGGCCTATGTGATCTTCGGATCAGCCTCTGCTTACGGAGCGGTCGATGCTACGGGCCGCAGGGTGCTCGATCTCACCTTCCTCTCGCCCTCCCAGGGCTTCATCATCCAAGGCGATATGGCGGGCGATTTTGCCGGGATTTCGGTTTCAACAGCTGGTGACATCAATGGCGATGGCATCGCTGATATCATAGCCGGCGCCCGCCTGGGCGATGACGGCGGCAGCAATGCCGGAGAAGCCTATGTGATCTTCGGAACGGCATCCGGTTACGGCACGGTGGACGGAACGGGCCGCCGGGTCCTCGATCTCACTGCGCTGGCGCCTGCTCAGGGCTTTATCATCCAGGGTGATGCGGCGGGTGACGACGCGGGCGCCTCGGTCGCCGCTGCCGGCGACATCAACGGTGATGGCTTCGCTGATATCGTGGTCGGCGCCCGCTTGGGCGACGACGGCGGCGCGGATGCCGGCGAGGCCTATGTGATCTTCGGAACGGCGTCTGGTTTCGGCACAGTGGACGCAACGGGCCGCCGGGTGATCGATCTCAGTTTCCTCAGCCCTTCGCAGGGCTTCATCATCCAGGGGGATACAGCTGGCGACTATTTGAGCGTTACCATAGCGGCGCCCGGCGACATCAATGGCGATGGTTTCGATGACCTCATTGTCGGGGCCCGCGCGGGTGATGACGGCGGCGCGGATGCTGGCGAGGGCTATGTGATCTTCGGCGGAGCGTTTGGCGGCACGGTGGTCACCACCGGCACGGCGGCGGGGGAGATTCTGATCGGCGGTATTGGCCATGACACGCTGGTGGGAGGCGGCGGGGCGGATTCGCTCAGGGGTGGTGCTGGTAATGATATCCTCGCCGTCTCGGACCTCACCTTCCGCGGCGTCGATGGCGGCACCGGCTATGACACGCTGCGGCTCGATGGCGCGGGGATGTCGCTGAACCTCAATGCCGTCACATCGAATGCCATCGACTCGATCGAGCAGATCGACCTCACCGGCACCGGCAACAACACCCTCACCCTGAGCCGCCTCTCCGTCCTCGGCATCACCGAGGAACGCACCGGAGGTACCACGGTGCTGACGATGCGCGGCGATGCCGGCGATACCGTGAACTTCGCCGATGGTGGCTGGGCCTATCAGGGAACAACGGTCGCCGGCGGCGTCAGCTATGAACGCTATACCAACGGCAATGCCGAGGTGAGGATCGAGGCTGGGGCGGCGTCACCGCTCACCGTGTCGCTGGTCAGCGACAGCGGCGTGGACGGCGACCGGATCACCAACACTGGCGCGCTGTCCGTCTCGGGCATGTCGCCGGGCGCGACAGTGCAGTACTCCACCAATGGCGGGGCCAGCTGGTCAACTGGTTTCACGCCCGTTGAAGGACCAAACACTGTGCTGGTGCGCCAGGTTGATGAGTTCGGGGCGGTTTCGGCTCCCACCCGTTTCATCTTTACCCGAGACACCGCCGTACAGGCCCCCGTGATTACCGGCTTCTCGGACGACACCGGGGTAATCGGCGACGGCAAGACCGGGGATACCAACCTGCTGATTTCTGGCACGGCGGAGCCGTTTGCGACGGTGACGCTTTCCGGAGCAGCCACCACCCTCACCACCACGGCATCGGCCAATGGCAGCTGGTCGATCCAGACCGGCGAGCTGAGCGCCGGTAACCGGACCTTCACCGCCACCGCCACCGATCTTGCAGGCAACGTAAGCACCGCATCGACCCCTCTGGCAGTGAACATCGGCTATGACATTGACCTCACCACACTCAGCGCCACGCAGGGCTTCATCATTCAGGGCGATGCGGCGGCTGACCGGGCAGCTGTGTCGTTCAGCTCTGCCGGTGACGTCAATGGTGATGGCTTCGATGACCTCATCGTCGGGGCCCGCGCCGGCGATGACGGCGGCACTGATGCCGGCGAGGCCTATGTGGTGTTCGGCTCAGCCGCGGGTTTCGGCACGGCGGTGAGTGCAGGCGGATTTACCCGGCAGGTGATCGACCTCACCACCCTCACGCCTGCCCAGGGCTTCATCATTCAGGGGGATACGGCGGGGGACAATGCGGGCTGGTCGGTATCTTCGGCGGGCGACGTCAATGGCGACGGTTACGACGATCTGATTGTCGGGGCCCGTACGGGCGATGACGGCGGCACGAATGCCGGCGAGGCCTATGTGGTGTTCGGATCGGGCTCTGGCTCCGGCACGGTGGATGCCACCGGGCGCCGGGTGATCGACCTCACCTCGTTCACCCCGGCCCAGGGCTTCATTATCCAGGGCGACTCTTCCGGCGACTGGGCTGGCAATTCCGTCTGTTCGGCGGGCGATGTCAACGGCGATGGCTTCGACGACTTGATCGTCGGCGCCCCCAAGGGGTCCGATGGCGGCGGCGGCGCCGGCGAGGCCTATGTGGTGTTCGGATCGGGGTCCGGTTTCGGCACGGTGGATGCCACCGGGCGCCTGGTGATCGACCTCACCACGCTCACCCCGGCCCAGGGCTTTATCATCCAGGGCGATACGGCGGTTGATCATGCCGGCTGGTCTGTTACCTCGGCAGGCGATGTCAACGGCGACGGCTTCGATGACCTGGCCGTTGGCGCCCGTTATGGCGGAGATGGCGGCACGAATGCCGGTGAGGCCTATGTGGTGTTTGGAACCGCATCCGGGTTCGGCGCGGTGAACGGCACCGGACGGCGGGTCATCGATCTCACCAGCCTGACGGCGGCCCAGGGCTTCATCATCCAGGGCGATATGCCGGGGGACCAGGCGGGCTATTCGGTGTCTTCGGCGGGCGACGTCAACGGCGACGGCTACGACGATCTCATCGTTGGCGCTGTTTTTGGCGATGACGGTGGCATCAATGCCGGCGAGGCCTATGTGGTGTTCGGCTCCGCCTCCGGCTTTGGCACGGCGGTCTCCGCCGGGGGATACAGCCGGAAGGTCATTGACCTCACCAGCCTGACGGCGGCCCAGGGATTCATCATCCAGGGTGACATGGCGGGTGACCAGGCGGGCTGGTCGGTGGCTTCCGCGGGAGACATCAATGGTGATGGTTTCGACGAGCTGCTCGTCGGTGCGCCAACCGGCGATGATGGTGGCACAAATGCTGGCGAGGCCTATGTGCTGTTCGGAACGGGGTCTGGCTTTGGGACAGTGGACGGAACGGGCCGCCGGGTGATTGATCTCACCACGCTTCTGCTGTCTCAGGGCTTCATCATCCAGGGCGATGCGGCGAATGACCAGGCGGGCGGATCGGTTGCATCGGCCAGCGATGTCAATGGCGACGGCTTCGACGACCTGATCGTCGGCGCGCAGTATGGTGACGACGGCGGCGCTGATGCCGGCGAGGGCTATGTGATCTTCGGCAGAGCATTTGGCAGCACGGTGGTGACCACCGGCACGGTGGCGGCGGAGATTCTGATCGGTGGTACCGGGAATGACACGCTCACCGGCGGCGGCGGCGCCGATTCTCTGCGCGGCGGGGCGGGCAATGACATCATGGCCATTTCAGACACCGCCTTCCGCAGCATCGACGGCGGCGCCGGCTATGACACACTGCGGCTCGATGGCGCGGGCATCAACCTGCAGCTCGACAGCCGGGTGAACGGCGTCGAAATCTTCGACATCGCCGGCAGTGGTGCCAACCTTCTCGAGGTCGAAGCCCGTGACGTGCTGGCGGCGGACTACGATCAGCTGTTTTATTTCACGGCCATGTCCGCGCCCACCCGCATCGTCATCGAAGGCGGCGCCGATGATGATCTGATCCTGTTCGATCTCGACCCCGATGGCGCGGGGCCTTTGCCCGACAGCCACAGCTGGGCCATGGTGGCCAGCGATGTCAATCTCGATGGCAGCGCCAATGGCACATATGATGTCTGGACGCTCACGGCCGGTGGCACGGTGGCCGCCACGCTGGCGATCGATGCCGACATAGAGGTCAGTGTCGTTACGTGAGCAGCGCGGCGGGAACCCGATGCGTGGGCGCGAGACCCCGCCGCCAGGCGGCGGCGATCTCGTCAGCGCCGTCATAGCCTCCGTCAGCGGAGATCGAGGGCGATCTGGCTGAGTTCTTCGAGATGGCGGCGGACATGGGCTTCGAGAACCTGCTCGCAAAGATGGGCATCGATCCGCAGTTCGGCGGCAATCAGCGCCGCGGCGCGGGCCGGCCATTGCACCCAGGCGTCGCGCTCGCGCCTTGCCAGCGCAAACACGGTTGCCGCCGCGCGCGCCCGGTCGACGAGATCGCCTTTGAGCTTGCCGAGCCGGATGCGCGCTCCTGCGCCTTGATCACCTCATTGGCGGTGCGCGCCTGGACAAAGGTCATGCCGCCTGAAGCGGGGGCCGCCTCACCGTTCACGCGCAGGGTCACGCGCACCGCCTCGACCGCCGCCACCGGCACCGGACGAGGCGTGCCGCGCGGAGGCCTGGCGGGTGGGCGGGCCTGCGCGGGATCGGAGTGCCTGCCCCACGCCAGATCGGCCTTGCGGGGATCGATGGTGCCGTCGGCTTCGAGCGCGATGCGGCCCGAGGCGATCGCCTTGCGCACCGCCATATCGGAGGCCCCCGCGATGGCGCGCATAGGCCCGTCGCGACAATCCCATGAGAGCCGTTCCTGACCAAAAATAATGAGCGAATTCAGTGATTTAGCAGTTGCTCCCGGGGCCGTTTCGAGGCTGTCTGCGTCACCGTAAGCCACGGAGATTGCTCATGAATCAGAAGCGCATCCACCCCGCCGACGCCGCCCAGGCGGCGATCCTCCGGAACGCCGTCCGCTACGATATCGCCCTGTTCCTCGGAACCGGGCGCTACGCGCGGGCGAGTGCGGCGACGCTTGAGGAAGCCCGCATCGAGGCACAGCGCCTCGTTGCCAGCAACCCCAACCCCCACGGCCAGCGCCGCCCGCTGATCTACGGCGTTACCGCCGAAGGCAGATCGGCGCTGGTGACTTCGAACTGAACCCCAACCCAAGGAGAAAGACCATGACGAAGCAAGCCCAGACCTACGACAAGAAGTTCAACGCCGAGCGCGGCGCAAAGCGCGCCGGTTTGAAGCCCAGCGAATACGAGGTGTTCAAGACGCCGGAACGCCGGTTCGGCTGGCGGGCAATTGCGCCCTCTAGCGACCACCAAGCGCCGATCCAGATCAAGGAGCCGGAGCAGGCAACGTCGCCGACCAGCCCGAAGCTGGGCAAGCGCAAGGCGATCATCGAGCAGGCGCTATCGGGCACGCTTCCGGCAGCGCCGGATTTCTCCAGGCCGACCCATGGCCTGCTGCCGGTTCCGTGGACATGCACTTAAGCTAACCCCGCCTTCCTCTCGAACTCAATGGGGCTGATGTACCCGAGCGTGGAATGCCGGCGCTTGGGGTTGTAGAAGCACTCAATGTAATCGAACACATCGGCCTTGGCTTGTGCCCTTGTGCGATACGTCTTGCGCGCTGTTCGTTCCGTCTTGAGCGAGGAGAAGAAGCTTTCCATTGCAGCATTGTCCCAGACATTGCCCGATCTGCTTATGGAACAGGAGACGCCATTGTCCGCCAGCAACAGCCGGAACGGCTCGCTGGTATATTGGCTTCCCTGATCCGAGTGATGCAGCAGGGCCCTGGGCTTGCCCCGCCGCCAGATGGCCATGAGAAGTGCGTCAGTCACGAGCTGCGCCGTCATCGATGCGCTCATCGACCAGCCGACCACACGCCGCGAGTATAGATCGATAACCGCTGCCACATAGAGCCAGCCCTCGGCTGTCCAGATGCAGGTGAAGTCAGCAATCCACTTGCTGTTTGGCACCGGAGCATGGAACTGCCGGTCCAGTACGTTAGGCGCAATGGCGCTCGCCATCCGCTCGCCTGTGTCGGGCGGCAGGTAACGCCTCCGGGGCCTGGCCCGCATGGCGTTCTCCCGCATCAGGCGTTCGATGCGGTGAAGGCCTATGTTGAAGCCCTCAGCCAGAACATCGCGCCAGATGCGCCGTGCTCCGTAGGTCCGGTCACTGGCCGTGAAGCTCCGCCGCATGACAGCCAGCACCGCCTCATCTTCCAGAGTCCTTTTGCTTGGAGACCGGTTCAGCCAGGCGTGGAAGCCCGACCGCGACACATCCAGCGCTTTGCAAAGCCATGCCACCGGCCAGATCGAACGGTGCTTCGCGACAAAAGCGAACCTCACGTCACTTCCTTCGCGAAGTAGGCTGCGGCCTTTTTTAGGATGTCACGCTCCGCCTTCAGCTTCGCAACCTCCTTGCGCAGCCGGTCGATCTCCAGCTGCTCAGGCTTCATCTGCCCGAGGCCTGGAAACGCCTCCCGGGGATCAGAGCTGAACTCCTTCACCCACCGCCGCAACATGTTGTCATTGATATCGAGGTCACGGGCTGCCTGGGCATATGAAACGCCGCGCTCCCGGACCAGGTTTACTGCCTCAAGCTTGAACTCGCGGCTGAACTTCCGTCTCTCCATTGGACACCTCCAGTTCCATTAAACACCTTAACTCGGTGTCCACGGAACCGGCAGCAGGCCAATGCGTGGTCTATTGTTCACCCAATGCCGTCAGCCGCTCCTGTTCATGAGGATCTTCCAGGCTCTGGCCTATCCCTTCGGGCAGTGGCAGCAAATGGCTGCGGTCCAGCGACGCTTCGAAATCGGCCAGCACAGGATTGAGGGCGGCAAAAGAGCGGTTGCCAAGGATCAGATCGGCCAAGTCTTCTAGCGCTAGTTGCAGATGCAGGTTGGCCTTGGACGCCGTGCCTTCCACCACCATCACGCTGTTGTGCAAGATCACCCGGTATGTCGCATCAACCCCGACCAGCCCCACAGTGAACTCGGCCGTCTTGCCTTCTGCCTGCACGGGATCGACCATGTAGCGCAAGAACTCCAGACTGACCTTGGCCGGGGAGGCCACCAGATCGGCCTTGCTTGGGGTTCCCACCCCTGCCCGGACCAACGCCATCGTTACCGGCTTGCCGGCGACCGTTAGCGCACCCTCCATCTCCAACGCCTCGGTGATATAGAACCCGCGCGCATTGGCCGAATTGGTGTGCTGGCCCAAGGCCCGCGCCGCCACGGCACGGGTTTGCCGCGCCTCCGCATCCTGCGGGTCCAGCCGTAGCAGGGCCGAGGTCAGCTTCAGCGCCCATTGCCAGTTGCCGATGCCGCCAGCGGCCACCGCGTCGCTCGCCGCCTTACGGAGCTGATCGACGCCGCCTGCCAGCATCGCCATCCGTACCGACTCGTCATGCAGTGACAGTGGATTGATTTCATAGACATCATTACCGAACCAACCAACCGTGCCGTTGTAGATCTGCCGGACGTGGCTCTCGACCTGACCATAGGTTTCCCAGCCCTCCCGCAGTGCGGCGGGCATGTAAACCGCCTCGGCAGCCTCGCGCGCATCCATGCCTCGCGCGATCATCCGCAAGGTCTGGTCATGGATGATCTGAACCTGCGCCATGCTTCGCTGCACTGCCGCACGCACGTTCTCGGCGCCGATCAGCGGGGCCGAATGCAGGTCCAGTAACACCTCGGCATCCTTCTGCTCGATCCAGCGGTTGTCTTCCAGCCAGGGCAGCGGGTTGCGGAACGGCCCGCCGCGCAGGGTATAGATGTTGAAGATGAAGCCCTGCACCATAAAATTGGTGATCCAAGTCCGGCGGGCAGGAAAGTAGAAACCGACACTGTCGGACGTATCCGACCGGTTCGGTGCAACCTCCACCTCCTCGCCGGCGATGGTGAACGTTTCGATCTTGCCGTGCGTGAACAGCCGCGTCGGCGGCTGATAGCTTGATGCGCCCAACAGCTTGTCTAGAGTGAAACCCATCTTATTGGGGAATGCGTCCGGCCCTTCGGTGGGATGCAGCACCCCGAATTGCGCCATCGCCCGCGCCTGATAGAAGCCGGCCTTGATGCTGACCCCCGACGAGGCATTGCGGTTCGCATCCAGCCATTCATGCCCCCAGACCTCCGCCCCCTCATCCACCCAGGCTGCGGTGCCATCGGCATAGTGCCAATGCGTTAAGAGGATCGCCGCCACCTTGATCTTGCCACCAACCGCCTCCTCCAGCTTGGCGCGCATCTCTTTGGCCGCGCGGGTGGAATCACCGGTGTCCACAATGATCCAGCCCTCGGCTGCCTGCACGGCCATGCTGTGCCCCAAGCCCCAACCCGACAACAGCCAGACCCCCCGCGCCACCTCGACGGCTGATTTTTCCAGCGCACCCAGCTTGATGTTGGCATCTAACGCCGCCCTCGTGGTAACGGCCCCGTTTGGGCCTGTTACCGTGGTCTCTACGAGCGAAGGACTATGCCAGCCGTTCAGATCTGGCACTGCCACCTGCGCTACCCCAAGGTCCGGTACCGCCGCCTCGGCCAGCACCAATGCCGCCCCTGCTGCAGGCACGGCCCGGATAAGATCACGTCGTGATGACATCCTTTTCTCTCCAATTGTAGCTGCCCTGTCCCCCCGACATTTACGAGAAGACTGGCCTGACAGGATCGAGGTTTATGCGAATTGGCAATTCTTGCAGGAAAGAAGCTCGGCGAATGGCACCACTGGCCATTAAAGCCATGGTATCTGCCCGGTGCTCACCGGCAACGTCAATGTCGCTTTCATTTCGGCTTAGTTCTCCCTGGGTTTGTGCCAGATCAAGGATGGACGCTTGATCCAGTTTGGGTCATTTTCAACCAAGGCGCAACCAGCACAACGTCCTGCCAAGTCTGCTTTGCTCCCAATGGCGGAAACAAGAATGACAGCGTTGGCATCTCTCGTGACCTTAATTGAGAGGGGCTGATGATGCCGCACGGCCTGTGATTCAAGCTGCCAAACTGAAGCATCTTAAGCGCAATCGCAATCGCAAGGATCCAATCTATTTCAGCCCCTACCTGTTTCGCTCACGCAACCTCGTTGAACGGCTCTTTAACAAGGTAAAGCAGTGCAGACGGGTTGCAACACGATATGACAAGCTCACGGCAAACTACCTTGCCATCATCAATTTGGCACCAATTCGGATTCGGCGACGCGCTAATGAGTCCACGCCCTAGGCGAGCCCGCGCATCACCTTGACCTGGCGGTCCCGCAGTTTCACCCGCAGCGTATTGCGGTTGATGCCGAGAAGCTCGGCGGCGCGCAGCTGGTTTCCGCCGGTCGCCGCCAGCACCGAGCGCAGCAGTGGCGGCTCGATCTCGGCAAGGATGCGCTCGTAGAGTCCGGAAGGCGGCAAACCATTGGAAAACCCGGCGAAATACCGGGAAAGATAGTTCTCCGCAAATTCGGCCAGGCTGGCGCCCGCCCAGGAGCTGGGTTCCGCCGCCGGGCTCGCCGGTGTCGCCGCGAGCTCCCGCTCTATGGCGGTAACGGGTATCACATCGTCGATTTCAATGGCGACCAGACGGCGTAGCAGGTTCTCGAGCTCCCGGACGTTCCCGGACCAACGGTATCGCTGCAACCGCTCGATGGCCTCGCGCGACAATTCCTTGCGCGGAAGCCCTTCCTTCACGGCCCGGGCCAGGAAGTGCCGCACCAGGTCCGGAATATCTTCGGCTCGCTCCCGCAGCGGTGGCAGGCGCAGCGGCACCACGTTCAGGCGGTAGAACAGGTCTTCCCGGAAGCTGCCCTGGTTGATGAGCTGGCGCAGGTCACGGTGAGTGGCGGCGATGATGCGCACATTGGTCTTGATCGGCGCATTGCCGCCAACCGTTGTGTATTCGCCCTGCTGCAACACGCGGAGCAGCCTGGTCTGGGCCTCGAGCGGCATGTCGCCGATTTCGTCCAGAAACAGGGTGCCGCCCTCGGCCTGCTCGAAACGCCCGGCCAGCCGCGAGGTGGCGCCGGTGAAGGCCCCCTTCTCGTGGCCGAAGAGTTCGGATTCGATGAGCTCGCGGGGGATCGCCGCCATGTTGACGGCAACGAATGGTCCCTTGCGGCGGCGGCCGTAATCATGGAGTGCCCGCGCCACCAGCTCCTTTCCGGTTCCCGATTCGCCGACGATCATCACCGTAAGGTCGGTCTGGGTGAGCCTGGCGATGATCCGGTAGATTTCCTGCATCGCCGCCGAGCGCCCGACAATCGGCAGCTGCTCGGATGGCTGGCTGCTGCCGGTGAAGGCCGGCTTCAGTGACTGCTCAAGAGCCCGGCCCACCGTCTGAACGAGCGCGTTGAGATCGAAGGGCTTGGGCAGATAGTCATAGGCGCCGCGCTCGGCGGCGCTGATCGCCGTCATGATGGTATTCTTGGCGCTCATCACGATCACCGGCAACGCCGGCCGCAGTTTCTTGATGCGCGGGATCACGTCGAACGCGTTCTCATCGGGAAGCACCACGTCGGTGACGACCGCATCGCCCTGGCCTTCGCTGACCCAGCGCCATAGCGCCGCCGCGGTCGCCGTCGAGCGCACATTGTAACCGGCCCGGCTCAACGCCTGGCTCAACACGGTTCGGATTGCGCTGTCATCATCGGCGATCAGAACGGTCTTGCTGGTCATGAGGACTGTTCTCCATCAAAGTCGCGTGGCGCTTCCGTGCCTCGCAGCATCGGCAACAACACCCGGAACGTGGTCCCGCGTTCGCGGCTGATGCATTCGACGATGCCCCCGTGGTCGCGCACGATCTTGGCGACCAGTGCGAGACCAAGTCCCTTGCCGCCGGGCTTGGTGGTCACGAACGGATCGAAAATGTTGGGGCGCAACTCCTCGGGCACGCCGGGACCGGTATCATGGACGCAGACCTCGAGCGGCAGGGTGATGCGCTCCATGGTGCCAGGCACGGTCAGCCGGATGCCGGGCCGGAAGGCGGTGGTGAGCAGCACTTCGCCGGCCTCGCCACCGGCCTGAATTGCTTCGGCGGCATTCTTGGCCAGATTGAGAAACACCTGCACGAGCTGATCCTTGTTGCCCAGCACGGGCGGCAAGGACGGATCGTAGTCCTCGCGCACGCTGACCCCCTGCCCAATGCCGGCCGTCACCAGACGCTTCACCCGTTCGAGCACGGCATGAATGTTGACAGGCCGCTTGTCCAATGGGCGCTCGTCAGAGAACACTTCCATCTGGTCCACGAGATCGCGGATACGGTCGGTTTCCTCACAGATGAGCCGCGCCAGGGCGCGGTCATCATCGCCAAGGCTGGGCTCCAGCAATTGGGCAGCGCCCCGGATGCCGGCCAGCGGATTCTTGATTTCATGCGCCAGCATGCTGGCCATGCCGGAGACCGAGCGCGCCGCGCCGCGCGAAGTGAGCTGGCGGTCGATCTTCAATGCCATGGAGCGCTCGAGCAGCATGACGATCACATAGCGGGGCTCGTCCGCCATGACGGCGGCCTGGATGTCGACCAGGCGCTCGCCGCCAAGACGCGGCGTACCGACGGCGACCGAATATTCGTTGACGACACCGGATAGCGCACGCGCCTGAGCCACCGCCCCGAACACCGGGCTTGAGAACGGCACGACATCGCCCAGCCTGTGGCGCAGGAGAACGTTGCTGCTGGTCTGGAAGTAGTTTTCCGCGGCCGCATTGGCGAGGCAGATGCGCTCGCCATCATCGATGACGATCAGCGGGTTGGGCAGCGCATCGACGACGGCCCGCGCCAGCGGTGTTTCGCGGACGGCGGGCGTGCTGCTGGTGGCTGGAAGGTTCATGCCGCGGTCCTTTCCCGGACTTGCCCATAGAGCGTGCCAAGCCCCTCGCGGACGGCGTCATTGTCGTTTGTCTGTAGAAGGGATGACCGCCAGGCGGCTGCTTCCGCGGCTGTCAGCAGGTGACGTTCAGCCAGCCGGCCAATGACCCAGCCCAGATGCTTGCGGGCGATGCGGTTGCCGTGGTGCGCGCCATGCGCCGCAATGATCCGTTCATGGTGAAGGCGAATGATTTGCGCTTCCTCAGCCAGGCTGGGTTCGGCGCGGCCAGACCCCGGGTCGAGTCCCTCGGCGATGACCGCCGGCCACCATGGCCGGCCGTACGCGCCGCGCCCGATCATCACGCCATCCGCTCCCGAGGCCCGCAGCATCGCGCGGGCGTCGTCCACGCTTGCGCCATCGCCATTGGCGATCAGCGGAATCGAGATCGTCCCGCGCACCCGGGCGATCGCCGCCCAATCAGCCTTGCCGCCATAGAACTGGCAGCGGGTGCGGCCATGCACCGTAACCATCGCCACGCCCTGCGCTTCCGCCCGCTTCGCGAGATCGGGCGCATTGAGCGAGTCATGGTCCCAGCCAAGCCGCATCTTGAGGGTCACGGGCACGCGCGCGGCGCGCACCGTGGCGGCGATGAGCTGTTCGGCATGGTCGGGGTCGCGCATCAGCGCCGAGCCGGAGAGGCCACCGGTCACCTCGCGGGCCGGACAGCCCATGTTGATGTCGATGATCTGCGCCCCCATGGCCTCGGCCACCCGGGCTCCTTCCGCCATCCATTGGGGTTCCCGGCCCGCAAGTTGGATGACGAAGGGCGACAGTGATTGCGCTCCCAGCGCGCGGCGCATCATATCTGGCCGGGCGTTTACCAGCTCTTCGCTGGCCACCATTTCACTGACCACCAGGCCCGCCCCCTGCTCATGGGCCGTCAGCCGAAAGGGTTCATCGGTGACGCCCGACATCGGCGCGAGGAAAACCCGGTTGCGGGTTTCAATCGATCCGATACGTATGCCCATAAAATAATCACTTTCGAGAGATGATTAATATGCAGGCAGCATACACCGCTGCCCAAGACCGTCAAGAGCCTTTGTTGCGAGCCCACAGCAGCCTTGCTACATGGGAACAATGACAGTCGCGGCGGTGATCGTCGCCGGCGGTTCCGGCCTCCGCGCCGGGGGCGAGCGGCCGAAACAATATCAGCTCATCGGTGGCAAGCCCGTGATCTGGTGGACGTGCCGGGCCTTTCTCGGCCACCCCGCCGTGGGCCATGTGCAGGCGGTCATCGGCACCGGCCATGAGGAAATGTTCGCGGCAGCGACAGAGGGACTTGAGATGGCTCCACCGGTGATCGGCGGCGCCACCCGCCAGGACTCCTGCCGGATCGGCATCGAGGCGGTGGCGCGGCACAAACCCGCCAAGGTGCTGATCCATGACGCCGCCCGCCCCTTCGCCGCGCCAGACCTGATTGGTGACGTGGTCGGCTGGCTCGACCGGTTCCCTGCCGTGGTGCCGGGCCTGCCAGTGGCGGAAACGCTCAAATTCGCACCGGGCGGCATTGTTACCCGCACTGTCGACCGCGCCGCCATCTGGTCAGCCCAGACGCCGCAGGGTTTCCACTACGACAGCATCGTTTCCGCTTACCGCAAAGCCGAGGCGGAGAAGACCCAGAACCTCACCGACGACGCCTCGGTTGCCGAACAGGCCGGAATTGCCGTAGCAATGATCCCGGGCAGGCTGGAAAACCGCAAGCTCACCACCGCCGAGGACATCCGCATCGCCGACCAGAACATGACCGCCAGCCAGTACCAGTCCCTGCCCGATGTCCGGGTGGGCCAGGGCATCGATATTCATCCGTTTTGGGAGGGTACGGCTGTAACCCTTTGCGGCATCGTCATTCCCCATTCTCACAGCCTGAAGGGCCATTCCGACGCCGACGCCGCCATGCACGCGCTGACGGACGCCATTCTCGGCGCCATCGGCGAGGGTGACATCGGCGTTCACTTTCCGCCGTCCGACCCGCAGTGGAAAGGCGTTGCCTCCCGTGTCTTTCTTGCCAGGGCGATCGCGCTCCTGGAAGACAGGGGTGGGCGCCTCGCCAACGCCGACATCACCATTCTGGCGGAAGCCCCGAAGATCGCCCCGCATGTGCCGGCGATGAAGGACTATCTGTCCCCCCTGCTCCGGCTGGGCCATGACCGGATCGCCATCAAGGCGACGACCACGGAGAGGCTCGGCGCCATCGGCCGCCGGGAAGGGATCATGGCCTTCGCCACCGTCACCGTGCGGCTGCCGTGATGTTTCCGGAAGCGCTGACGCGCCAGGCTGCGGCGCTCATCGACCGCTGCCGCGCCAACCGCCTGACGCTGGCCACCGCCGAAAGCTGCACCGGCGGGCTGATCGCCGGTGTGATCACCGCCATACCTGGCTCCTCCGACGTGCTCGACAGCGGGTTCGTTACCTATTCCAACGCCGCCAAGACGCGCATGATCGGGGTGCCGGCGTCCCTCATCGCGCGCCATGGCGCGGTGAGCCCCGAGGTGGCGGCGGCTATGGCGGAAGGAGCCTTGGCTCAGTCCCCGGCGGATATCGCCATGGCGGTGACCGGCATCGCCGGGCCAGGCGGCGGCAGTCTCGCCAAGCCGGTCGGCCTCGTCTATTGCGCCGCACTTCGCAAAGGGATCGCGCCCATGGCTCAAACCCTGCGGCTTGGCGACATCGGCCGCGACTCCGTGCGCCTGCGCACCGTCGCTGAAGCCCTTGCGATGGCCTATGAGCTGGCGGGACGCGACGGCCCGTAGAGGCTCCGCGCCCGCTCCTCGAAGGCGTTCATGATCTTGCGCACCGCCATGTCGAACATGCCGGAGAACAGAAGCTGCAGGGTACGGCTTCGCAGCTGATAATCAACGCTGAAATTGATCTCCGCGCGATCCGGACCGGCGGCGACGATGCGCCATTCCGAGACCAGATGCCTGACCGGCCCCTGGTTCGACTCGGCGCGCACGCTGAGCGCCGCCGGATCGACCGTCACCCGGCTGGTCATGGTCTCCTCGATCCGCAGCTTCGCATGGGAGAGAGTCAGGTCGCCGTCGAAACTTTCGCGGCCATCCTCGAGGCTGCGCGCATTGCGCACCACGGAGCGCGTCACCAGCGGCACGAATTCCTTATACCGCGCCACATCCCGGGCTATGGCGAAGACCTGTTCCGCCGAATAGGGAACGCTGCGCGCAACGCTGAACTTGGGCAAACCGTCAGCTCTTTCCGGCGCGGGCCGCCCTGAGCCGCGCGAAATCCTCGCCCGCGTGATGCGAGGACCGGGTCAGCGGGGTGGCCGCCACCATCAGGAAGCCCTTGGCATAGGCGATGGTCTCGTAGCCCTTGAATTCCTCCGGCGTCACGAACCGGTCGATGGCCGCGTGCTTGCGGGTCGGCTGCAGATATTGGCCGATGGTGATGAAGTCGATGTCCGCCGAGCGCATGTCGTCCATCACCTGCATCACCTGCTCGCGCGTCTCGCCCAGGCCCACCATGATGCCCGACTTGGTGAACATGGCGGGGTCCAGCTCCTTCACCCGCTGCAAGAGCCGGAGCGAGTGGAAATAGCGCGCGCCCGGCCTGATCCTGAGATAGAGCGACGGCACGGTTTCGAGATTGTGGTTGAACACATCGGGCTTCGCCGCAACGACGGCTTCGAGCGCCCCGTCCTTCTTGAGGAAGTCAGGTGTGAGCACTTCAATCGTGGTTCCGGGCGATGCGGCGCGGATCGCCTTGATGGTGCGCGCGAAATGATGGGCGCCACCGTCGGCGAGATCGTCGCGGTCCACCGAGGTGATGACCGCGTGTTCCAGCCCCATGCGCGCCACCGCGTCCGCCACTTTTTCGGGCTCATCGCGTGTCAGCGCCTCGGGCATGCCGGTTTTCACATTGCAGAAGGCGCAGGCCCTTGTGCAGGTGTCGCCCATGATCATGAAGGTCGCGTGCTTCTTGGACCAGCACTCGCCAATGTTGGGGCAGCCCGCCTCCTCGCAGACGGTGACCAGCTTGTTGGCCCGCACGATCTTTTGGGTTTCGGCATAGACCGGCGAGCCCGGCGCCTTCACCCTGATCCATTCGGGTTTCTTGAGAATGGGCGTGTCCGGCTTATGCGCCTTCTCGGGGTGGCGCGGCTTGGCCTTGCTGTCGACGATGGTGACCATGTGGCGCTAACGATTCCTGAAGACCCGGACCACATAGAGCAGCACGATGGCGCCCAGCGCGGCGACGATGAGATTGCCCCAGAACCAGCCCTGGAAGATTTCGCCAAGTTGAATCCCGAGCAAATTGGCGAGGAAGGCGCCGAGATAAGAACCGATGATGCCGACCACGATGTTCATCAAGAGTCCGTGATCTTCCTTCATCACCCGCTCGGCGATCCAGCCGGCCACGCCGCCGATGAACAACGTGCCGATCCAGCCCACGCCGCCGCCCAGGTCCATCAGGGAATGAGGTTCCATCTGTCCGCCTCCTTGCGGTTCGAGAGACTAACGATCCAAAGAGCCAAGATCAATCCGCCGCGTTACATATGGATCACGCGGCCATAGGCGTCGAGCACGCTTTCGTGCATCATTTCCGACAGGGTCGGATGCGGGAACACCGTGTGCATGAGTTCCTCCTCGGTGGTCTCGAGGCCCATGGCGATGACGAAGCCCTGGATCAGTTCGGTCACCTCGGCTCCCACCATGTGGGCGCCCAGCAGCCGGCCGGTCCTGGCGTCGAAGATGGTCTTGATCAGGCCCTGGTCCTCGCCCAGCGCAATGGCCTTGCCATTGGCCAGGAAGGGGAAACGCCCGACTTTGAGCTCATAGCCCGCCGCTTTGGCCTTGGCCTCGGTGAGCCCGACGCTCGCCACCTGCGGGTGGCAATAGGTGCAGCCGGGGATCTGTTCCTTCTTCATCGGGTGGGCGTCGAGGCCCTTGATCTTCTCGACACAGATCACACCCTCATGCTCCGCCTTGTGGGCGAGCATCGGCGGGCCCGCCACGTCACCGATGGCATAAATGCCCGGCACATTGGTGCGGCCATAGCCGTCGGCCACGATGCAGCCCTTCTCGGTCCTGACCCCCAGCGCCTCGAGCCCGAGGTTCTCGATGTTGCCCTGCACGCCCACCGCCGAGATCACCCGGTCAACGGTCAAGGTTTCGCTCTTGCCGCCGGTCTCGATGGTGGCGGTGACGCTGTCGGTGGCCTTCTCCAGCTTCGTGACCTTGGCGCCGAGCCTGATCTTGAGGCCCTGCTTCTCCATCAGCTTCTGGGCCAGCTTCGAGATTTCGGTGTCCTCGACCGGCATGATCTGGTCCATGATCTCGACAACCGTCACGTCAACACCCATGGCGTTGTAGAACGAGGCGAACTCGATGCCGATCGCCCCGGACCCCACGACCAGCAGCGACTTCGGCATGGCCTTCGGCACCATGGCCTCGAAATAAGTCCACACCAGCTTGCCATCCGGTTCCAGCCCCGGCAGCATGCGCGGCCGCGCGCCGGTGGCGATGATGATGTGCTTGGCCGTATAGGCGCCGGGGCCGAGCTTGTCCTTCGGCTCCGGGGCCTGCGGCTGCACGGCGGGTTTCGAGGGGGCTGACACCGTCACCTCGCCCGGCCTGGTGAGTTTCGCCTCGCCCCAGATGACGCTGATCTTGTTCTTCTTCATCAGCATGGCGACGCCGCCGTTGAGACGGCCTGAAACACCACGCGAGCGCTGCACAACTGCAGCGGCATCGAAGCCCACATTATCGGCTGACAGGCCGTAATTCTTTGCATGCTTCATGTAGTGATAGATTTCGGCCGAGCGCAGCAGCGCCTTGGTGGGGATGCAGCCCCAGTTCAGGCAGATGCCGCCCAGATGCTCGCGCTCGACGACCGCTGTCTTGAAGCCCAGCTGCGCGGCGCGGATCGCCGCCACATAGCCGCCCGGCCCCCCGCCGATGATGATGATATCGAAGTTGTTGTCAGCCATTCGTCAGGTCCTTAACTGCATCCATTTTTCGGTGCCGTCACCCCGGCGAAAGCCGGGGTCCCGCTTCGGGGAGCAAAAGCGGGATTCCGGCTTTCGCCGGAATGACGGCTTTAGATTGCGAGTATCCCCTTCACCACCGGCACCAGCGCCTTGCCGATGGCCTGTGTGTTCGCCGCATCGAGATGCCCGCCGTCGGTCGGATCGGCCTTGGCCACTGTTCCCGCGTCGAAGAACTGCACGCCCATGTCCTTCGCCACGCGGCAATAGTGCTGGGCGAAGAGTTTCGATTCACCGATGGCATGGCCCCACAAATCGTTGAACCATTCATCTTTGGTCGGCACCAGAGCGGGCGGCGACATGATGAGGATCTGCGGCGTCTTGTAGGCCGGGAGGAAAGAGAACTTCTGTACGATCTCGATGAGCCGCACCATGCCCATGGCGGCATCAAAGGCCCGGCAGCGGTTGGCGAATTTGATATCGTTGGTGCCCAACATGATGATGACGAGATCGAGCGGCTGGTGGGTGGCGAGCAGCACCGGCAGGGCCTTCGAGCCATTGCGGTCATCAAAACAGGTCGGATCGTCGAACACCGTGGTGCGGCCGTTATGGCCCTCCTCGATGACCCGCGCCTTGCCGCCAAGCCCGGCAGCCAGCGCATTGGGCCAGCGCACATCGTAAGGATGCCGCTCCCAGCTTCCGGCGATGAAGCCCCAGGTGAGCGAGTCGCCAAAGGCGAGGATGTTCTTCATGGGTCCGCCCTCCTCACACCAGCATCAGGCCGGGTTCTTCGAGATAGGCCTTGATGGCGCCGATGAACTCAGCGCCCAGCGCGCCGTCGATGCAGCGGTGGTCGGTTGACAGCGTGATGGTCATCTGCTGCTCGATCTTGATGTCATTGCCGCGCACCACCGGGCGGCGCTCAGCCGAGCCGATAGCCAGGATCGAGGCATGCGGCGGGTTCACGATGGCCGCGAAGTTCTTCACGTTCATCATACCCATGTTGGAAACCGCCGCCGAGCCGCCGGTATATTCCTCGGGCTTCAATTTGCGGTTCCGGGCGCGCGCCGCATAGTCCTTCATCTCGCCGGAAATCTGCGCGAGGCCCTTGGTATCTGCCTTGCGCACCACGGGCGTGATCAGCCCGCCGGGGATCGACACCGCGACACCGATGTCGGCGTGCTTGTGGCGCACCATGGCGCTCTCTGTCCAGGAGACATTGGCGTCCGGCACGCGCATCAGCGCCATGGCCATGGCCTTGATGATGAAGTCATTGACCGAAATCTTCCAGGTATGTTTGCCGTCCTGGTCTTTCGGCGCCTGCAGGTTCAGCCGCTCGCGCAGATCGAGCAGGTGATCAATGGTGACATCAACCGAGACATAGAAATGCGGGATCGTCTGCTTGGACTCGGTGAGACGGCGCGCAATCGTCTTGCGCAGCGAGTCATGCGGAACGAGGTCATAGGAGCCTTCCGCGAACAGCTTCAGCACCTGTTCGTCCGAGGGTGGCGCGATTGCCGCGGGTGCAGTGGGTTTCGCCGCGGGCGCCGCCGCCTGGGGGCGGGCGGTCTCCACGTCCTTCAGCACGATGCGGCCATGCGGGCCGGAGCCCAGCAGTGCCGCGATGTCGAGGCCTTTCTGCCTTGCAACCCGGCGGGCCAGCGGAGACGCGAAGACGCGTCCGCCTTCCGCTTTCACGGCAGGCGCCGGTGATGGAGCGGCAGCGGCCGGGGCGGCGCCCGCCGCCGGAGCAGGCTTTGGCGCGGAGGCTGCCGGTGCATCGCCGGGCTTTTCGCCATCGCCCAGGATCACCGCGATTGGCGTGTTCACGGCGACGTCGTCGGTTCCGGCGGCGATGAGCAGCTTGCCGATGGTGCCCTCGTCCACGGCCTCCACTTCCATGGTGGCCTTGTCGGTCTCGATTTCCGCCAGTATGTCGCCGGACTTGACCTTGTCGCCCTCCTTCTTGAGCCACTTGGCAAGCTTGCCCTTCTCCATGGTGGGCGAGAGGGCGGGCATGAGCACATTCACTGGCATTGTCGGACTTCCCCGTTTGCAGGCCTCAGGACTTGCTGGCCAGCGGCGAGAGCTGCGCCGCAACCTTGTTGAGGTCCTCGTTCAGCACCTTGCGGATCGCCGCGAAATTGTCGGAGGGGTTGCCGTGGCCCATCTCGGCGCAGGCAGCCGCCACCTGTTGCGCCATGCCGGCCAGCACATGGCCCCAGATCTCGGGCTTGCCGAAGGCCATGGCGTGGAGCGACAGGCTCAAGCCGCCATTGGTGATCCAGGCGCGGGCCACCTCGCCCGCCTTGGGATCGTGGAACACCTCATGCGGCGGCTCCAGCTGGTGCGGGTGCATTTCGCCATGATGGTTGTGATGGTGATGATCGTGGTCAGACATAAAGCACCGCCTTTGCTGCGGCGGCTACCTCATCGGCATTAGGCAGCGCCAGTTTCTCGAGATTGGCCGCATAGGGCATGGGAACGTCCTTGCCGGCGACGCGTGCGACAGGCGCGTCGAGGTAATCGAAGGCGTGGGTCATGATCTGGGCGGCGAGCTCGCTCGTCACCGAGAATTGCGGGAAGCCTTCCTCCACGCAGACGCAACGGTTGGTCTTCTTGACGCTGGCCACCACGGTGTCGATGTCCATGGGACGGATGGTGCGGAGATCGACGACCTCGGCCTCGATTCCTTCCGCCGCCAGCTTCTCAGCGGCCGCCATGGTATGCACCATGCCGATGCCGAAGGAGACGAGCGTGACGTGATGGCCCACGCGGGCGATGCGGGCCTTGCCGATCGGCACCACCCAGTCATCGAGCTTCGGCACTTCGAAGCTCTTGCCATACAGAATCTCGTTTTCGAGGAACACCACCGGATTGGGATCGCGGATCGCCGCCTTCAGCAGCCCCTTGGCGTCGGCGGCGGTATAGGGCACCACCACCTTGAGGCCGGGAATATGGCCATACCAGGCAGCATAGTCCTGGCTGTGCTGGGCGGCCACCCGGGCGGCGGCGCCATTCGGCCCGCGGAACACGATCTGACAGCCCATCTGGCCACCCGACATGTAAAGCGTCTTGGCGGCGGAATTGACGATCTGGTCAATCGCCTGCATGGCGAAATTGAAGGTCATGAACTCGACAATGGGTTTGAGCCCCGCAAAGCCAGCCCCGACCGCGAGGCCCGTGAAACCATGCTCGGTGATCGGCGTATCGATCACGCGGGCCGGGCCGAACTCGTCCAGCATGCCCTGGGAAATCTTGTAGGCGCCCTGATACTGGCCCACTTCCTCGCCCATCAGGAACACCGCGGGATCGCGGCGCATCTCCTCGGACATCGCCGCGCGGATCGCCTCGCGCACCGTCATGGTTACCATTTCGGTGCCCGCCGGAACCTCATGCGCCTGTTCTTTGGCGGGTTCCGTGTGAACGGCGGGTGCGGGCGGTGCGGCGGGTGCTGCCTGCGGCTGCGGGGCTTCAACTGGTTTTGGCGCTGCATCGGCGGTGCCGATGACCGCAATGGGGGTATTGACCTTCACATGCTCGGTGCCGGCCGGAATGAGAATGGCCGACAGCGGGCCCTCGTCCACCGCCTCCACCTCCATGGTGGCCTTGTCGGTCTCGATCTCGGCGATCACGTCGCCGGGCTTCACCAAGTCGCCCACATTCTTGAGCCACTTGGCGATCTTGCCCTCCTCCATGGTGGGAGACAGGGCCGGCATCAGGATCGATGGCATGGTTTGTCCCTCCCCGGCTCAGGCGCTGACATAGACGTCGGAGTAGAGTTCCGAGATATCGGGCTCGGGATCGTTCTGGGCGAATTCCGCCGCCTCCGTGACGATGCCGCGGATCTCCTGGTCAATGGCTTTCAAATCATCCTCGGTGGCGATCTTGCCGGCCAGGATGCGCGCCTTCACCTGCTCGATCGGGTCATGCTCCTCGCGCATTTTCTGCACTTCCTCCTTGGAGCGGTACTTAGCGGGGTCAGACATCGAATGGCCACGGTAGCGGTAGGTCATCATCTCGAGAATGTATGGCCCCTCGCCCGCCCGGCAATGCGCCACCGCGCGGTCGCCGGCGTCACGCACCGCGCGCACATCCATGCCGTCGACCTGTTCGAAGGGAATGCCGAACGCCGCGCCGCGGGCCCCCAGCTGTTCGGCCATGGCGGTGGAGCGGGTGGCCGCGGTGCCCATGGCATAGCGGTTGTTCTCGATCACGAAGATCACCGGCAGCTTCCAGATCGACGCCATGTTGAAGGTCTCATAGACCTGGCCCTGATTGGCGGCGCCATCGCCGAAATAGGTGACCGCCACATGGTCATTGCCGCGGTATTTGTTGGCGAAGGCGAGACCGGCGCCGAGCGGCACCTGGGCGCCGACGATGCCATGGCCGCCAAAGAACTGCTTCTCGCGGCTGAACATGTGCATGGAGCCGCCCTTGCCCTTGGACAGGCCACCGCGCCGGCCGGTGAGTTCGGCCATCACGCCCTTGGGGTCCATGCCGCAGGCCAGCATGTGGCCGTGATCGCGATAGGAGGTGATCACCTGGTCACCCTCCTTCTGGGCCATCTGCATGCCCACCACGACGGCCTCCTGGCCGATGTAGAGATGGCAGAATCCGCCGATGAAGCCCATGCCGTAGAGCTGGCCGGCCTTTTCCTCGAAGCGGCGGATCAGCAGCATCTCGCGGTAGGCGTAAAGCTCTTCCTCGGTGGTGAAGCCGCTGTTGGTGAGATTGGGCTTCTCGCCCTTCGCCTGCTTGCGCGCCATATAGGCGGACTTCACGGCCATGCCTGCCTCCTGCTGCCTTTCGACAGCCCATACATAGCATTAAACCGTTGAGAATGAATGCAAAATCGAACGTTAACTGAAATTCGGTTTATGAACCGGAATCCGCTGCTAAATCAGCGGCCTGTAAAGGCCACTACGTCGCTCGGCCTCGCCAATTCGAGCTGGCCACGGGCCAATTCGTCGAGCATGTCCGGATCGATGCTCTCGGGGCGCAGCAGCGCCACCTTACGTTCCAGCCGTTCCCGCTCCTGGCGCAGCGCCGCATGCTTCTGGCTCAGTGCGGCAGAGGTTGCCGCAAGGTCATCGCGATGGGCGAAACCGCGCGGGCCATAGAAGGCGCTCCAGGCGAAATAGCCGATCAGGCCGGCGCAGACACAGGTTACGACCAAATCGAAGCGGCGCATGCGGAACTCTTGCAGAATTGCGAGACGTCAGCTTCGGCGGACTCGGTTAACAAATGCCTACCGCAATGCTCAGCTTGCCATCGCCTGTTTCAAATCGGCGATCAGGTCCGCCGTGTCCTCGAGCCCCACCGACAGGCGCAGCATGCCGTCGGTGATGCCCATCGCGGCGCGCGCCTCGGGCCCGAGGTTGCGGTGGGTGGTGGAGGCTGGGTGGGTCATCAGCGATTTGGCGTCGCCCAGATTGTTCGAGATGTCGATGATGGCCAGATTGCGCAGCAGGTCGAAGGCCTTCTTCTTGCCGCCCTCGACCTCGACCTCGAAGGTCACCATGGTGCCGCCGAGCTTCATCTGCTTGCGGCAGAGTGCGGCCTGAGGATGCGAGTCGAGATGCGGGTAGAGCACGCGGGTCACGCCCTTCATGCCCTGGAGTGCTTCGGCCACCTGCTGCGCGGCGTGGCTCTGCGCCTCGACCCGCAACTTCAGGGTTTCGAGGCCCTTGAGCAGCACCCAGGCGTTGAACGGCGAAATCGACGGCCCGGTATGGCGCAGGAACGGCTTCAACAGCTCGTTCTTGAAGGCCCTGGTGGACATGATGGCGCCGCCCAGAACCCGCCCCTGCCCGTCTATGTGCTTGGTGCCGGAATAGACGATCACATCCGCGCCATAGGCCAGCGGCCGCTGCAGGATGGGGGTTGCGAAGATGTTGTCGACGACGACCGTGGCGCCCCTGGCCCTGGCGAGGCCGCAGACCGCTTCGAGGTCGATCGCTTCGAGGGTGGGATTCGAGGGTGTCTCCAGAAACACGCATTTGGTGTCCGGAGTTATCGCATCCTTCCAGGCGTTGAGGTCCTTGCCGTCGACCAGCGTGGTGCGGATGCCAAAGCGTGGCAGGATTGATGTGACGATCTGGTAGCAGGAGCCGAACAGCGCCTTGGACGACACCAGATGATCGCCCGCCGTGAGCTGGCAGGCCAGCGCGCCGAACACCGAAGCCATGCCGGAGGCCAGCGCATAACACGCCTCGGCCCCTTCCAGCAGTGCTAAGCGCTCCTCGAACATGGTGACGGTGGGGTTGCCGTAGCGCCCGTAAACATAGCCCTCGTCCTCGCCCGCGAAGCGTTTCTCGGCGGTTTCCGGCTCGTCATAGACAAAGCCTGAATTGAGGAACAGGGCTTCCGAGGTTTCGCCATGCTTGCTGCGGTCGAGCCCGCCGCGAACAAGCTTGGTGGCGTCACCCCAGCTGCGGGGGTCTGATCGGCGCTTGGCCATGGCGCGTCTTCAGCTCTGAACCCATGGCAGGCCCGCCGCCTTCCAGCCGCCGAGCACGCCGCGGTGGCCCTGGGCGTCCTTGTCGCCCTCGAAGCCCTGCGCCACGTTCCAGGCATTGGTGAAGCCCGCCTGGGTCAGCGCCGATGCCGCCGAGGCCGAGCGCGCGCCGGAGCGGCAGATGCACAGGATCTCGGTATCCTGCGGAAGCCCCATCTGTTCCACCTCGGCGACGAAATCGCCGTTGATCTGCATCGACGGAAACACCTGCCAGGACAGCCGGATCAGGCGCTCCACCGCAGGCACGCCCACGAACACCCATTCGGGCTGCGTGCGCACGTCGATCAATACCGCGGAGGGGTTGTTCTGGAGCCGCTGATAGGCTTCGGCCGGAGAGATGTCGCCCTGATGCATGGAACAGTCCGTTCGTTATGACGAACGGATTTACGGCAATTGCCTGGACCCTGCAATCAAAATTGGGCTTTTGCCCCGGTTCGACGCTTCCTGCGCGGGGCGCCATGATGATAGAAGCGCCCAACTTGATGTCCGGAGTTTCCAGCATGTCCAAATCCCTGCCCGCCCGCGCCGATGTTGTGGTGATCGGTGGCGGCATCGTCGGCTGTTCGGTGGCCTACCACCTGACCAAGGAAGGCATCACCGATGTGGTGGTGCTGGAGCGCAAGCAGCTGACCTCCGGCACGACCTGGCATGCGGCGGGCCTCGTTGGCCAGCTGCGCGCCACGAGAAACCTCACCGAACTCGCCAAATACACCACCACATTGTTCGAGGGGCTGGAGAAGGAAACCGGCCAGGCCACCGGCTTCAAGCAGAATGGCTCGATCTCGATCGCCCTCACCGAGGGCCGCCTCGAGGAGCTGATGCGCGGCGCCTCGATGGCCAAGAACTTCGGCCTCGACGTGCAGGTGATTTCGGCGGGTGAGATCAGGGAGCGCCTGCCGCACTACAACATGGAGAACGTCAAGGGCGGCGTATTCCTGCCGAAGGATGGCCAGGTGAACCCGATCGACGTGACCCAGGCGCTTGCTGCCGGCGCGCGCGCGCGGGGCGGCAAAGTCTTCGAAAACGTGAAGGTGACGAAGATCCTGGTCAAGGACGGCAAGGCCTATGGCGTCGAGACCGCGGATGGCACGATCCTCGCCGATAAGGTGGTGGTGGCCTCCGGCATGTGGTCGCGCGAGCTTGGGCGCGCGATCGGCGTCAACATTCCGCTGCATGCCTGCGAGCATTTCTACATCGTCTCCGAGCCGATCGCGGCGCTGCCGCGCAACATGCCGGTGGTGCGGGTTCCCGACGAGTGCACCTATTACAAGGAGGACGCGGGAAAGCTGATGGTGGGCGCTTTCGAGCCCAAGGCCAAGCCCTGGGGCGGCGGCGGCATCGACGAGGAGCATGCCTTTGTCACGCTGCCCGAAGACATGGATCATTTCGAGCCGATCCTGACCAGCGCCATCAACCGCGTGCCGCTGCTGGAGACGGCTGGTATTCAGCTGTTCTTCAATGGCCCCGAGAGCTTTACCCCGGACGTGCGCTACTATCTCGGCGAAGCGCCGGAGGTGAAGAACGTCTATGTGGCCACGGGTTTCAATTCGATCGGCATCCAGTCCTCCGGCGGCGCCGGGCTGGTGCTGGCCAAATGGATCAAGAACGGCCACCCGCCGATGGATGTGAGCGGCATCGACATCCGCCGCATCCACCCGTTCCAGTCCGCCAAGTCCTACCTGCGGGAGCGCGTATCGGAAAGCCTCGGCCTGCTCTATGCCATGCACTGGCCCTACCGCCAGGCCGAGACGGCGCGTGGCGTCAGGCGTTCGCCGCTCTACGCCCACACAAAAGAGCTGGGCGCGGTATTCGGCGAGGTCAATGGCTGGGAACGGCCCAACTGGTATGCGCGCGGCGGCGTGAAACCCGAATATGAATATTCCTATGGCCGCCAGAACTGGTGGCCTTGCGCTGACCACGAGGCCAGGCAGCTGATGAGCAATTGCGCCTTCTTCGACCAGTCGAGCTTCGCCAAGTATTCGGTAGAAGGCCGCGATGCCGCCCGGGTTCTCAATCGTATCTCGGCCGCCAATGTGGATGTCGCGCCAGGCCGCGTCGTCTACACCCAGTGGCTCAATGAGCGCGGCGGCATCGAGGCGGATTTGACGGTGACCCGCCTTGCGGAAGACCGCTTTCTCGTCGTCACCGGCGCCGCACCCCAGACCCGCGATATGGCGTGGCTGAGGCGGCACACGCCGGAGGACGCGCATTGCGTGGCAACCGACATCACCTCCGGCCTGCCGATGATCGCCGTGATGGGGCCGAAGTCGCGTGCCCTGCTCGAAAAGCTTTCGGGCGCCGATCTTTCCAATGCGGCCTTCCCCTTCGGCACGTCGAAGGAGATCGAGATCGGCTTCGCGCGGGTGCGGGCGAGCCGCATCACCTATGTGGGCGAGCTCGGCTGGGAGCTTTACGTTCCGGCGGAGTTCACCGCGCATGTGTTCGAAACGCTATGGGAAGCAGGCCAGGCATTCGGCCTGACGCCCGCCGGCATGCACACCATGAACAACTGCCGCACCGAGAAAGCCTACCGCCACTGGGGCCATGACATCGCGGATGAGGATACGCCCCTGGAAGCAGGCCTCGGCTTTGCCGTGGCCTGGGACAAGCCCGGCGGCTTCATCGGGCGTGAGGCGCTGCTCCGGCAGAAGGCGCTGCCGGTGCTGCCCAAGCGCTTCGTGTGCCTGGCGCTGGAGGACAATTCGGCATCGGCGCCGATGATCTATCACGAGGAACCGATCTACCGGAACGGCGTCGTCGTGGGTTCGACGACGTCAGGTGCCTGGGGACACCGCGTGAACCTGTCACTGGGGCTTGGCTACGTCCATAACAAGGACGGCGTCACCAGGGATTGGCTGGACAGCGGCTCATGGGAAGTAGAACTGGCCTGGAAGCGCTATCCGGCAAAAGTGCAGTTCCAGGCCTTCTACGACCCGAAGGGCGAGCGCATCAAGGCGTGAGCGGACCTTTATCCTGTTCAACGTCAGGGGCACGATGATGATGGCCGCGTCGTGCTTTCCGGCGCCGCCCTGATCCTGACGGCCGCTTCTCCATGTGATTGCAAGCGCCGACAGCTCGGTGCTGCCCGTGGACGCCGTGCTTCCGGTAACTTCGGAAAAGATCAAGGCGGCGTGCACGAATTCCACGGACAAGGGCGCGCGGCGCTTTGTGATCGTCGCGCAGGAAGACAGCTGGATTGCCGCCTCGGACCTGCGGGTCGCCAAGGCGCTTGAGGAATCCCTCGCCCGGCTCGAGCACTAGGAACGAGTCTCAGGCGGCCTGTGACGTGCCGCCGCCGAGATAGCGCTGGTGGGCCGCCTCGCGGACCGCCCCGCGCGCCTCCAGTTCCAACAGCACGAACACACAGAGATCGTAGCTCTGGAAGCAGTAATGCGCGAGAGCCGCCAGTTTCTTGAGCTGCGCCACGCTCAGCTCCGCAAGTTTCAGCGGATCCTTCACATAGACCATGTCGGCTTCCAGAAGCTGGTTTCCCGGCACCCGGAAGTTGTTCATGAACACGGTGGGCGCGATGGCCCAGCGCTTCACATCGACAAAGCAATGCGGCGCGAAGCCTTGCTGGCGCATCCACATGTCGACCTCGCCGATGGGCGGCTGATTTTCGTAAAGTCCCACGAAGGAAACTTCGAGTTGCACAGCCACGCAATCATGCAGCTTGGCGAGCCCGTGCTTCATAACGGTCAGTTCGCCGCCCTGGATATCCATCTTCACGAAATCGAGCGGCGGCACGGTTTCAACATCGTCGAGGCGGCGGGTTTGCACACGCATGGTGCGCTCGATCCGTCCGAAGAACTCGAAGCCGTTGAAAAACCGGAGGGCCGAAAGGCGCGGGTTGAGCAGCGAGGTCATGCCGCTGGGGCCGCTCGCCAGGAAAAGCGTGCGCTCCTCGCCGTCGAACAGGAAATCGCGGTGGACCGTGGCGCGCCCGCCATAGGCCTGCTCAATGCCGGCGATTTGCCGCTCGTCGCCCTCGAAGGCGTGGAGATGCGCCGCGCCGCTGTCAAGCAGCGCCTTATAGACCGGAACCTCGTTGATCACCGAGGCGCCGACGTCCATCACCTGGATGGGGCCGGGCAATTGCAGCTCTTCAAGCAGGTTCATGGCAGCCTTTCTCCCAGGCAGGTTGAATGAAATTGGACGTCATGGCCTCGCGCCAAGCGCCCTGACCACCGCGGCGGCCAGCGCCATGATGGTGAGGAGGAGGAAGGTGGCGGTTCCCGCGAAGCCCACGAAGGCGAGGCAGATCACGGCGGCGGCGGCCGTCACGCCCGACAGCAACAAGCGGATAGCCCGGCTGCCGCCGCCATTCATCAGGTCAACGAACAGCGCCACGAGGCCGGCGATCACAAAAAGGTCGCCGCCCCGCAGCGTCAGCCCGGCGCCGGACGGCATGGTCATCGCCCAGGCGTCGGCGTCGATCAGCATGCCGCCGCCAAGCGCCATCAGCAGATAGGCGGCAATCACCAGGGCAATCAGCGGGAAGGTCTTGATGTGGGTCATGGTTAGCGCTCCGTTTAACGGCCGAAGCTTGCCCAAGCCCGGCGATTCCCGCAAAGCCGCCATGAACGGTTGGCCGGACAAATTGTTCTTTATTACGAACGAAACTCCTGCTATGCAGGCGTGAGCATTTCAAGGAGGCCACCATGGCATTGCAGATTGGCGACATCGCCCCGGACTTCGAAGCGAACACCACCGAAGGCCGTCTCAAGTTCCACGACTACATCGACGGCAGCTGGGCGGTATTCTTTTCCCACCCGAAGGACTTCACGCCCGTCTGCACCACCGAACTGGGGTCGGTCGCGCGCATGAAATCGGAGTTCGACAAGCGCGGCGTCAAGCTCATCGGCATCTCGGTGGACTCGGTTGAGGACCATCAGCGCTGGAAGCAGGATATCGCCGACGTGACGGGCGCTTCCGTCAACTATCCGATGATCGGCGATGACGACCTTGCCGTGGCCAAGCTCTATGGCATGATCCACCCGAATGCTTCAGGCGGCGCCAAGGGCCGCACCGCCGCCGACAACGCCACGGTGCGCAACGTGTTCATCATCGGTCCAGACAAGAAGATTAAATTCATCGTCGCCTATCCGATGAGCACCGGGCGGAATTTCAACGAGATCATCCGGGTTCTGGATTCTCTGCAGCTGACCGCCACAAAATCAGTGGCGACGCCGTCGGACTGGAAGCAGGGCGACGACGTGATCATCCTCGCCTCGATCTCCGACGAGGCAGCCAAGGAAAAGTTCCCCGGCGGCTGGAAGACACTGAAGCCCTATCTGCGCGTCGTGCCGCAGCCGAAGTGAACGGGTTGGGAGGCCGATGAGGCCTCCCCTATCTTCGTGACCGCGCGCGCCGCTTATGCCTCGGGCAGGTTCAGCCTGATGTGCAACTCGCGCAGCTGCTTGGGCGTGACCTCGGAGGGCGCGCCCATCAGCAGGTCTTCCGCCTGCTGGTTCATCGGGAACAGCACCACCTCGCGGATGTTGGGCTCATTGCAGAGCAGCATGACGATGCGGTCAACGCCCGGCGCGATACCGCCATGCGGCGGCGCGCCATATTGGAAGGCGCGGTACATGCCGCCGAACTTCTCCAGCAGCACGCTTTCCGGGTAACCGGCGATCTCGAAGGCCTTCTTCATCACCTCCGGGCGGTGGTTGCGGATGGCGCCGGAAGAGAGCTCAACGCCATTGCACACGATGTCATACTGATAAGCGAGGATGTCCAGCGGATCCTTGCTTTCCAGCGCCTCGAGCCCGCCCTGCGGCATGGAGAACGGATTGTGGGAGAAGTCGACTTTCTTCTCTTCCTCGTTCCACTCATACATCGGGAAATCGACGATCCAGCAGAACTCAAAGCGGTCCTTGAGCGTGAGGTTCAATTCCTCGCCCACCTTGTTGCGCGCCTCGCCCGCGAATTTGTAGAACTTCTCCGGGCGCCCGGCGACGAAGAAACAGGCATCGCCCACGCCAAGGCCCAGCTGGGCGCGGATCGCCTCGGTGCGCTCGGGTCCGATATTCTTGGCGATGGGGCCGGCACCGCCCTCCTCGCCCTCACGCCAGAACACATAGCCGAGCCCCGGCTGGCCCTGTTGCTGGGCATAGGAATTCATCCGGTCGCAGAAGGCGCGCGAGCCGCCCCTCGGCGCGGGGATGGCCCAGACTTCCACCTTGGGGTCGGCGGCGATCATGCCGGCGAACACCTTGAAGCCCGAGCCCGCGAAATGCTCCGTCACCGCCTGCATTTTGATCGGGTTGCGAAGGTCCGGCTTGTCGGAGCCATACCAGCGGATCGCATCCTTGTAGGCGATGTGCGGGAACTTCTGCGTCACGGGAAGACCGCCGCCGAATTCCTCGAACACGCCGCGCAGCACCGGCTCCACGGCGTTGAACACGTCATCCTGGGTGACGAAGCTCATCTCGATATCGAGCTGGTAGAACTCGCCGGGCGAACGGTCGGCGCGCGCGTCCTCGTCGCGGAAGCAGGCCGCGATCTGGAAGTAACGGTCGAAGCCGGACATCATGATCAGCTGCTTGAACTGCTGCGGCGCCTGCGGCAGCGCGTAGAACTTGCCGGGGTGAATGCGGGACGGCACCAGAAAGTCGCGCGCACCCTCGGGGCTGGACGCGGTCAGGATCGGCGTCTGGAACTCGAAGAAGCCCTGCTCCACCATGCGCCGCCGCAGCGAGTTGATGATGGCGCCGCGCTTCATGATATTGGCGTGGATGCGCTCGCGCCGGAGATCGAGGAAGCGGTAGCGCAGCCGGATGTCCTCCGGATATTCCGTGTCGCCGAAAACAGGGAGCGGCAGCTCGGCGGCCTGGGACAAGACCTCAACCCCGGTGGCGAAGACCTCCACGAGACCGGTCGGCAGGTCGGCATTCTCGGTGCCGGCGGGCCGCAGCCGCACCCGGCCGTCAACCCGCACCACCCATTCCGAGCGCAGTTTCTCGGCGGTCTTGAAGGCGGGCGAATCCGGGTCGGCCACCACCTGGGTGATGCCGTAATGGTCGCGCAGGTCGATGAACAGCACGCCGCCATGGTCTCGGACGCGGTGAACCCAGCCGGAAAGCCGGATGTCCTTGCCGGCGTCATCCGGGCGGAGCTGGCCACAGGTGTGGCTGCGATAGGCGTGCATTGAATCCTCACGAATAAGCGGAACCGGGCGCTACAGCGCATGGAGGGGCCGGTTTGTCAAGAAAGGGCTTGGCGCGGCCCTCGGCTCAGTCGAAAAGCCCGAAGAAATCGCCCTTCCGGGTCTTGCGCGGCGCCGTGCCGCCATCAGCGAACACGCCGCCCTTTACCACCACGCGGGTATTGCTCATCCCGGTCTTCTTGACCAGCGCGAACAGCTTGGCGGCATTGTCAGGGTGGAGGCGAACGCAACCGTGGGAGGCGCGGCGGCCAAGGCTCTTCACGTGGTAGCTGCCATGCACGGCGTGTCCGCCCGCCGTAAAGAAGATCGAATGCGGCATGGGCGCATCGTCCCATTCATTCGAATAATGCTCTTTTTCCATGCGGAAAGGCCGGAAGGTGCCGCTGGGCGTCTCATAGCCCGGAGCACCCGTGGACACAGGCCATTTGTAGACCGTGTCACCATCCAGCGTGACGGTCATCTTCTGGCTCACCTTGTTGATGGTGATGACCAGCCGCGGCTCCGGCTTGGGCGGCTTTTTCTTGGCCGCCGGCTTTGCCGGGGTCGAGGCATGGGCCGTGGCCGGCACCAGGATTGCCGCCAGGCCGGCCAGCAGATGACGACGCGAAACCATGAGAGTCCCTCTAACCCGAAATCCTAAAGAATTATGCCTCACCCAGGCGGTTTCGGGAAGAGCTTGCCCTTCCGCCTGAATTGCGGTTTCCGGCGCTTGCCGCTAAGGACATCGCCCATGAACAAGCCCGTACCCAAGATCGGCCTCGTCTCGCTCGGCTGCCCCAAGGCGCTGGTCGATTCCGAACGCATCATCACGAAGCTCCGCGCCGAGGGCTACGTCATGTCGCCCGGCTATGACGAGGCGGATGTGGTGATCGTCAACACCTGCGGCTTTCTCGACAGCGCCAAGGCCGAATCACTGGCCGCCATCGGCGAGGCGATGGCCGAGAACGGCCGGGTGATCGTCACCGGCTGCATGGGGGTCGAGGCGGACGCCATCCGCAAGGCCCATCCCGGCGTGCTGGCGGTCACCGGACCGCACCAGTATGAGCAGGTGGTGGAGGCGGTGCACAGCGCCGTTCCCCCGGCCCATGACCCGAAATTCGATCTGGTGCCGCCGCAGGGCCTGCATCTGACGCCCCGGCACTACGCCTATCTCAAGATTTCCGAGGGCTGCAACAACCGCTGCTCCTTCTGCATCATCCCGTCGCTCCGCGGCGACCTTGTCTCGCGGCCCGTGGCATCCGTGCTCTATGAGGCGGAACGGCTGGTCAAGGCCGGGGTAAAGGAGCTTCTGGTGATCAGCCAGGACACCTCCGCCTATGGGCTGGACATCAAGTACGCCTCGTCAAAGTTCCATGGCCGCGAGGTGCGCGCCCGGTTCCACGATCTGGCGAAAGAGCTGGGAGACCTCGGAGCCTGGGTGCGGCTCCATTACGTCTACCCCTATCCCCATGTCGATGACGTGATCCCGCTGATGGCGGAGGGCAAGGTGCTGCCCTATCTCGACATTCCCTTCCAGCACGCCGCCCCCAATGTGCTGAAAGCCATGAAGCGCCCCGCGAACCAGGAGAAACTGCTGGAGCGTCTGGCCGGCTGGCGCGCCATCTGCCCCGATCTCGCCATCCGCTCCACCTTCATCGTCGGCTTTCCGGGCGAGACGGAGGAAGATTTCGCCTATCTCCTGTCATGGCTCAGAGAAGCCCGTATCGAACGCGCCGGCTGCTTCAAGTATGAGCCGGTGGCCGGCGCCAAGGCGAACGACCTCGGCCTGGCCCCGGTGCCCGAAGAGGTGAAGCAGGAGCGCTGGGAACGTTTCATGGAAACCCAGCAGGAGATATCAGCCGAGGTCTTCGCCTCCAGGGTCGGCCGCGAGATCGACGTGCTGGTCGACGAGATCGACGCGGAAAACGGCGAGGCCATCTGCCGCTCGCCATGGGATGCGCCGGAAATCGATGGCAACGTCTTCCTCCCCGGCGAGACGGGCCTCAAGCCGGGCGACATGGTCCGGGTACGGATTGTCGAGGCGGAGGAATATGATCTGGTGGGCGAGCGGGTTTAGGTCTCGCCGCCCTCGCCAGTGAAACCCCTGTAAAGTGCTGCCGCCACGCTTGCGAGCAGCAGCAGCGCGAGCCAGGCCACAAGCCCGATCACACCAAAGGCCACTGCCTTCATCCATGGTTGCGGCAGCATTTGCTGGCCGTAGAAGGCCCCTGCCCCCAGCCCGGCGCCGATTGCCAGCGAGAACAGCAGCCAGAAAGTGAAGCCCAGGAACCGCAGGCGGTTGCCGCGCGTTCTCCTCCAGGCGGCGCCCAGCGTGTAGTCGCGGTCGCCGGCGGCGATGCCCGCCATCCAGGATGCCAGCCGGTAGAAGCTGAACAGCGCTGAAAGCCCGAGCAGCGCCTGAACGGCGATCACCAGCGGCTTGGCGAAGGGTGCAAGCTGCGGCGGCAGCGCCGGCGGGCCATAGATGCCCACCGCATAGGCCGCCGCGGCATAGAGCCCGAGCACGATCAGCATCAGAACGAGACCCGCCGCATGGCGCCAGACCAAACCATCGAGCCTGAGCCAGCGCCAGCCACGCGGGCCCTCGCCCAGCAAAAGCTTCCTCTGCCAGTTGACGGCAACCGAAAGCCCGGCCAGCAGCCCGCCCACGGCCAGCGCCGCGAGGACCGCCTGTGCGGAAGGCCCCAGCGCGGCGACGTCCGGCGGGTATTGCCGCAGCGCCAGATGCCAGGCCAGCGTCATCAGCGGGGCGAGCAAGATCAGCCAGACCAGCGCCAGGCCGATGGCGAAAAAGAAATTGCGGAACGCCGCGCCGATGGCGAATTCGATCGTACCCATCGGCGGCAGGCGGCGGCGGCTCAGGTCAGTCATCTGCGGGTCCTAGAATTTGAGCGATGGTAGCAGAACATAGCTCGCCGCCGCCACCGCCATGGCCGCCAGGCTGAACGCGAGCAGGATGAGGCCCAGCTTCGCGCCACCCGCCACCCAGGCATAGATGGCCTTGGCGGCGTTGTTGACGGCGACCGCCACCAGCACCGCCGCCGCGCCGGTTGCCGTGGCCGGTCCCATATTGGCGACCGACAGTGTTATGGCGTCGACATCGGCGAGGCCAGAAATTGCCGCCACCGCCAGCAACCCGTTGCCGCCCCACACGCTCTGGGCGATGCCGGCCGCCAGCATCACCACCGCCAGCATGGCGCCGAAGCGCAAGACCTCGGAGAGCAGAAAGGGGTTCTTATGCACCAGCGCCTCGGGGCTTGCCGCGCCTTGGCGGCCGTCGCGGCCGATGAGCAGGAAGGCCGCGAGGGCCTGGAACAGCGCCGCCGCCAGCAGCGGCACGGCCAGCGCCCTGGCGAGCGGCAGGTTCAACGCCCCCGCCAGCACCAGGACGCGGACCATCATCACCGCGCCCGAGGCCAGGATGCTGCCCGCCAGCAGCCCGAGCCGGGCCTGATTTTCCCGCGCCAGATTGGCCAGCGTGAGCGTCACCACGGTGGAGGAAACGAGGCCACCCAGCGCCGCCGCCAGCACCACACCCTGCGAAGCGCCAACCAGCTTCACCGCCAGATAGCCGGCGAAGGACACCGCGGCGATGAGGATGGTGACCAGCCAGAGCTCATGCGGGTTGAGGGCGCCCCACGGGTCGATCGCCCGGTCGGGCAGCAGCGGCAGGGCGATGAAGGTCCTCGCCGCCAGCAGAAAGCCGGAGCGCAATTCCGCCCAGGTGATGCGGGCGAGGAAGCCGTGCAGCTGCGTCTTGTAGGCAAGCAGGCCCACGGTGGCGACCCCCGCCCCTGCGGCGAGGGTCATATCGCCCAGCACGGCGAGCGCCCCCAGCGCGAAGGTGAGGAGTGCCGCCACCAGCGTCGTTGCGCTGTATTCGCCCTCGCGCGCCGTCTCGCGCCAGATGAACAGCGCCAGCACCGCGCCCGTCGTCACGAAGCCGGCGGAGATCAGCAGCCGGTCGCCGCCCAGCGACAGGATGCCGAACACGCCGCCCATCAGCCCGATCAGCGAGAAGGTGCGCAGCCCGGCGGCACGCTGGCCTTCCGGCTCGTCACGCTCCTTCCAGCCGCGCTCGAGCCCGATCACGAAACCGAGTGCCAGCGCGAGGCTCAGCCGGGTGGCAAGTTCCTGAAACTCCATTCCATGAGACTACACCAATGAGAAGACACGCGCCATTCAGGGCCTCGGGTCCGGAGCAGGCGTTTGGCCCGGACACGCCTGCCACGGCAACCGCCGCGCGACAGACAGAAATCTGGCCGATCTCGTGTCCGGCTTGGCGGGTTACCCCGTTGTCACGCGAACTCCATGATCACCGCATCGACCTGCAGGCTGTCGCCCTTGCGGGCGGCGATCGACTTCACCGTGACATCGCGTTCGGCGCGCAGGATGTTCTCCATTTTCATCGCCTCGACGATGGCCAGCGGCTCGCCCGCCTTCACCTCCTGGCCCTCGGCCACCGGAATGGCGATCACCAGCCCCGGCATCGGGCATAAGAGCTTGCGCGAGGTGTCAGCCGCCGCCTTCTCCGGCATCAGCCGCGCCAGTTCCGCCTCGCGCATGGTGTAGACATGGGCATCGAGCGTCACGCCGCGCCAGGCGAGCCGGTAGCCGTTGAGGATGCGGGCCACCTGCACGCTCACCCGGCCCTCGCCGAGATCGGCTGATAACAGCGGGTTGCCCGGCGTCCAGCCACAGGCATCGGCCAGCGCATCGGTGGCCGCCGTCACCTCGACGGGGAGCCAGTCCGGCCCCAGCCTGACGATGCGCGCGGTGGCGAAGGCAACGCCGTTCCCCGTCATCTGGCCGTTGATGCGGCGCTTGCGGCGGTTCTCGATGTGATCGAGCACGGTGGCGACGCGGGCCAGCGTCTGGCGGACAGAGTCATTGGCCGCGCGGCCCGTGAAGCCGCCCGGGAATTCCTCGGCGATGAACCCGGTGGACAGCGCGCCCGATTGCCAGCGCGGATTCTCCATGATCGCCGACAGGAACGGCACATTGTGGCGGATGCCGTCGATCACGAAACCATCCAGCGCATCGGCCATGGCGGAAATGGCGGCGGCGCGGCTGGGCGCATGGGTGCAGAGCTTGGCGATCATCGGGTCATAGTGGATGGAAATCTCGCCGCCCTCATAGACGCCGGTGTCATTGCGCACGGTGATGCCGTCGCGCGACTGCTCGGCCGGCGGGCGGTAGGTGACGAGCCGCCCCGTCGAGGGCAGGAAGTTCCGGTAGGGGTCCTCTGCATAGATGCGGGATTCGACGGCCCAGCCTTTCAGCGTCACGTCCTTCTGACGGATCGCCAGTTCCTCGCCCGCCGCCACGCGGATCATCTGTTCCACAAGGTCGATGCCGGTCACGAGTTCCGTCACCGGATGCTCCACCTGCAGCCTCGTATTCATTTCGAGAAAGAAGAACGAGCGGTCCTGCCCCGCCACGAATTCCACCGTGCCGGCGGAATCGTAATTCACCGCCTTCGCCAGCGCCACCGCCTGGGCGCCCATCGCCTCGCGCGTCTTCTGGTCAAGCAGCGGCGACGGCGCTTCCTCGATCACTTTCTGGTTGCGGCGCTGGATCGAGCATTCGCGCTCGCCGAGGTAGATGACATTGCCATGCTTGTCGCCCAGCACCTGGATTTCGATGTGGCGCGGGTTGACGATGAATTTTTCGATGAACACCCGGTCGTCGCCGAAGGATGATTTGGCCTCCGAACGGGCGCGGGCGAAGCCCTCGCGCGTTTCGGCGGCGGAATAGGCGATGCGCATGCCCTTGCCGCCACCGCCGGCCGAGGCCTTGATCATCACCGGATAGCCGATCTCGCCAGCGATCTTCACCGCCTCATCGGCGTCCTCGATGATGCCCATGTAGCCTGGCACCGTGGACACCCGGGCGGCGGCCGCCGCCTTCTTCGATTCGATCTTGTCACCCATGGCGTCAGTCGCCGCGGGGTTGGGCCCGATGAAGGTAACGCCCGCCGCGGCGAGCGCGCGCGGGAACGCCGAACGCTCCGACAGGAAGCCATAGCCGGGATGCACCGCCTCGGCCCCGGTCTGGCGGCAGGCGGCGACGATCCTCGCAATGTCGAGATAGGACTGGGCGGCGGCGGGCGGGCCGATATGGACCTTCTCGTCGGCCATCTCCACATGCAGCGCCCGGGCATCGGCATCCGAGTAGACCGCCACCGTGCGAATACCCATCCGGCGGGCGGTCTTGATGACGCGGCAGGCGATTTCGCCACGGTTGGCGATCAGTATCTTCTTGAACATGAAACCCCGAGCAAGACTTGAAAAAGGGGTTCTAGACCGCCCGGCAGCCCGCGGCAATCACGCCAAAAGTGGCGGTCCCACGCAAAGTTTCCCGCACAGGGGCAAAGGCTTGCGCTATAGCGGCGGGCATGAGCGAGCCCAATGACATCATCTATGGCGTTCACCCGGTGGCCGAGGCCCTGAAGAACCCGCGGCGCAAAATCTATTCCCTGAAAGCCAGCCGCAACGCCGCTGACCGGCTGGCCGAAGAGATCGCCGCGCGCGGGCTCGAACCCGAGATCGTCCACCCCAATGTGCTGGACCGGCGGCTGGGCGAGGAGGCCGTGCACCAGGGCCTGCTCATCGAGGCCGCGCCCCTGCGCCAGCCGCACCTTGACGAGATCGACCGGCGCGGCATCGTCGTCATGCTCGACCAGGTGACCGACCCGCATAATGTCGGCGCCATCCTGAGAAGCTGTGCGGCCTTCAACGTCACCGCCCTGGTGGCCACCACGCGCCACAGCCCGGAGGCCTCGGCGGTGCTGTTCAAGTCAGCCTCGGGCGCCTATGAGCACGTGCCCTTCGTGAAGGTCACCAATCTGGCCCGGGCGATCGCCGAGCTGAAGGGCTATGGCTTCCGCATCCTGGGGCTGGACAGCGAGGCGCCGGAGGATATCGGGGCGGTGGACGCCGCCCCGCCCGTCGCCATCGTGCTGGGGGCGGAAGGCAAGGGCCTGCGCCAGCTCACCCGCGACACCTGCGACCTTGTGGTGAAGCTCCCCTTCCAGGGCCCGATCCGCAGCCTCAATGTATCCAATGCCTGCGCCGTGGCGCTCTATGCGCTGAGCCTTGCGGATCGGCCCGCCCGGCCTTAATGAACCCCGCACGGGCCGGATTAGCTCAGCGGTAGAGCAGCGGTTTTGTAAACCGAAGGTCGGGGGTTCAATCCCCTCATCCGGCACCAGTTTTCCTGTTCAATCGGTCCAGCGGATGAAGCGCAGGCTGCGGATCAGCCCGTCGCGCACCTCGTAAATCGCCATGATGTGAAGGGGCCCGGCGGGGAGGCCGTAGACCGTCTCCTTGTCGATGGCGTGGGTGGGCCCTTCAAGGCGCTGGTGGACGATGCAGTGGAGCTCAGGGTTCTCCGCGAAGCGCTTCGTGTAGACGCCGCGGATCTCTTCAATGCCGTTGCAGATCATCTGGCCGGTCACCAGATCGGAAATCGTGGCGTCCGGCGCGAACAGGGCGCAATAGCCCTCAATGTCATGGGCGTTGTAGACGGCGAGCTGGCGGTTGACGACGTCGCGGGGCGAGGACTGCTGCATGCTGTGTGCAATAGGCTCACGGGGATTGGCTTGTCCAGCGCCGCAAGGCAACAACCCGCCGGCCGCCAATCCACGCCCGGGCGGTGGCAAAGACCGTCCGGGCAATTGATCGGGATGCCCGCTATTCCCCGCCCAGTTTCTCCAGCATCTCGCCGATGCGCGCCGCGGTGGCAGGGTCAGCCACCGCCCTGGCCGCCTCGAGATCGGCGCGGGCGCCGCCGAGATTGCCGATCTTGAGCCGGAAGGCCGCGCGGGCCACATGCACCTCGAAATCGCCGGGCGCTACCGCAATGGCCTGGTCAAAGTCAGCGATGGCGCTCTTGCCGTCCTTGAGGACGAGCTTGGCCTCGGCACGCCCTACATAGGCGCGGCCGAAGGAAGGATCGCCCAGAATGGCGGTGGTGAAATCGGCCACCGCCTTGCTGGGCTCGCCGATCAGCGCCAGCAGGCGGCCCCGCTCATAAGCGGCCTTCACATTGCGCGGGTCGGCCTCGAGCGCCGCCGAATAGGCCGTCATCGCCGCCACCACGTCACGGCGGGCCAGCGCCTCATCGCCCTGGCGCAGGCTATCCTCCAGCGACGCGGCAAGCGCCGCCGGAAGCCACAATAACAGGGAAAGAACCGTAAGCATGCCACGCATGGCTGACCTGCTAGCCCCATGGCGGCCCCCGCGCAAGCAGCCAGTTGTTGACCGGGGCGTGCGGTTCAGGCACCCATGGGGGTCTCCGGATCATTCATGAACGATCACAAGACACCCGCCATCCTCGCCCTCACGGCCGCCATGCTGGTGTGGGGCTGTTCGGCGGTGTTCATGCGCACCCTGGCGCTGTCGCTGAGCCCGGAGAATTCCCTGGCGGTGCGCTACATGCTGCTCACCGTCATCGGCGTTGCCGGCCTCGCCTGGCTCGGCACCTGGCGCATTCCGCGGCGCGACTGGCCGCGTTTTCTCGTCGCCGGCATCGCCGGCATGGCGGGCTACAACTGGTTCGTGAATGCCGGCTTCGCGCTGGTGCCGGCCGGGGTGGGCACGCTGGTCACCATGGTCGAGCCGCTGATGATCGCCATTCTCGCCGCCCTGCTGCTGGGCGAGAAGCTCACCCGCTACGTGCTGATGGGCGTGGCCATCGCCATGGCGGGGGCGCTGGTGCTGTTCTGGCCGGATATCACCGCCACGGCGCCTGATGCGGTGTCGCCAAGGGGAATTCTCTATCTCTTCCTCTGCTGCCTCGGCTGGGCCATCTACACGATCGCCACCAAGCCGCTCCTCGACCGCCACGGCAGCTTCACGGTGACCGCGATGACCATGCTGATCGCCGCGCCCATCATGCTCGGCGCGGCCAGCGAGCCGCTGCCGCGGCTGGTCATGCGGCTCAACCTCACGCAATGGCTGGAAGTGTGCTTCCTGGTCTTCGCCACCGGGCTTGGCGGCACCATGCTGTGGAACTACGGCGTCAAGCATCTGTCGAGCAGTGCGGCCGGCGCCTTTCTCTATCTCATCCCGGTGGTGGCGGTGGCGGCGGGCGCGCTGATGCTTGATGAACAGGTGACGATCCATGTGGTGGCCGGCGGGCTGATCATGCTGATGGGCGTGGCGGCGGCGCAATTCGGCCCGCGGCTGGCGAGACGCTGAGGCGATGCCCACGCCCGCCATCCTCGCCCTGCTCTTCACCATGATCGTGTGGGGCGTGAGCCCGGTGTTCTTCCGCTCCCTGTCTCTGGCGTTGGGCCCGGCCGATCACCTGGCGATCCGCTATGCGCTGGTGGGCATCGTGTTCCTGCCGGTGGTGCTGGTGACCCGCGCCTGGCGCATCGAGCGCGCCGACTGGCCGCGCATGCTGTTCGTGTCGGTGCTCGGCTTCACCGGCTATAATCTGGGCTCGGCCTTCGGTTTCGAGCGCATCAACGCCGGCACCGGCAGCCTGATCATCGGCACCCAGCCCTTGCTGATCGCGCTCATCGGCTCGCTGGCCGCCGCCGAACGCTTCACGCTGGCCACCGGTCTCGGCCTGGTCATCGGTTTTGCCGGCATCGTGTTCCTGGTGTGGAACGACCTCGGCATCACCGGCGATCCCGTCCAGTTCCTCACCGGCTGCGCCATGATCTTTATCTCCGGCACCTGTTGGGCGGTCTATGCGGTGGCAAGCAAGCCGCTGTCGCAGAAATATGGCTCGCTTCCCGCCACCGCGCTGTCAGTGCTGATCACCGCGCTCACCCTGGTGGTGCTGCTGGGCCGCCCCGCGACACTCGAAACCGCCGCGGGCATGAACCTGAGATCGTGGCTGGAAATGGCCTATCTCGTTGTGTTCGTCACCGCGCTCACCATGGTCACCTGGAACTATGGCGCGGCCAGGCTTCCCGCCGCCGCGGCCGGTGCCTTTCTCTATCTGGTGCCGCCGATCGGCGTCATGGCGGGCGCCATGATGCTGGGCGAACCCATAACCCAGGGCATGGTCATCGGCGGCGCGCTGATCCTGGCCGGTGTGGCGATTGCGCAGTTCGGCAGCTACCTCACGCCGGGCGGCAAGCTGGCGGCGCTGGCCGCCGTGCTGTTCGCGGTCACCATGTGGGGGCTGGTGCCGGTGGCCATGCGCTATCTCGTCACCGCTTATTCCCCGGAAACCGCCATGGTGCTGCGGCTTTATCCGGCGGGGCTTCTGGCGGCGGTGGTGGTGCTGGTGACTGGCGTTCGCCAGATCGCCTGGGCAGACTGGCTGCGCATCATCATCGCCGCGCTGGCCGGAAACCTCGGCTATCAGGTGCTGGCCGCCTATGGCATGCAGGGCGTTCCGGCGAGTTGGACCGGGCTCATCTTTGGGCTTGAGCCGGTGTTCATCGCGCTGTTCGCGGTGCTGCTGGCGGGCGAGCGGCTCACCCCCTGGCTGGTGGCCGGCATCTGCGTGGCCCTGCTCGGCACCGCCGCCCTGATGCTGGGCAGCACGCTGACGCCTTCGGGCGATGTCTCCCTCCTCGGCCTCCTCCTGGTCACCCTTTCGACCATGGGCTGGGGCATCTACACGGTGGTCATCAGGCCCGCCTCGCGCAAATACGGCGCCCTGCCGGTCGCCTGCCTCGCCATCGCGATCTCGGCGCTGCCGATGCCGCTGTTCGTGCGCGCTGACCTGCCGCAAACGCTTGTCGCCATGGATGCCACCGCCTGGCTGGCGGTGGGCTTCGTCGTGGTGTTCGCGACCTTCATGTCCACCGCGCTGTGGAACTACGCGCTCGCGCACATGGAAAGCTCGATCGCCGGCATGTTCCTCTATGTGCAGCCGGTGGTGGCGGCGCTGGGCGGAGTCCTGCTGCTGGGCGAACGCATCACCTGGCCCCTGCTGCTGGGCGGCGGCCTGATCATCCTAGGCGTGGCCATCGCCCAGTTCGGGCCACGCATGCGGAGAACGCGTTTCAGAACCGCGCCACCGCCCGCTATGGAGGCCTCATGACCGCGCCGGCCACAAGACCGCCTCAGTGGTATCAGTCCGTGACCGCGCTGCTGGTCGCGGGCTGCATGGTCGCCATCGTCAATTTCGGGGTACGCTCCTCCTTCGGCTTCTTCACCGTTCCGGTTTCGGATGCGCATGGCTGGCCGCGCGAAATCTTCTCCTTCGCCATGGCGCTCAGCAACCTGGTCTGGGGGCTGGCCACGCCGGTTGCCGGCATGCTGGCCGACCGCTACGGATCGGCCCGCGTGCTGATGGCCGGGGCTGTCATCTATTTCGCGGGCCTCCTCATGATGGCCTTCACGACGACGCCCTTTCTGTTCAACGTCGGCGGCGGCCTGCTGGTGGGAACCGGCGTGGCCTTCTCATCATTCTCGATTGTCATGGCGGCGCTGGGCCGCATCGTGCCGCCGGAGCGGCGGAGCTGGGCCTTCGGCATCGCCACCGCGTCAGGTTCCATGGGGCAGTTCATTTTCGCGCCGCTGGGCGCCATGCTGATCGCCGCCTATGGCTGGCAGAACGCCCTGTTGGCGCTGGCCGCCATGTCGCTGCTGATCATCGTGTTCGCCGCCCCGCTGATGAGCCAGAACACCTCCGGCGCGCCGGTGACGGCCGGCGAGGCGGACCTCACCATGCGCCGGGCCATCGGCATGGCCTTCGGGCACGGCTCCTACCTGCTGCTGGTCAGCGGCTTCTTCGTCTGCGGCTTCCAGTTGGCCTTCATCACCGTTCACCTGCCCGCCTATCTCACCGAGCACGGCATTTCGAAGGAGTTCGCCGGCATCGCGCTGGGGCTCATCGGCCTCTTCAACGTCATCGGCTCCTATGCCTCCGGCATGATCGGCGGCAAGCATGAGAAGCGCATTCCGCTTGCCTTCATCTATCTCATGCGCTCAGCGCTGATCGCCGGTTTCGTGCTGCTGCCGGTGAGCAATGTCACGACCCTGGCCTTCACCATCTCCATGGGCCTGCTCTGGCTTTCAACCGTGCCGCTCACCATGGGGCTGGTGACGGTGATGTTCGGCACCCGCTACATGGCGACCCTCTATGGCTTCGTGTTCGTCAGCCATCAGCTGGGGTCGTTCATCGGCGTGTGGCTGGGCGGCAGACTCTACGACGCCTATGGCTCCTATGACATCGTTTGGTGGCTGAGCGTGGCGCTCGGTGTCTTCGCCTTCCTCGTTCACCTGCCGATCCGCGAGCGGCGTGCTGCCCGCTTCGCCGCGGCCTGAAACGGCCATGCGGTTCCCCGGCCATCGCCTGGCGCTCGCGGTGTTCGTGGCGGTGCTGGCGATCTGGACCGCCGGCATGGCCGTGGTCATGCGCCACGCCGCTCTGCCACCCGAAGCCAGCGGCCCGATGCTCGTCGTCTTCGAGCCCGGCACGCCCGACGACGCGGCCTTCGCCAGCCTGACACGCGCCGGCGCGCGGATCATCCGCCAGAGCGGCCTCTCCTTCATCTGGGTGGTGGCGGGCGATGAGCCAGGCCTGGCCGGACGGCTCGCCGGGGAAGGCGCGCTCGGCGCCTACCGCGACTTGCCGTTGAGCCCGGTGATCGCCGGCTGCTTCGCGCTGGCCGATGCGAAGCTGGCCCAGCTTGCGCCCTGAACTGGCAGCAGCCTTCTGGAGTGGCTGCTAAAATATTGTTTTCGTTGAGTTTAATGAGCGCCAGCCATTGACGGCCACACCGCCTCTTGGCAGCATCCTCCGTGTCAGAGTCGAGAGGGAGAAGCGACATGGCCGATAAGGATTTCACGCACCAGCTCAATGGCTGGCGCCTGACCACCGCCGAGATCACCTATCAGATGCCGGACTATCGCAACCTGCTGCAGATCTACATCTGGCAGGACTATGACAAGGCGCCACAATTCCCGCGGCTGATCAAGTTTCTGGATTTCTGGTCGCGCAACCTCGATGGCCCGCTGGCCTCGGTGCGGGTTGCGCACGCCGGCCTCGTGGGGCCAGCCGAGTTGCGCCACGTCGGCGCCGAGTGGCGGCTGCACTGAAGAGGACGGCCAGCCGCGCGCCGCTTAACCGTCCCGCCTCGCCGTGTCACGGGCCAACGCCGCAAGATGCGGTTCGGCCGCCGCCGCCGCCGCGCGTTCCATGGCCCGGTAGTGCGCAATCAGGCTGAGGCCGAAAGGGGTGAGCGTGGCGCCGCCGCCCTTGCTCCCGCCGCTGCGCCGCTCCACAACCGGCTGCCCGAACATGGCGTTGATCTCGTCGATCAGTTCCCATGCCCGCCGGTAGGACATGTTCATCGCCCGGCCGCCGGCCGAGATCGAGCCGAGCGCCGCCACCTGCTCCAGCAGCGCGATCTTTCCCGGTCCCACGCGGCGGTCCGGCCCGAAATCGATGCGGATGCTCAAGTCGGCCATGCTTTCGCTCTTTCCCGAAGCGCATATCATCGGCCAAACTGACATCCGAATCCAGTGTTCACAGCGGCAAGGACAGGCGCATGGCGGCGGTGCTCACCATCACGCTCAACCCGACGATCGACGTCTTCGGCGCGGCGGAAGCCGTGAAGCCCACCGAGAAGGTGCGGCTCAGCGATGCCACCTACGAGCCTGGCGGCGGGGGCATCAATGTGGCCCGCGTGATCGCCACGCTGGGCGGGGAGGTGGAGGCGCTGGCGCTGGCCGGAGGCGAGATGGGGGCGTTCCTCGCCCGGCTCGCGGCGGCGGAAGGGCTGACCTTCCATCCCGTGGCGATCGCCGGCCAGACACGGGTGGCGCTGATGGTGCGGGATCAGTCCACCGGGCTTGAATACCGCTTCCTGCCCGAAGGCCCGCTGGTCACCGCGGCCGACGTGGAACGCTGCGTGGCTGCGGTCGCCGCGCGCACGCAGGGCTTCGTGGTGGCCAGCGGCAGCCTGCCGCGCGGCGCCCCCGCCGACAGCTATGTGCGCATGGCAGAGGCGGCGGCGCGTCATGCGCTGCCCTTCGTGCTGGACACCTCGGGCGCGGCGCTCTCGATGGCGCTGGCCCATGGCGGCCTATTCCTGGTGAAGCCGAGCCGCAGCGAGCTCGAAACCCATGTCGGCCATGCGCTCGACCAGGACGGGATCGCACGGGCGGCACAGGCGCTGGTGTCTTCCCGCAAAGCCCGCCTGGTGGCGGTGACGCTGGGCGGCGATGGCGCCCTGCTCGCCGCGCCGGAGGGGGTGATCCGGCTTCCGGCCATCGCCGTGCCGGTGCGCTCGGCGGTTGGCGCCGGCGACAGTTTCCTCGGCGCCATGGTCTGGGCGCTCAGCCAGGACTGGCCGCTGGAAAAGGCCTTCCGCCTCGCCATGGCAGCGGGCGCGGCGGCAACCAGCAATGCCGGGACAACGCTATGCAAAAAAGATACGGTCTACACGCTATACGCGCAGATGAGCTGAGCCCGCTTCTGGACGACTGAAACCTCCGCGTGCTTAAATCATTCATGTACCCATTTCATGGAGATTGGCGATGAAGACATCCCTGACAGCCCTGCTGGCGCTGGCTGGCGTTGCACTCTTGGTTCCGGTGGCGGATGCCTGCACGCGCATCGTCTATAGCGGCAGCGGTGGCGCCTATTATGTCGGGCGCAGCATGGACTGGGCGGAGAACACCGGCACCGATCTCTGGGCTTTCCCGGCCGGCCTGCAGCGCGATGGCGGGGTCGGCGGCAACTCCATCACCTGGACCTCCAAATATGGCTCGGTGATCAGCGGCTTCTACAATGTGGCCTCGGTGGACGGCATGAATGATGCCGGGCTTGCCGGCAATGTGCTCTATCTCGCCGAAACCGACTACGGCGATGCCCAGACGTCCGGAAAACCGCTGATCTCGGTTGGCGCCTGGCTGCAATATGTGCTCGACAATTATGCCACGGTGGCCGAGGCGGTGGATGCGCTTTCGAAGGAACCATTCGCCATCGTGGCGCCGATCCTGCCCAATGGCGTGGCGGCGACCGGGCATCTCGCGCTGGCCGACAAGACCGGGGACTCGGCGATCTTCGAATATATCGGCGGCAAGCTGATCATCCATCACAGCGCGAAATACACGGTGATGACCAATTCCCCGCCCTTCGATCAGCAGCTGGCGATCAGCACATACTGGGACAATGTGGGCGGCACCAACTTCCTGCCCGGCGCAACCCGCGCGGCAGACCGCTTCGCGCGCATGAACTGGATGCTGAACGCCGTGCCGGCGGGCGCCGACCAGGATCTCGCCAATGCCTCGGTCATGTCATTGATGCGGGCCATCTCGGTGCCGCTTGGCATCCAGGATCCGAAGCTGCCGAACATCGCCGCCACCCGCTGGCGGACGGTTTCCGATCTCAACGCCAGGCGCTATATATTCGAGAGCGCCTACAACCCCGCGGTGTTCTGGGTCGACCTCGACAAGCTGAACCTCAAATCCGGCGCTCCGGTGCTGAAGCTCGACCTGCAGGCGGATCCGATGCGGGCGGGCGAAGTTTCGGCCGGTTTTGCGCCCGCCGAACCCTTCAAGTTCCTCGCGCCGAAGAGCTGACCACGCCGGCGCCGCGGCGGACAAAGTCCTTTACTCGCCTTCGCGCAAGGAGGATTATTCGCGCCGCGGATGGCGTGGAATCGCGCGCCGTGGCCAAATAATTAACGGCTTGGAGAGAATCCAGATGAAGAAAGTTCTCGTGTTGTGCCTCACGCTTTTTGCGGCTCCCGGCCTGTTGGCCGATACCAGCCACGCGACGCTGACCAAGCAGGAACAGCGCAAGTGCGAACGCCGGGCCGAAAAGCGCGCCGATGAACGCACCGCCGGCAACACCGTCGGCGGCGCTATCGGCGGCGCCGTTGTGGGCGGCATCCTTGGCGGCGTGATCAGCGGCGGCAAAGGCAGCGGCGTCGGCACGGGCGCCGCGATCGGCGCGGGCGTCGGCGCGGTCGGCGGCTCGGTGCGCGGCACCCAGCGCTGGCGCGACTATTATTGGAAAGAATACAACAAATGCGTCAAGAAGTTCAGCTGAGCGGCTGAAACTGGTGGGCGATGAAGGACTCGAACCTTCGACCCGCTGATTAAGAGTCAGCTGCTCTACCACCTGAGCTAATCGCCCGCCCTTGAAGGACGATCGGCCCCGTTCAACCGGGGCCGATTGCGGGCTTCCTACCTTGCCCGCCCGGGCTTGTCTACTGTCTTTTCAGCGCCCTGTTGACGCCGGACAGCACCGCCTTCAGAGACGCCACCACGATGTTCTTGTCGATGCCGACGCCGAACAGGCTCGTCCCGTCCGCCAGCCGCAATTCGACATAGGCGACCGCCGAGGCATTGGCGCCCGTGCCCATGGCGTGCTCGCGGTAGTCCGCAATGTCGAAGGACAGCCCCGATTCCTTGCGGATCGCGTCCACGAAGCCATCGATGGGGCCATTGCCGTGGCCCAGGATGCTTTTCAGGCTGCCGTCCGCGGTGATCTTGGCCACCACGTCCTGCTGGCCGTGGTCGCTGCTCGCACTGTGCGAGACGAAGCCGTAGCGGCCGTTGCCGTCGAGATACTCGCCCGCGAAGGCGCTCCACAGCCGCTCGGCGGGAACCTCAACGCCCTCGCCGTCGGCGATGGCCTGCACCACTTTGGAAAATTCGATCTGCAGGCGGCGCGGCAGCTCGATGCCATGCTCCTTCTCAAGGATATAGGCGATGCCGCCCTTGCCGGATTGCGAATTGATGCGGATCACCGCCTCATAGCTGCGGCCCACATCCATCGGGTCGATGGGGAGATAGGGCACCTCCCAGAGCGGCGCGTTGGACGCCGCCATGGCCTTGAAGCCCTTGTTGATGGCATCCTGGTGCGAGCCGGAGAAAGCCGTGAACACCAGCTCCCCGGCATAGGGGTGGCGCGGATGCACCGGCAGCTGGTTGCAGTATTCGGCCATCCGCACCAGCTCGTTGATGTTCGAGCAATCGAGGCCGGGATCAACACCCTGGCTGTAGAGATTGAGCGCCAGCGTCACCAGATCGACGTTGCCGGTGCGCTCGCCATTGCCGAACAGCGTGCCCTCCACACGGTCGGCGCCGGCAAGCAGGCCGAGCTCGGTCGCCGCCACCGCGCAGCCGCGGTCATTGTGCGGGTGGAGCGAGATGGTCAGGCAATCACGCTGCCTGATGTTGCGGCAGAACCACTCGATCTGATCAGCGTGCACATTGGGCGTCGACATCTCGACGGTGGCCGGGAGGTTGAGGATGAGCTTCTTCCGCGGCGTGGGCTGATAGCAGTCCATCACCGCCTCGCAGATGTCCCTGGCGAAATCGAGTTCGGTGCCGGTGAAGCTTTCCGGCGAATACTCATGGCGGATCACATCCTCCATGCCGAGCTCGCGCTCCAGCCGGCTGATCAGGCTGGCGCCCTTGACCGCAATATCGATGATGCCCGGCTTGTCCAGCTTGAACACCACCCGGCGCTGCAATTCCGAGGTGGAGTTATAGAGATGCACGATGGCGCTCTTGACGCCTTTGAGGCTGTCGAAGGTGCGGCGGATCAGCTCCTCGCGGGACTGGGTGAGAACCTGGATCGCCACCCCGTCCGGAATCTTGCGGTTGTCAATCAGATGGCGGACGAAGTCGAAATCGGTCTGCGAGGCCGAGGGAAAGCCAACCTCGATTTCCTTGAAGCCCATGTTCACCAGCGCGTCGACCATGCGCATCTTGCGGTCGAGCCCCATCGGCTCGATCAGCGACTGGTTGCCGTCGCGCAGATCGACCGAACACCAGACGGGCGGCCGGGTGATGGTGCGGTTCGGCCACTGCCGGTCCGGCAGACTGACGGGCGGGAAGGGACGGTATTTTTCGCGGGGAGAGGTCATCATGGCGGGTTGCTTCCGGATTGTCCTGGCTTGGCTGGCTGGCTTGGCGCCGTGTTCCCCCGAGCGCCAGGGCAGAAGCCCGGCCGGCCCTCAGGGGCAGCTAAGCAGCAGGCGGCCAAGCGCGGGCGGCAGCGATGGGGCCGCCGGGACGAACAGGATGTTCCGCGCTTTGGACATGAAGTCTCTATAGAGCAGCGGCGGCCAGGGTGCAACCGGATTGCGGAATCTACTGCCCTGACGGTTGACAAATGGCCAGCGGCGGTTGAGCCTTGCCGCAGATGAAGACCCATCGCCGGAGGCCTCGATGACCTTTCACCGCTTAATGTTCGACAGGTCGGTCTCAGGCCTCCTGCTGCTGTTCGGTTTTCTGCTTGCCACGGTTCACCCGGCTGAGGCCGCCAAGCCGTTTCCGGTCGATCAGTTCAGTTACTATATCAGCGACTATGAGGGTGAGCTTGCCCGGCTCTCCCGCGAGGTAACGCGCAGCGACACCGAAATCGATGGCGACATCGCGGCCGCCAAGGCGGCGGGCAACGCCAGGCTGGCCGCCGCTTCGCTCGAGCAACTGCTCACCCGGCGCCCGACCGACGGCAGCCTGTGGCTCGACCTCGCCCAGCAGCTTGCCGCCGCGACGCCTCTTAACGAGTCCGATGGCTATGCCATTCCCGGCAAACTGATCGGCGCCGGCCTCAAGGCCTATACGCTGTTGTCAACGCCGGCGCAGGAGGCTGCCGCCCTCAATGCCGCCGCCCAGGGCTTTGCCGGGCGCGAAATCTGGCGTCCGGCACTGACCGCCTACAAGGAAAGCCTCAGGCTGGTCGATGATCCGCAGATCCGCTCCGCCTATGACACCATGCGCGCCGACCATGGCTTCCGCGTCGCCAACTATACCATTGAAAACGATATGGTGCCGCCGCGCGCCTGTTTTGAAATGTCGGAGCCTGTGTCACGCACGGTTTCCGATTTCAGCCGCTTCTTCACCCAGGAGCCGGGGCCGGTCGCTGCCGTCACCGCGGAGGGAACCAGGCTCTGCGTCGAAGGGTTGGCTTTCGGCGAGCGCTACCGGATCACCGTCCGCAAGGGCCTGCCCGCCGCCATCGACGATGTCACCGTCAGGGATGCCAGCTTCGAATTCTATGTGCGGGACCGTAACCCCTCGGTGCGTTTCGCGTCCAATGCCTATGTGCTGCCGCTGACCGGCCAGACCGGCGTTCCGCTGATCTCTGTCAACAGCCGCGAAGCGAAGCTGGCGCTCTACCGGATTGGCGACCGCAACCTGATCGGCAGCGTGATGGGTTTCGATTTCCGCGGCCAGATCTCCGGATACCAGGCCGCCGAGATTGCCCGCGAAAAGGGCCAGCTGGTCTGGCAGGGCACCGTTGAAACGCCCTCGCCGGTAAATGAGGATGCGACCATCGCCGTTCCTGTGGACGAGGCGGTGGGCAGGCTGGGGCCCGGCCTTTATGTGATGACCGCGGCCCCTGCCCGGCGACAGAGCGAGGAATATGAAGCGATCGCCACCCAGTGGTTCGTGGCCTCGGACCTCGGCATCGCCACCTTGCGTGGCAAGGATGGCCTGCAGGTCACCCTGCGCTCGCTGGCGACCGCCCTCCCCGTCACCGCGGCGGAGGTGCGGCTCATCGCCCGCAACAACGAAGTGCTCGCCACCGCCAAGCCTGACGGCGACGGCGCCGTACGCTTCGACCCCGGCCTGCTCAAGGGCGACGGCGGCGCAGGCCCCGGCCTCGTCGTGGCGCAATCGGAGGCTGAGGGCTACAGCTTCATCGATCTGCAGCAGCCTCCCTTCGACCTGACCGACCGCGGTGTTGAAGGCCGCGCCGCGCCCGGCCCGGTCGACGCCTTCGTCTATGCCGAACGCGGCGTCTACCGCCGCGGGGAAACCGTGCACGCCAGCGTGCTGCTGCGCGATGACAAGGCCGTCGCCATGACCGGACTGCCGCTCACGCTGCGCATCGAGCGGCCGGATGGCGTGCGCTTCGCCGCCGTCACGCTGACCGACCAGGGAGCTGGCGGCTATACGCATGATTTCGAGATCCCGGAGGGCGCACAGGGTGGCACCTGGCGGATCAAGGCGCTGACCGATCCCAACGGCGAACCTGTGGGCGAAACCTCCTTCCTGGTCGAGGACTATATCCCCGACCGGATCGAGTTCGACCTCACGGCCAAGACGCCGCGCGCCACGCCCGAGAACGGCATCCTGCTCAGCCTCGACGGCCGCTACCTGTTCGGCGCGCCGGGTGCCGGCCTGGCGATCGAAGCCAACATGGCCATCACGCCTGATCCCCGCCCCTTCCCCGCCTGGAAGGATTTCCGCTTCGGCCTGATGGACGAGCAGCCGGACATCATCCAGGTCGTTGCCAGTGACCTGCCGTTGACCGACATCAACGGCCGCGCCGAGATCGCGCTCGCGCTGCCGGAGCTTCCGGTCACAACGAGACCGCTCAAGGCCGATGTGGCGGTGCGCCTGCGCGAGCCCGGCGGCCGCGCCGTGGAACGCAATGTCAGCCTGCCCATCGTCGCTGGTCAGCCGATGATTGGCATCCGGCCGATGTTCGAGGACGGCGCAGCCCCCGAGGGCCAGCCCTCGCTGTTCAGCATCATCGCCGTCGATCCCGATGGCAACCTCGTGCCGCTCAAGGGCGCCAGCTGGACGCTGAAGCGCCTGGTGCGCGACTGGCAGTGGTTCAACACCAACGGTCAATGGCGCTGGGAGGCCATCACACGGACCTCCAGGATCGGCAACGGCTCGTTCGATCTGGCGGGCGATCAGCCGGCGGCCTTCTCACAAACACTGTCATGGGGCGAATACCGCCTCGAGATTTCAGCGCCTGGCATCACGCCGGCCTCGATCGATTTCTCGTCAGGCTCCTATACCGGCGCCTCCGCGAAGGCAGATACGCCGGATACCCTGAAAGTAGCGCTCGACAAGACCGATGTTGCGGCGGGTGACACGGTGACCGTCAACATTGAGGCGCGCTATGCCGGCAAAGCGATGGTGCAGGTGGTGGGCGAAACCGTGCTCGCAACCCGTTTCGTCGATGTGCCCGAAGGTGGCCTCAGCGTGCCCTTCACGGTGGGCGAGAGCTGGGGTACCGGCGCCTATGTGCTGGCCAGCCTCTACCGGCCGATGGATGTGGAAGCGCGGCGCATGCCAGCCCGCGCCATGGGGCTTGCCTGGTTCGGCATCGACCGCGCCAGGCGCACGCTTTCCGTGGCGCTCGACACGCCGGAGAAAATCAAGCCGCGAAGCCGCCTCACCGTGCCAGTGAAGATCGGCAACCTGGCGCCTGGCGAGGAGGCGTTCATCACCGTGGCGGCCGTCGATGTCGGCATTCTCAACCTCACCCGCTATGATCCGCCGGCGCCGGAGAATTTCTACTTCGGCCAGCGCCGGCTGTCGGCGGAACTGCGCGACATCTACGGTCAGCTGATCGACGGCATGCAGGGCGAGCGCGGCAAGCTGCGCTCCGGCGGCGATGGCGGCGCCCTGTTCAACGCGCCTCCGCCGGCCCAGAAGCCGCTCAGTCTCTATTCCGGCATCGTCAAGGTAGGAGCCGACGGTACGGCCAGCGTCGATTTCGACATCCCGGCCTTCAACGGCACCATCCGCGTCATGGCGGTGGCCTGGAGCAAGGACAAGCTCGGCCATGCCGCGGCGGACGTCATCGCCCGCGACCCGGTGGTGGTGGCGGCGACCCTGCCACGCTTCCTCAGCGTCGGCGACTCCGCGAGCCTGCGTTTCGATCTGGTCAATGCTGAAGGCCCCTCCGGCGACTACACACTGGGCGTCTCGATCTATGGCCCGCTCACCGCGGCGCGCGAAGACGTGATCCAGACAGTCAAGCTTGGCGAGGCGGGAGCCCGCGCCACGGTAAGCGTGCCGGTGACCGCAACCGGGCGGGGGACCACCAGCATCGTAGCGACCCTCAAGGGACCGGGAGACCTGCTACTCGACCAGCGCCTGGTGCTGGGGGTTACCCCCGGCAATCCGGTGGTTACCCGGCGGAGCACGCTGGCGCTCGCCGCCAAGAACGGCAGCCTGACCATCGGCAAGGATGTGTTTGAGGGCATGGTGCCCGGCACCGGCGCATTGGCGCTCTCGGTGAGTCCGCTGCCCCAGATCGATGCTGCGGGCCTGGTCAAGGATCTCGACCGCTATCCTTATGGCTGTTCCGAACAGACGGTGAGCCGCGCCCTGCCGCTGCTCTATCTGAGCGACATCGGCATCAGCCCCGATGACATCGGCGCCGACCTCCGCGCCCGCCTGCAGGAGGCGGTGTCGCGGCTCGCCAACCGCCAGACGGGTGCCGGCTCCTTCGGCATGTGGTCTGCCTATGGCGACGACGCCGGCCTGTGGCTCACCGCCTATGTGACGGACTTCCTGCTCCGCGCCCGCGAACAGGGCTATGCGGTGCCGGAGGATACACTCGTCGGCGCGCTCGATTTCATCCGCAACATGGTGGGCAACGCGCCGGACATCGAGCCGGGCGGCGGCCAGGACATGGCCTATGCCCTCTATGTGCTGGCCCGCGCGGGCCGCGCCCCGGCTGGTGACCTCAAATATCTCGCTGATACACGGTTGGCTGATTTCGGCACGCCGCTGGCCCGCGCCCAGATCGGCGCGGCCCTGAGCCTCTTGGGCGACAATGACCGGGCCGGCGCGGCATTCGACGGCGCCATTGACGCGCTCGCCGACAATGTCGAGGCCCCGCCCGGCAACGTCTGGCGCGCCGATTTCGGCTCGACGCTGCGCGATGCATCGGCGATCCTCGCGCTGGCCACCGCCGCAAACGCGGCGCCACCGGTGATTGAAACCGCGATGAGCGCCATCGAGGTGGAACGGTCACGCTCAACCTACGCCTCGACCCAGGATATGGCCTGGATGGTGCTGGCGGCGGCCGCGGTCAAAGAAAAGGCCAAGGGCATACGCCTCGATGTCAACGGCGAGAGCCATGACGGCGCCCTCAACCGCGTGTGGCGCGAAACGGCGGTCACGGGCGACATCAAGGTCCGCAACCTTGGCGGCGAAACGCTGAAGGCCGTCGCGGCGGTTTTGGGCTCGCCGCTGGTGCCGGAACCGGCGGCAAGCAACGGGCTCACCCTGACGCGGGAATACTTCACCACCGATGGCCAGCCCGCCGACATCAGCACAGTGGCGCAGAACACCCGGCTCGTTGCGGTGCTCACCGTGGCCAAAGCAGAGGGCGATCCAGAAACCGGCACCTTCCTGCTGGTCGATCCGCTGCCCGCCGGCTTCGAGATCGAAAACCCGGCGCTGGTGGCCTCGGGGACCCCCACCAGCTTCCCCTGGCTCACCGACACCACCTGGGCCGGATACACGGAATTCCGTGATGACCGCTTCGTGGCGAGCTTCAACAATTCCACCGCCCGGCTGGCTTATGTGCTGCGCGCGGTGACGCCGGGGGATTTCACCCATCCCGGCGCCATGGTGGAAGACATGTACCGTCCGCAGCTCAACGCCCGCACCGTCACCGGCTCGGTCACGGTGACGGCGCCCTGACATGGCCGCGGCGCGCGTGAGCTGGCCGTTGCGCCTCTATGCGGTGGCGCTGGTGGCGTTGCTCGCCGTCAATGCGGCGGGCTTCGCGCTCACCGAGACGCTGAAACGCCTCGGGCCGCCGCCGCTCGGGCAAGCCATCACCTACTCGACCCTGGTGACCGATGCCGAGGGCCGCCTGCTCCGCCCCTTCATCACCAGGGACGGCTACTGGCGGCTGCCGGTCACCGCGAAGGAGGTCGATCCGCGCTTCCTCGCCATGCTCATCGCCTATGAGGACAAGCGCTTCTACGCGCATGGCGGCGTCGACCCGAAGGCCCTGCTGCGCGCCGCCTGGCAGGCGGTCAGCCATGGCCGCATCGTTTCCGGCGGCTCGACGCTGACCATGCAGGTGGCGCGATTGCTGGAGCCACGGCCCCAGCGCGGGCTTTCGGCAAAATTCGCCGAGATGATCCGCGCCATTCAGCTGGAGCGCGCCTTAAGCAAACAGCAGATCCTCGATCTCTACCTGGCGCTGGCGCCTTATGGCGGCAATGTCGAGGGGATCAGGGCGGCAACGCTTGCCTATTTTGGCAAGGAGCCGAAGCGCCTTTCGACCGCCGAGAGCGCCCTGCTCGCCGCCCTGCCGCAAGCCCCCGAAACCCGGCGGCCGGACCGCTTTCCCGCCCGCGCCGCAGAGGCCCGCAACCGGGTCATCGCCAGGCTCGCCGCGCAAGGGGTGATCAACGCCGATCAGGCCGCGGCGGCCACCGCCGAGGAGGCGCCGCAAGGCCGCCTCGCTTTTCCCATGCTCAGCCCGCATCTGGCCGAACGTCTGGCCAGACCAGCACCGCCAGGCAGCGTGATCACAACCACCCTCTCACGCGATCTGCAGCAGTCGCTCGAGACACTGGCGCGCGAGCGCGCGCTGGCCATCGGCTCCGGCGTCGCCGCCGCCATTATCGTCGTGGATAACGCCACCGGCGCGGTGCGCGCCCATATCGGCGGCACCGGCTATTTTGACAGCCAGCGCGCCGGTCAGCTCGATCTCGCGCTGGCGCTGCGTTCGCCCGGCTCGGCGCTGAAGCCTTTCATCTACGGGCTGGCCTTCGAGGATGGCATCGTCCATCCCGAAACTCTGATCGATGACCGCGCCGTGCGCTATGGCGCCTATGCGCCGGAGAATTTCGACGATACCTTCCACGGCACGGTCAGCGTGCGCACCGCGCTCCAGCAATCGCTCAACGTGCCGGCGCTGCAGGTGCTGGATGAGGTGGGGCCGGACCGGCTGGCGGCACGGCTCGTTAATGCCGGGGTCAAGCTCAGGCTGCCGGCCAACGCCGGCCCCGGCCTCGCGGTGGGGCTGGGGGGCGCCGGCGTCCGGCTTGTCGATCTCGCCCAGCTCTATGTGGCGCTGGCCCGCAACGGCAGGCCGGTGGCGCTTGCCTGGCAGCCTGGCCGGATCGCGCAAGACAAGTCCCTGAGACGCCTGCTGGAACCGCAGGCAGCCTGGATGATCGCCGATGTGCTGAAGGGGGCGCCCACGCCACCCAACGCGCTGGGTGGCCAGATCGCCTTCAAGACCGGCACCTCCTATGGCTACCGCGATGCCTGGGCCATCGGTTATGACGGCGCCAGCACCATCGCGGTGTGGGTAGGCCGCCCGGACGGCGCCGCGGTTCCGGGCGTGGTCGGACGGCTCGCCGCCGCCCCGATCCTGTTTGAAGCTTTCCAGCGGCTGGGTATGGCCCGCAAGCCCATCGGCCCTGCCCCGCCAGGAACCCTGATCGCCACCACATCCGAACTTCCCGCCGCGCTGCAGCGTTTCCGGCCCAGGGCCCTGCCGGAAGTTGCCGAACGCGCCAGCGGCGAGGCGCCGCCGGCCATTGCCTTTCCACCCGACGGCGCGCGCATCGATCTCACGGGGCATGCCGCCCCGGCGCTGAGCCTCAAGGTCAATGGCGGCACGCCCCCCTTCACCTGGCTCGCCGATGGCGTTCCCGTGGCCGAGCGCGAATTCCGCCGCGACAGCTTCTGGGAACAGCCGCCCAAAGGCTTCGCGAAGCTCTCGGTGATCGACGCCAGGGGCAAGAGCGCCAGCGCCCGGGTGCGCGTCGAGTGAGCATTCGAATGGAGAAAATCATGGCCGACAGCACGCCGTGGACCGCCCGCCCCTATCACCGCCGCTGGCTGATGGACCAGGCGGACGCGCTGTTCAGCCTTTACCAGCACAATGCCGTGAACCCAAAGGGCGGCTTCTTCGATCTCGATGCGGCGGGAAAGCCCATGGGCAATCTCCGCCAGATTCACGCCACGGCGCGCATGGTGCATTGCTTCGCGATCGCCGCGAAACTTGGCCGGCCGGGCGCCGAGAACATCGTCGACCATGGCATGCGCTATCTCTGGGACCGCCACCGCGACCAAACCCATGGCGGCTATTGCTGGTCGCTTGACGACAATGGCTACCGCGACGATTCCAAACAGGCCTATGGCCATGCCTTCGTGCTGCTCGCCGCATCGGATGCGCTGATGCTGGGCCACCCGCTTGCGAAGGACATGCTGGCCGACATCACGCAGGTCATTGACTCCCGTTTCTGGGAAGCGGACCCTGGCGCGGTGTCGGAGGAATATGCGCGCGACTGGGCGAAGATCTCCGGCTACCGCGGCCAGAATTCCAACATGCATTTGACCGAGGCGCTGATGGCCGCCTTCGAGGCCACGCATGATCGGGGCTATCTCGACAAGGCGAAAAGCATCGCGCGGTTGATCATTCTGCATCACGCCGCCTCGCTTGATTATGCGGTGGCCGAGCATTTCGACTCGCAATGGCGGATCGACAAATCCTACAAGGGCTCCGATATGTTCCGGCCGGCGGGCACCACGCCGGGCCACTGGCTTGAATGGTCACGGCTCATGGCCCAACTCTGGGTGCTGGATGGCCGCCGCGAGCCCGCCTTCATCGATGCCGCGCACCGGCTGTTCCGCAGTGCCGTGGACAAGGGCTGGGACAAGGCTTCAGGCGGCTTTCACTACACGCTGGACTTCGACAACCGCCCGGCCATCACCCACAAGATCTGGTGGCCGGTGACGGAAGCGATCGGCGCCGCCGCCTTCCTCAACGCGCTCAGCCCCGGTGAGTTCCATGAAACCTGGTACCGCAAGAGCTGGGATTTCGCCGCCAGCCACCTGATCGATCCCGCCAATGGCGGCTGGTTCCCGGAACTGGGCCCGGACCTGAAACCGGTTGACCTGTTCTTCACCGGCAAGCCTGACATCTACCACGCGCTGCAGGCCTGCCTGATCCCGCTCTACCCCGCAACGGGAAGCCTGATGACGGCGGCCAGTCAGAGCGTTTTGACCGCGGACTGAACCACGATCTCACCGGGGTCTGGAGCAAAGTGAGTTCGGCCAAAATCGAGCTCAAGTTTACCGCCCCCATGAGCGGAGAGATCAAGCGCGGGGACCGCGCTGACCGCTTTCCAAAACCGTCATGCCGGTTCGGTGAAGACATCCGACAAGGTCAGCGCGCGAGACGCCCTGAGGCGGGGGGGCTCACTCGACCCGGCTGCCCGCCGCCTTCTTCTGCCCTGCCTCGGCGGCGCGGATTTCGCCACCCCGGCGCCCCAGCGACCAAAGGTCGAAACTGTAAGTCGCAAGAAACAGCATGAAGCTGGAGATCACCAGCACCTCGCACTGCACATAGACCGTCTGCACAAGGTAGTCGGAAAACAGGCTATTGTGATCCTTGCCGATGAACAGCCCGAGATATACCAGCGTAAGCCCGAGCACCGCCATGCCCATGGGAAACCGGAAGCGCTGCATCGAAGGCAGCAGCCATGATGTGGCAGTATGGCCGGAAAGGCCGCGGCACAGCGTGGCGGCGATGGCGATCGTCACCGCCTGGGCCGCGAAAAAGATGTAACTCCCCAGCATGTGCAAGTCGCCGTTGGAGCCCAATGTATTGACGGTCAGCAGGTTCATGCCAAAGACCGCGGCGATCTGGCTCACGCAGGCGACCCCGATTGCCAAGCGGATGAGCCCGCCCCTCAGGCCGCCGATGCGCGCCAAAGCCGCGCTCCGCCAGTAAGAGACAATGATGAAGGGCATGACAACGGCCAGCAAGACGGTGACCAGCACGATCGTGTTGTGGAATGGCACGCCAACCATCGGCTCGCTGATGGCGCGGCTGATGGTGGGCGGGTCCGCGAGGTAAGCGGGATGCAGGTCCAGGAACGCCTCCCGCGCCCAAATCAGCATCGGGATTTGCACAACGGGCACGAGAAATGCCGCAACCGCCGCTGTCCGGAACACAGCTACCCGCATGGACCCGCTTATCCCCGACGATGCCCATGCCCGCCGGGCCGCCGCTGATTCAGCACAGCGGACGGCCCCGTGCCCGGCGTAAGGCCACAAGTCTTCATTGCGCACATGACCTGGTTTACCTCCTGAGCAGCTCGGCAAAAGACCACAATTCGTCGAAACCGGCAATAGAGCAGGCGCGGGCTGTTGACCTCACGCATCGGGCTTGCCAAAAAAAGCCCAACGCCAGTCACTCAACAAGCCCAGCCGTCGTTGGCAAAGAAACCGTCATGACAAGACCAACCCCGGCCGATAGGGCTGCGTTCGAGTTGCCGTGGCTGATTGCGGGCCTACTGTTTGCGGGAATGCTGTCGACATCAGCGGCCGCGTTGGCCGTTGCTTGGCCTGGCGCCGCGGCTTTCCTCGCAGCCCCCGTGACGCTGCTCGGCATCGGAAACCGCAATATTCGCGCGGTGCTGCTTTCCGGGGCGGGCGCCCTTGTATTGTGTCTCGTCCTGCCCGGCCGGGCCGTGTGGGCGCTTGTTTTGCTGTTTTCTGCCTTGATGCTGGCTCTGACCGTTTTCCTGCGCGTCAAAAGTCCATTCGAGCCCCGCCCCGTGCGGCCGGGCGCGCGTTACCTGCTTGGCACGGGGGTGTATACCGTCCCCGGTGTCGAATTGATCGGCCGGCTCTACTTCATCAAGCCGGCCATCATGCATGATCTCGCCGAACTCGCCGGGACCACCAGCAGTTTTCTATCCGCACACGGAATACACTTCACGCTGTCCTATGGCTCACTTCTTGGCGCACTGCGCCACGGTGGCCCGATCCCGTGGGATGACGACGTCGATTTCTCGATTCTCGGTTCCCGGTCGCTTGCCCTGATGGAAAGCGATTTCGAAAACATGCGGCTTGCCGCCAGCGCCCAAGGCCTGCGTTTGTTCCGCCATGGGGATTACTGGAAGGTCACGCTCGTCAGGTCACCGGTGTTTCCATGCGTCGATCTCTACAGAGGACCGGCGGACACGCCGGAAGGCCCTGAAACCAGGATGATCGCATGGGGCGGCATGCAGGTTCCGGCCCTGGCTGACGCCCGGCAATGGGTCGAGATCAAATATGGCGGCAGTTCGCTTTCTGTCGCCGTCAACGACCTGCCGTTCTGGGACTCTGGCTACATTCCAGCTTTCGTCGGGCACTGGCTCGGCTACGAACGGCTGGAGCTGATCGAGAAGCTTTATTCCCGCTTGTTTCACGTCACCGCAAAATAGAACGTCCCGCTGCCATCTCAGCTTGATAGCGCACGACCATTCCGCCGCGTCAGATGGGAATCAGCTGCATGTTGCCCGCCGTGATGCGCGAACCGTCGGACGAGATCGGGCTGCAGGTGGAGGGCGTTCCCTTCGGCAGGAAGCTCGTGGGGTTGCGCGCCTCGCACAGTTTACCGTCGGACGCCTGCCAGATGCCGGTGCCGATGCCCTTGCCGGCTTCGTCATATTCGAAGGTGCCATCGCGGAAGAACGACACCGTGCCTTTGCGGCCCGGCGCCGCGAAAGTGAACTTGCGTTCGGAGAGCGCGCGCGTCGTATCAGCGGCGGACAACGGACCCACGGGCAAAGGCGCAGGCGCCACCGGAGCGGTGGTCACCGGCGCGGCGGGGGCCAGGTCAGGCTGCGAGGAGCCCCCCATACCGCAGGCGGCGAGGCCAAAAGCCAATACCGACAGCGCCAGGCTCGCGGAAAATGGGCAATTGCGTATGTTCATTCAGACTCCCTCCGCCAGCACCACCACCCGCGATCCGATGGGAACGCGGCGGTAGAGTTCGATAACATCCTGGTTGATCATGCGAATGCAGCCGGACGACGCGTTTTTCCCGATCGACATCGGCTCCGTGGTGCCGTGAATACGGTAAAGCGTATCGTTGCCGTTTTGGTAGAGATAGAGAGCGCGCGCGCCCAGCGGATTATCCGGGCCGCCCGGCATGCCGTTCGCCCACTTGGCCTTCTCGGGGCTGCGCGCGATCATTTCCTTGGGCGGCGTCCAGCGCGGCCACATCACCTTGCGCCCCACGTCGGCAAGACCTGCCCAGCGGAAACCGTCCCTGCCCACCGCGCAACCCCAGCGCATCGCTTTGCCGCCCTGCAGAACGAGGTAGAGTTGCCGGTTCTGGGTATCGACGATGACGGTGCCCGGCCACTGGCGGCCGGTGTACTCGACAATGGCCGGGCGGAAAGCCTCCGGGATCTTGCTGTAATTGAAAGGCGGCAATGGATACGGGTCGTCCTCGCTGCTCTGCGCCAGGACGGCGGCGGAAAGAGGAGCCGCAACCACGGCGGCGGACGCGCCGGCGAGGACGGAACGGCGGGAAAGCATCATGTTTCTCTCGTCTGATCTGCGAGTCATGGAGCGTTGCTACCAAAATGCCGGGCAAACGCTAAGTACTTATTAACGATAATGGAGCCGTTTTAATGTCGGCGTAGTCTCCGATAGGCATCGCCACCAGCGGAACAATCACTGATTGCACCGCCTTTGCCTCCGTCCCGCGTGGGGTGTGCCATGTGCCCGGCACGCTTGTCGGGGCCCGCGGTTTGCGTCATGTTCGCGGCCATAATGGGAGATTTGACATGAAGATTCTGGTCATCGGCGGCGGCGGCATGGTGGGCGTCAAGCTGATCGACAGGCTGGCCAGGGATGGCCGTCTGGGTTCTCAGCAGATAACCAGCCTGATCCGCCATGATGTGATCCTGCCGCCGCCACCACCGGCCGCAGCCTTCCCGGTTGAAACCCTGCTGGGCGATCTCTCGACGCCTGGCGAGGCGAAAAAGCTGGTGGCGATGAAGCCCGACGTGATCTTCCACCTCGCCGCCATCGTGTCGGGCGAGGCGGAAGCCGATTTCGAAAAGGGCTACCGCATCAATCTCGACGGCACGCGCTATCTTTTCGAGGCGATCCGCAAGGCGGGCGGCTGCTACAAGCCGAAAGTGATCTTCACCTCCTCGATTGCCGTGTTTGGCGCCCCGTTCCCGGAGGCCATTCCGGACAATTTCTTCACCACCCCGCTCACCAGCTATGGCACCCAGAAGGCGATCGGCGAATTGCTGCTGGCCGATTACACGCGGCGCGGCTTCTTCGATGGCGTGGGGCTTCGTTTTCCGACCATCTGCGTGCGCCCCGGCAAGCCGAACCTCGCGGCTTCGGGGTTCTTCTCCAACATCGTCCGCGAGCCGCTGGCCGGCCATGAGGCGGTGCTGCCGGTGTCGGAGGATGTGCGCCACTGGCATGCCTCGCCGCGCGCCGCCACTGGTTTCCTGCTGCACGCGGCCACCATGGATACAGCGCTTCTCGGCAACCGCCGCAACCTCACCCTTCCAGGCATTTCCTGCACGGTCGGCGAACAGATCGCGGCGCTGCGCAAGGTGGCCGGCGAAAAGGTGGTGGCGCGCATCCGCCGCGAGCCCAACGAAACCATCATCAAGATCGTTGCCGGCTGGCCACGCAACTTCGAGGCCAAGCGCGCCCGCGAACTGGGCTTCGCCGCCGAAAACAGCTTCGAGGACATCATCCGCGTCCACATCGAGGATGAGCTGGGCGGCAAGATCGCCTGATGCCGCGCAGCGCAGCGCCAGACATACTCGCGGCGTTTTCCAACGCCGTGCTGCAAGCGGCGGGGGCGGATCAGCCTTCCGCCGAGGCCGCCACCTGGGCCATGCTGCACGCCTCGCTGCACGGGGTGGACAGCCACGGCATCCGGCTGCTGCCCTGGTATGCTGATTGCCTGCGGAATGGCGTGGCCAGGGGCAATCCAAAGGTTACGGTCACCCTCAAGCGGCGGGCGGCGGCGCTGGTCGATGCCGATGACGGGCTCGGCCACATCGCCATGTACCGCGCCATGGACGAGGCTTGCGCGCTGGCCCGCGATTGCGGGATCGGCATGGCGAGCGTCATCAACTCAACCCATTTCGGCGCCGCCGGGGCCTATACGCTGGCCGCCGCCGATGCCGGTTTCATCGGTTTCGTGACGGCGAACTCGGGCGCCTTCGTGGTGCCGCATGGCGGCTCGAAACCGATCCACGGCACCAGCCCGATTTCGCTCGCCGCGCCCAATCCGGGCGGTGACCCGTTCCTGCTCGACATGGCCACCAGTTCCATTCCCTGGAACAAGGTGCTGCGCTACCGCACGGAAGGTCTTGAATTGCCGCCCGGTGTCGCCGTCGATGCCACGGGCGCCTTCGTCACCGACCCGCACAAAGCGACAGCGCTCGCCCCCGCCGGCGGACCCGACTTCGGCTACAAGGGCGCTGCCCTTGCCGGCGTTGCCGAGGTGCTGGGCGGCATGCTGAGCGGCATGCGGCTCTCCGCCGATCAGGATGGCCTGGCGCTGGGCGACACCAAGGTCGGGCATTTCGTGATGGCCATCGACCCCACGCTGTTCATGACGCTTGAGGCGTTCGGCGCAAAGCTTCAGGCCTATATCGGGAATTTCAGGGAGCAGCCGGGAACCTATGCCGCCGGCGGCCCGGAATGGGAGCGCCGCCGCATCCGCGCCGCGCAAGGCATTCCCTTGCCCGATGGCCTTTACGCGGAACTCACGGCGGCTGGTGAACGGGCGGGCGTGAGCCTCGCGGTCTGATCATGCAGGAGCCCGTGGAAGACCGCACCCGCGGCATCCTGTGGATGCTCGCCACCATGTTCTGTTTCATCTCGCTCGATGCGATCATGAAACATCTGCTCGAACATCTGTCGCTGGTTCAGGTGACATGGGCGCGATTCTTCTTCGCCACCATCGTGGCGATCATCGCCTGCGGTCCCAGGCTCCCGCAGCTGGCGATCAGCCGCCACCCGCGCCGGCAATTCCTGCGCTCGCTGTTACTGATGTCCACCACCGCGCTTTTCAACGCGGGCATCCGCACCACGCCGCTCGCCACCGCCACCACCATCATGTTCCTGAACCCCATCCTGGTGACCGTTCTGTCAATTACCGCACTTGGCGAGAAAGTCAGCGCAAGCCGCTGGCTGGGCGTGTTTTTTGGCTTTCTCGGCGCGCTGATCGTGGTCCGCCCCTGGCAGGAGGGCTTCGGGGCCTATGGCTATGGCATGCTGTTCCTGCTGGGCGCCGCGCTGCTCAACGCCAACTACCAGATTCTCACCCGCCGGGTGCGCGATGACGATCCGTTGACTTCGCTGCTCTACACCGCCGCCATGGGCGCCGTGGTGACCAGCCTGATCGTGCCGTGGTTCTGGAACTGGCCCTCGGCTTTCGACTGGCTGTTGCTGGTGGCAAGCGGCGTGGCGGGCGGGCTCGGGCACCTGTTCCTGATCCGCGCCTTCCGGTCAGCGCCCGCATCGGTGGTGGCGCCCTTCAGCTACTCCTCGCTGATCTGGGCGGCGCTGTTTGGCTACCTGATCTGGGGCGACTGGCCCGACCTGTGGACGGGAGCGGGCGCGGCGCTGATCGTCGGTTCCGGCCTTTACATCTTTCAGCGGGAGCGCCGGTCCGACAGCGCGGTGCCCAGCTCATGACGCCAGCAGAGCTTAACGCCCGCCGCAACCTGATCGGCATCGCCTCGCTGTGCGCCGGCGTGTTCATCTTTTCGATCCAGGACGCGATCCTCAAAGGCCTGAGCGGCGCCCACGCCGTTACCCTGGCCATCGTCCTGCGCTCGCTGGTGGGCCTGCCGATCCTGCTGGTGATGGTTCATTACGAGGCGGGCCTCAAGGCGCTGAAGACGAAGAACTGGCGGCTGCTGATCGCCCGCGGGTTCATCCTGCTTGTGTCCTACACCACCTATTACATGGCCTTTCCGGCGCTGCCGCTGGCCGAGGCGATTGCCCTGTTCTTCACCTCGCCGATCTTCGTCACCTTGCTGGCGGCCCTGTTCCTGCGCGAGCGGGTGTCGCTCAAATCCTGGGCGGCGGTGATCGCCGGCTTCATCGGGGTGTTGATCATCCTCAGGCCGGGCACCGGACTGTTCGAGCCCGCCGCGCTGCTGAGCCTGTTCAGCGCCGCGGCCTATGCGCTGTCGATGATCCTGGCGCGGCGCTACAGCGCCGAGGAGCCGACCACCGTCATGGCCTTCTATGTCAACGGCGTTTACATGGTGGCGGCGGCCATGATCGCCTTGGGCTTCCACGCGGCGGGCATCACCGCTTTCGGCCATCCCAGCCTCGACTTTCTGGTCCGCCCCTGGGCCATGCCGGACCTGCGCGATCTCTTCCTGATGGGCCTGTGTGGGGTGATCGCGGCGGTGGCCATGTCCCTCCTCACCCATGCTTACCGGCTGGCCAAGGCCAATCTGGTCACGGTGTTCGAATACACCGGCATGCTGTGGGTGCCGCTGTGGGGCTATCTGCTGTTTGCCGAGATTCCAGCCGTGACGACGGTCATCGGAACAGCGGTGATCATTGCCGCGGGACTTTACGCGGTCAGGGCGTCAGGCGGGCTCTGAAGCTACGGCGCGACTTTTTCGCTCAGCACCCGGAAATCGCCGACATAGCTTTTCTCAACCGCCGGATTGGGCTTCACCAGCAGGATCACACCGGTGCCGCGCACCCGGCCGGGACTGGGGAAACTCTGCGGTTGCGCCGAGCGCGGCAGGCTGAAACTGAAAACCTCGAGACCGGCGCCACTGACCGAGAATTCCGGCATCACCGTCACGTCGACAGACGCAGCCATACTGGCGGGATCAACACCTTCGGGCGGGCGATAATCGATCGCCGTCACCTCGTGAACCTCGCCATCCGGAAACTCCACCTGAATGCCAAGTTCCTCGTCGGGCGGCGAGATGGCGACAAAGGTATCCTCCGCGCCGTCGAACAGGTTCGCAATGGCGTAGCGCTCCTCTCCGCCGTCCTTCAGCGCCGAAGTGATGCGCGCGCCCCTGGTGAGGTCCACACTGGTGGTTTCGATGGCCGGCGCGTCGCTTTTGACGATCGTCATATCGGCCGCGCCGGAGTCGGATTTCTGCGGATCGAGCGAGACCACCACATTGACCGGCGCCTGGGCGGCCGGCTGCGGCATGAACACCTGGTAGGCCGCGAGCGCCACGCCGGCAATCGCCGCGACACTCGACACGACGATGTGAAACGTGCCGAGCCTCGCCGTGCTAGGTCTTGAGGATTGAACGTCCCGCATATGCCGCCTGAGACCCCAGTTCTTCCTCGATGCGAAGAAGCTGATTGTACTTGGCCAGCCGGTCTGAACGCGCCAGCGAGCCGGTCTTGATCTGACCGCAGTTTGTGGCAACAGCAAGGTCGGCGATGGTCGAGTCCTCGGTTTCGCCGGAGCGGTGCGACATGACGGCGGCATAGGCCGCCTTGTGCGCCATGGAAACGGCTTCCAGCGTTTCGGTGAGCGAGCCGATCTGATTCACCTTCACCAATATGGCGTTGGCGACATGGCTTGAAATGCCTTCCTTGAGGCGGCGGGTGTTGGTGACGAACAGATCATCGCCAACCAGCTGGTGGGTTGCGCCGATCAGCCTTGTCACTTCCCGCCAGCCCTCCCAGTCGTCCTCGGCCATGCCGTCCTCGATCGAGAAGATCGGATAGGCGCGGGCCAGCTTGGCGAGATATTCGGCCTGCTCGACGATCGAGCGCTTCTTGCCCTCGCCTTCGTAGTCATAGACGCCGTTCTTGAAGAATTCGGTGGCCGCGCAATCCAGCGCCAGCATCACGTCATCGCCCGGCTTGTAGCCGGCCTGGGCAACCGCCGTCATCACGAAATCGAGCGCCGCCTCGGCCGAGGGCAGGTTGGGTGCGAAGCCGCCTTCATCGCCGACATTGGTGTTGTGACCGGCTTTCTTGAGCGCGGCTTTCAGCGTGTGGAAAATCTCAGCGCCCATGCGCAGGCCTTCGCGGAAGCTCTGCGCGCCCACCGGCATGATCATGAATTCCTGGAAATCGATCGGGTTGTCGGCATGCGCGCCGCCATTGATGATGTTCATCATCGGCACCGGCAGAAGATGCGCCGCGGCGCCGCCGACATAGCGGTAGAGCGGCAGGCCCGAGGCATCGGCCGCCGCCTTTGCTGTGGCAAGCGAGACGCCCAGAATGGCATTTGCACCGAGGCGGCTCTTGTTGGGCGTGCCGTCAAGCTCGATCATGGCGCGGTCGATGGCGATCTGGTCCTCGGCCTCCATGCCGGCGAGGGCATCGAAAATCTCGCCATTGACGGCGGCCACCGCCTTGGTCACACCCTTGCCGAGGTAGCGGGCCTTGTCGCCGTCGCGGATCTCCACCGCCTCATGGGCACCCGTCGACGCGCCCGACGGAACCGCGGCGCGGCCCATGGAACCGTCCTCCAGCACCACGTCCACCTCCACAGTCGGGTTGCCGCGGCTGTCCAGAATTTCGCGGGCGGTGATGTCGATGATGGTGGTCATGGCGGAGGCTCCCCTGTGCAATGCGCGCGCTTATGGCGGCTCTGCGTGACCAATGCAAGACAGCCCTCAGGCCGCCTTGGCGACCCGGTCCAGCGCCATCAAAGTGGCCAGCAGCTTTTCGAGCTGCACGAGCGGCACCATGTTGGGGCCATCAGAGGGGGCATTGTCCGGGTCCTGGTGGGTCTCGATGAACACGCCCGCCACCCCCACCGCCACGGCGGCCCGCGCCAGCACCGGCACCATGCGCCGGTCGCCGCCGGAGGCCGTCCCCTGCCCGCCCGGCTGCTGCACCGAATGGGTGGCGTCGAAAATCACCGGCGCGCCGGTTTCCGCCATGACCGGCAGCGCCCGCATGTCGGACACCAGCGTGTTGTAGCCGAAGGACGCGCCCCGCTCGGTGAGCAGCACATTGGGGTTGCCGCTGTCGACGATTTTCGCCAGCACATTCTTCATGTCCCACGGCGCCAGGAACTGCCCTTTCTTGACGTTGATCACCCGCCCGGTATTGGCGGCAGCCACGAGGAGATCGGTCTGACGGCACAGAAAGGCCGGAATCTGCAGGATATCGGCGACACTCGCCACCTCGGCGCACTGGCCGTTCTCATGCACATCGGTCAGCACCGGCAGGCCCAGCTCCTTGCGGATATCGGCGAACACGGCGAGCGATTTTTCCAGACCCATGCCGCGCTTGCCGGACAGGCTGGTGCGGTTGGCCTTGTCAAAGCTCGATTTGTACACAAGCCCGATGCCGAGCCTGGCGCAGATCTCTTTCAACCGGCCGGCCATCATGAAGGCGTGGTCGCGGCTTTCCATCTGGCAGGGCCCGGCGATGAGCGCGATGGGGAGGGCATTGCCGAAGCTCGTGGCGCCCGCCGTAACAATGCTATTGGCTTTCATGAAGGATACACCAGGAATGTGCCCGATCCATGGGCATAAAGCTTTCCGGCCTCATCGGTGAGCTTGGCGTCCGCCGTAAACATGGTGCGCCCGGCATGCAGCACATGTCCGGTGCACAGCAGCCGGCCGGTATCGGCGTCGATCTTGCGCACGTAATTCACTTTCAGTTCAATGGTGCCATAGCCGGTGTTGGGGGCGAGCTTGGTCTGCACCGCACAGCCCATGGCGGAGTCGATCAGGGTTGCCGCATAGCCGCCATGCACGCGCATTTGCGGATTATAGTACTTTGGACCAGGCGTGGCCTCGAAGGTGGCCGTGCCATCGCCGAGCGCAATGAGCCGCATGTTCATGGTCTCGGCCATCGCCGAGGCCTTCCACTGCGCGACATCAAGCGCCATGGCGCGGCTGGTCTGTTTCTCCATGCGCGTTGTCCTACGCCCGCTGCGGTTTAACTGCAACCGCCTGGCTCAGGATCACGTCATTTGCCGCGAATGCCTCAAGAACGGCGAGCCTGAGATCACTCGCCACCTGACCGCCGTCGAAGATATCGGCGACATGCACACGCAAGTCGAACTCGAGGCCATTGAGCCCGATCCGCGACAGAACCGCCGAGGGCGCAGGATAGGTCAGCACCTTGGGGTGGTGGCGGGCCGTTTCGGCGAGCAGCTTCAGCACCAGCGCGGCGTCATTGCCGACTTCCACCGTGACCGGCACGGTGATGCGCCCCTTATTGTCGGTAAGCGTCCAGTTTCGAACCGTACCGGTCACCAGCTGCGAATTTGGAAGGATGATCGAACAGCCGTCGAAGGTTTCGATCTCGGTCGAGCGGACATTGATGCGGCGGACGATGCCTTCGCCATCGGCCAGCGACACCCAGTCGCCGACCCGCACTGGCCGCTCCGCGAGGATGATCAGCCCCGACACGAAGTTGTTGACGATCGACTGCAGGCCGAAACCGATGCCGACGCCCAGCGCGCCGGCAATGATCGCGAGGTTGGTGAAATTCAGCCCGGCGACGCTCAGCGCGAAACCGATGGCAAGGACATATCCGGCGTAAGAGGCGCCCTTCAGGATCGAATCCTGCACGCCTTTGTTGATCCGCGTCTCGGACAGGATCCGCTTGCCGAGCCAGCGGTTGAAGAGATTGGTGGCCAGAAAGCCGGCGATCAGGACAGCCGCTACCCCCAACACCATGGCCGGCGAGATCGTAACGCTGCCAACCTGGAAGCCCAGCGTGAGCGTGTTGATGAACCCGCCGAAATCCACCCAGTTCAGCGTCCACACCAAGAGCAGCGCGGGAATGCCGCCGACGATAAACACCAGGTCGATAATCGTGCGGACGATCAGGCCGATACGCTCGATCGAACGCTCGCCTAAACCGGTTGCGCGGCGCAGAAAAGTGCCGATCGCGCTGTGAGGGTCGAAGCTCGCCGCGACCGTGGCGTCGAGCAGATGATAGAGCATCACCAGCACCGTCAGCAGCATGCCGGTGCGGACCAGCTGATGCGCCAGATAGTCGGCCAGCGCGAGGTAGCCCAACAGCAACGCTCCGAAGCCGATCAGGATCAACAGCCACGCCAGCGGCGTAAAGACAGGCGCCCATCCAAAGTAGAGATTGTGCCCGGCAGGCTTCGGCAGGCCACTCTGATGGGTCAGCGTGTGCAGGATGATGCTGAGCAGGCTCAACAAGACCAGCGCCGACACGGCAGAATGCCCGACGGTGTACTGGATGCCGAGATACAGCCCGTCCGCCACATCGATAAGCTGTGCGTTGAAGACGGATACGAAACAAATGACGCCAGCGAGTATTGGGAACCGTGCCGCCGCACTGTCATCCAGATCGATGATGCGCAGCTCGGGATGACCTGGCGCAGCCATACCCCGCGCCAGCTTGTAGAAGAAGTACGCGGCTACTACGGTAACGATAATCGCTTTCCACTCCGTGCGAACCAGCGCGGTCATGTAGCCGCTTGACTCGAGCGCGAGATGAATGGGCCCCAGCAGAACCAACAGCGTGACAACTGTGCCCAGCAACGACCGTAAAATCGTCCACAGCCGCGTCATGTCGTCGGCCTCGGAGCCGGTCTTGGTGAAGCGCTCCGTCCACCGCCCGAGCTGTCGGCTCAAAATCCGGTATCCGGCGAAGAAAGCGGCGACAAACACGGGAACAACCACCAAGCCCAGCGGATTGGCACTCAGCCGGACGCTGTTCCACCATTCCGAGAGCAGCGAGCGTAAGGCTGTCGACAGCGCAATCGCTCCCTTGCCCACATCGGCCCACAACGAGGGATTGAGGATCGACCGGTTGCGGTCAAAAATCCGCTCGAAGAACTGGTCGCGCTGCAAAGCGGTAACCTGACCGGCGCTCTGCTGGGCATTGATCGCCAGAACATCGAACTGCGATCTCAGGCTCTGCAGCTTGTCTCGTGTGGCGATCAGTTGAGCACGCGTTTCCGCCACGCCCGCGTCTTCCTGTCCGCTATCTGGCGGTGGCCCGAGTGAAGTGAGCTGTTGCGCGACCTCGGACAATGGGCCTTGCAGTTCGGCTGATCTCTGGGCGCTGGAGGTCCGCACCCGCTCGAAGGCACCCTTGATCGCGGTCAGGTTATCGTCGGAGACATAGGGTCCGCGGAACTGCTTGTTGGCGCCGTCGAAATCGGCGCGATAGCTGGCGAGCGCCTGCTCGTTCTTGGCGATGAGGCCGGCATCGAGGGCGACAGCCGGCGCTGCCGCCAGCAGAAGCGCCCAGACTGCGGCGAGTGCCAGTTTGAGCACCGCCCGCATGGCTCAGACGAGGCGGCTTTGCTCGACCGCCGCCGCCACGAAGGACCTGAAAAGCGGATGCGGATCGAACGGCTTCGACTTGAGCTCGGGGTGATACTGAACCCCGATGAACCACGGATGATCGGGGTATTCCACGGTCTCCGGCAGCAGCCCATCCGGCGACATGCCGGAGAACAGGAGGCCTGCCTTTTCCAGCCGGCCGCGGTAATGGGTGTTCACCTCGTAGCGGTGGCGGTGCCGCTCGCTGATGCGCGTTGATCCATAGATTTCTGCAATCTTGCTTTCCGGCTTCAGGTCCGCCTCATAGGCGCCGAGCCGCATGGTGCCGCCGAGGTCGCCGCCGGCCTTGCGGATCTCGAGCTCGTTGCCCTTCATCCACTCCGTCATGGTGCCGACGACGGGCTCCTTCGTCTCGCCGAACTCGGTGGAACTCGCGCCCTCGATGCCACAGAGAGAGCGCGCCGCCTCGATGCAGGCCATCTGCATGCCGAAGCAGATGCCGAAATAGGGAACCTTGCGGGTGCGCGCGAAGGTGGCCGCCTTGATCTTGCCCTCGGAGCCGCGCTCGCCAAATCCGCCGGGAACCAGAATGCCATGCACACCCTCGAGATAGGGTGCGGGATCTTCCTTCTCGAAGACCTCAGCCTCGATCCACTCCACGTTGACCTTCACCTTGTTGGCGATG
>NZ_JBJTER010000057.1:0-19128 GCF_046093005.1 Aestuariivirga sp.
CCGGGGTGCGGCCGCAAGCCCCGCGCGATCTCTGTCAACCATCTTTGACAACCATTCTGAAAAGCTTGCGGGTCAAAGGGTGGTGCGCTACCAAGCGGCGGGTTCTGGCCTGCTGCTCCGGCGGGCGGAAGGGCGGAAGCATATGCCTGATATATTGAGAGAATATCTGCCGATCGTGATTTTCCTCGGTGTCGCGCTGGGATTCGCCCTGATCCTGATGGTGACGCCAATCCTGATCGCCATCCGCAACCCGGACCCCGAGAAGCTTTCGGCCTATGAGTGCGGCTTCAACGCCTTCGACGACGCGCGCATGAAGTTCGACGTGCGCTTTTACCTTGTCTCAATCCTGTTCATCATTTTCGATCTTGAAGTGGCGTTCCTGTTTCCCTGGGCGATCACGCTGGGCGACAATGGGGTGTTCGGCTTCTGGTCGATGATGATCTTCCTCGGCGTTCTGACCATCGGCTTCATCTACGAGTGGAAAAAGGGAGCCCTCGAATGGGATTGATCGAACAGGCAACGCCCGAGCAGCGCGCGCTGTTCGGCAGCATCAACGCCGAACTCGCCGACAAGGGCTTTCTCGTCACCGCGTCCGACGATCTCATCAACTGGGCGCGGACCGGTTCGCTGATGTGGATGACCTTCGGGCTCGCGTGCTGCGCGGTTGAGATGATGCAGGCCTCGATGCCGCGCTATGACCTGGAGCGCTTCGGCTTCGCGCCGCGCGCTTCGCCGCGCCAATCCGACGTGATGATCGTCGCCGGCACGCTCACCAACAAGATGGCCCCGGCGCTGCGCAAGGTCTATGACCAGATGCCGGAGCCCCGCTATGTGATTTCCATGGGCTCCTGCGCCAATGGCGGCGGCTACTATCACTATTCATATTCCGTGGTGCGCGGCTGCGACCGCATCGTGCCGGTTGACATCTATGTGCCGGGCTGCCCGCCCACCGCCGAGGCGCTGGTCTACGGCATTCTGCAGTTGCAGAAGAAGATCCGCCGCACCGGAACCATCGAGCGCTGACATGGCCGAGACCCTCGAAGAACTTGGCCAGCATATTGCCTCACGGCTGCAAGGCGCCGTGACCGGCGCGCGGGTGGCATATGGCGAGCTGACGGTAACGGCGGAGGCCGCCGAGATCATCCGCGTGCTGACATTCCTGCGTGACGACCCCTCCTGCCGCTTTGTCTGCTTCACCGATATCTGCGGGGTTGACTACCCTGAACGCGAGAAGCGCTTCGACGTCGTCTATCACCTGCTCTCGCCCTACAGGAACAGGCGCATCCGGGTGAAGATCGAGACGGATGAGGAGACGCCGGTGCCCAGCGTCATCCCGGTGTTTCCCGCCGCCAACTGGTATGAGCGCGAGACCTTCGATCTCTATGGCGTTCTGTTTTCAAACCACCCGGACCTGCGCCGCATCCTGACCGACTACGGCTTCTCCGGCCATCCGCTGCGCAAGGATTTCCCGCTCACCGGCTATGTCGAGGTGCGCTGGGACGACGAGGCCAAACGCGTGGTGTACGAACCGGTGAAGCTGGTGCAGGAGTTCCGTTCGTTTGACTATGTGAGCCCGTGGGAGGGGCCGGACTACACGCTCCCCGGCGATGAAAAGGCGAAACAGTGACCGACACCGCTTCCACCCGCAACTTCTCGATCAACTTCGGGCCGCAGCACCCGGCCGCGCATGGCGTTTTGCGCCTGGTGCTGGAGCTTGACGGCGAGGTCTGCGCCCGTGTTGACCCGCATATCGGGCTTTTGCACCGCGGCACCGAGAAGCTGATCGAATACAAGACCTATCTGCAGGCGGTGCCCTATTTCGACCGCCTGGACTATGTGGCGCCGATGAACCAGGAACATGCCTGGTGCCTCGCCATCGAGCGGCTGGTCGGCATCGAGGTGCCCAAGCGCGGCCAGCTGATCCGCGTGCTCTACTGCGAAATCGGGCGGCTGCTGTCGCATCTTCTCAACGTCACCACCCAGGCCATGGACGTTGGCGCGCTGACCCCGCCGCTGTGGGGCTTCGAGGAGCGCGAAAAGCTCATGGTGTTCTATGAGCGGGCCTCCGGCTCGCGCATGCATTCGGCCTATTTCCGGCCAGGCGGCGTGCACCAGGACATTCCGCCGGAGCTCGTCGAGGATATCGGCCGCTTCTGCGAGGGCCACAACAGGGTTCTGGATGACATCGAAGGCCTGCTGACCGACAACCGCATCTTCAAGCAGCGCAACGTCGATATTGGCGTTGTGTCGCTCGAGGAATGTTTCGCCTGGGGCTTCTCGGGGGTCATGGTGCGGGGCTCGGGCGCTGCGTGGGATTTGCGCCGGTCGCAGCCCTATGAGTGCTATGACGAGATGGATTTCGACATCCCGATCGGCAAGAACGGCGATTGCTATGACCGCTACCTGATCCGCATGCAGGAAATGCGCGAGTCAGTGAAGATCATGAAGCAATGCGTGGAGCGGCTGCTGGGGGCCGAGCGCGAGGGGCCGGTGTCGGCGCCGAACGGCAAGGTGGTGCCGCCGAAGCGATCCGAAATGAAGCGCTCGATGGAAGCGCTCATCCATCACTTCAAGCTTCACACCGAGGGCTTCCACACGCCGCCAGGCGAGATCTATGCGGCGGTCGAGGCGCCCAAGGGCGAGTTCGGCGTCTATCTGGTCTCGGATGGCGGCAACAAGCCCTACCGCGCTAAGCTGCGGGCGCCTGGCTTCGCGCATCTCCAGGCCATGGACCATATCTGCCGCGGCCACATGCTGGCCGATGTGTCCGCCGTGCTCGGCTCACTCGACATCGTGTTCGGGGAGGTGGACCGGTGAGTGTCCGCCGCCTTCATACGGAACAGCCCACGGAGGCCTTCGCCTTCAACCCGGAGAATCTTGCCTGGGCCAAGCGAACAATCGCGAAATATCCGCCGGGCAAGCAGGCCTCGGCGGTGATCCCGGTCCTGTGGCGGGCGCAGGAGCAGAATGACAACTGGGTGTCGAAGCCGGTCATCGAATACGTGGCGAACATGCTGGGCATGGCCTATATCCGCGTGCTCGAGGTGGCGACCTTCTACACCATGTTCCAGCTGCAGCCGGTGGGCAGGATCGCGCATGTGCAGGTCTGCGGCACCACACCCTGCATGCTGCGCGGCGCGGAAGCGCTCAAAGACGTGTGCCGCCACCGCATCCATCATGACCAGCATCACCTGTCGGGCGACGGCAATTTCTCCTGGGAAGAGGTCGAATGCCTCGGCGCCTGTGTCAACGCGCCGATGGTTCAGATTTTCAAGGACACCTACGAAGACCTGACCCCCGCAACACTCGAAAAGCTCATCGATGATCTGGCGGCGGGCCGCAAGGTGAAGGCGGGTCCGCAGATTAACCGGCATCTCGCCTCGCCAGAGGGCGGGCTCACGACGCTGACTGACCCTTCGCTCTACGAAGGGCAGCGTGAGTTCACGCGTGTCGAACCGCCGCCACCCGCCGAAGCGCCGCCAAAGACGTGAGAACCGACCATGCTCGCTGACAAGGACCGCATCTTCACCAACATCTACGGCTTCCATGACTGGGGCCTCGAAGGCGCGAAAAAGCGCGGCTGCTGGAGCGGCACCAAGGGCTTCATCGAAAAGGGCCGCGACTGGATGATCAACGAGGTGAAAGCCTCGGGGCTGCGCGGCCGCGGCGGGGCGGGGTTCCCGACCGGGCTCAAATGGTCGTTCATGCCCAAGGTGATCGGCGAGCGGCCGCATTACCTCGTCGTCAATGCCGATGAATCCGAGCCCGGCACCTGCAAGGACCGCGAGATCCTCCGCCACGAGCCGCATCTGCTGGTCGAGGGCTCGCTTCTGGCGGGCGCGGCCATGGGCTGCCACACGGCGTTCATCTATGTGCGCGGCGAGTTCATCCGTGAGCGCGAGCATCTGCAGGCCGCCGTCGACCAGGCCTATGAGGCCCGCCTCATCGGCAAGAACAACATCCATGGCTGGGATTTCGACATCGTCGTCCACCATGGCGCGGGCGCCTATATCTGCGGCGAGGAAACCGCGATGCTCGAAAGCCTCGAAGGCAAGAAGGGCGAGCCGCGCATGAAGCCGCCGTTCCCGGCCAATGTCGGGCTCTATGGCGCGCCGACCACTGTCAACAATGTGGAGTCGATCGCCGTTTCCGGCACCATCATGCGCCGCGGCGCCACCTGGTTCAATTCCATCGGGCGGCCGAACAACACGGGCCCGAAGCTGTTCTGCATCTCCGGCCATGTGAACCGCCCCTGCGTCGTGGAGGAAGAGCTTGGAATTCCGTTCCGCGAGCTGATCGAGCGCCATGCCGGAGGCGTGCGCGGCGGCTGGGACAATCTGCTGGCGGTGATCCCCGGCGGGTCCTCGGTGCGCATGGTGCCCGCCGCGCAGATCCTCGACACGCCGATGGATTTCGATTCCCTGGCCAAGCTGCGCTCAGGCCTCGGCACGGCGGCGGTGATCGTCATGGACAAGTCAACCGACCTGATCAGGGCCATCGCCAGGCTCGCCTATTTCTACAAGCATGAATCCTGCGGACAGTGCACGCCGTGCCGCGAAGGCACCGGCTGGATGTGGCGGGTGCTGACCCGCATGGCCGAGGGCCGCGCCGAAAAGCGCGAGATCGACATGCTGCTCGATGTCACCAAGCAGATCGAGGGCCACACCATCTGCGCGCTGGGCGACGCGGCGGCCTGGCCGATCCAGGGCCTGATCGCGCATTTCCGCCATGTCATCGAGGAACGCATCGACCAATATGCCGCCAACCCCGACCATGACGGCGCGGTGCGCCGGATCGCGGCGGAATAGGAGGTTGCCATGAAGCTGCACAGCGTCACCGAACGGCTTGACGTGAACGACGCCAACCTTTCCGGTTCGGAATTCAACGATGCCAATCTGTCTGGGTCGCGTTTCACCCAGATCAACTTTGCCGGCGCGTCATTTGATGATTGTAACCTGTCTGGTTGGCGGATCAGCGACGTCAACCTGTCGGGAACGAAAATCGAGGGCGCCAATCTCTCCGGCATGGTTTTCTCCGGCTGCCGGTGGACGGGTGCGACCATCAATGGCGTGGCGGTCCAGGATTTGCTTGACGCATATGAGGCTCGCAATGCACCTCGCTGAGCTTAACATCGGCAAGTTCAGATATCCCACGCATGATCCTCGCATGGCGGAGTTCATGGAAAATCTTGACCGCGTCAATGCCATCGCAGAGCGCTCCCCCGGTTTTGTGTGGCGGCTCAAGGGCGACAACAGCAACGCGACCGAATTCCGCATCGGCGGCGACATGGCGGTGAACCTCTCGGTTTGGGAGGACGTGGCGTCTCTCGAGAGCTATGTCTTCAAGACCGTACATGTGCATTTCTACCGGAAGCGCGACGCCTGGTTCGACCTGATGGAGAAGCCGCATTTCGTTTTGTGGTGGGTGCCCGAGGGACACTTGCCAACGCTCGATGAAGCCTATGCGCGGCTCATGCGGTTTGAGGCCGAAGGGCCTTCGGACCATGCGTTCGGGTGGAAAGAAGTCATGGATGAACAGCGCATGCGGGCGCTCCGCTGTGCGTGAGGACTGAACGGGATGCCCAAGATCAAGATTGACGGCACGGAGATCGAAGTCGAGAACGGCCTCACCCTGCTGCAGGCCTGCGAGCAGGCCGGCGCGGAATTGCCGCGCTTCTGCTACCATGAGCGCCTGTCGATTGCCGGCAACTGCCGCATGTGCCTCGTCGAGGTGAAGGGCGGCCCGCCGAAGCCCCAGGCCTCCTGCGCCATGTCCGTCAACGACCTGCGCCCCGGCCCCAATGGCGAGCCGCCGGAAGTATTCACCAAGACGCCGATGGTGAAGAAGGCCCGCGAAGGGGTGATGGAATTCCTGCTCATCAACCATCCGCTGGATTGCCCGATCTGCGACCAGGGCGGCGAATGCGACCTGCAGGACCAGGCCATGGCCTATGGCATCGACAAGAACCGCTTCCACGAGAACAAGCGCGCCGTCGAGGACAAATATCTGGGACCACTGGTCAAGACCGAGATGACCCGCTGCATCCAGTGCACCCGCTGCGTGCGCTTCACCACCGAGGTGGGCGGCATCGAGGAGCTGGGCGCCACCGGCCGCGGCGAGGACATGGAGATCACCACCTATCTCAACAAGGCGATCTCCTCTGAGCTGCAGGGCAACATCATTGACCTGTGCCCGGTGGGAGCGCTCACCTCGAAGCCCTATGAATTCAAGGCGAGGCCCTGGGAATTGCGCAAGACGCCGACCATCGATGTCATGGACGCGGTGGGCTCGAACATCCGGGTCGATGCGCGTGGCCGCGAGGTGATGCGCATTCTGCCGCGCACCCATGAGGACGTGAACGAGGAGTGGATCTCCGACAAGGCCCGCTTCGTGTGGGACGGGCTCAAGGCGCAAAGGCTTGACCGGCCCTATGTGCGCGACGCCGGAAAGTTGCGCGCCGCCAGCTGGCCGGAGGCCTTCCAGCGCATCGCCCAGCGCATGAAATCGGTGAAGCCGGAGCGGGTGGGCATCATTCTCGGCGACCTCGTGTCGGCGGAAGAAGCCTTCTCGGTGCGCCAGCTCGCGGAGCAGCTGGGCATCGGCAACATCGATTGCCGCCAGGACGGAACCCCGCTCGGCGAGAAGGGCGGTCGCGCCGGCTACCTGTTCAACGCGGGCATCGCTGGCATCGAAGAGGCGGATTCGATCCTTCTCATCGGGTCCAATCCAAGGCTCGAGGCACCGGTTCTCAACGCCCGTATCCGCAAGCGCTACCTGAAGGGCGGCTGCCCGATCAGCGTGATCGGCGCGCGCCCAGACCTCACCTATCCCTATGCCTATCTGGGCGCCGGGCCGGAGACGCTGACGAAATTCCTGTCTGATGCGCAGCCGGCGGGGGCCAAGCCGATGGTCATCGTCGGGCAGGGCGCGCTCGCCCGTCCCGATGGCGCCCAGGTGCTGGCGGCGGCCTGCACTGCCGCCTTCAAGTTGGGCGCCGTCAAGGACGGCTGGAACGGCTTCAACGTGCTTCACACCGCGGCGGGCCGGGTCGGCGCGCTCGACGTCTGCGCGCTGCCCGCGGCCAATGGCGGAAAGTCCACGCGCGAGATGCTGGCGGCCGCTAAAGCCGGAGATCTCGATGTGCTGTTCCTGATTGGCGCGGACGAGATCGATACGAGTGCGCTGGGGCCCGCCTTCGTGGTCTATGTGGGCACCCATGGCGATGCCGGCGCGCATCGGGCCGATGTGATCCTGGCCGGCGCCGCCTATGTCGAGAAGGAAGCGACTTACGTGAACACCGAAGGACGCCCGCAGATGACGGTCCGCGCCTCGTTTCCGCCTGGTGACGCGCGCGAGGACTGGGCGATCTTCCGGGCGCTCTCCGAAGCGCTGGGCTCCACGCTGCCCTGGAACAATCCGGGCGAGCTGCGCGCCGCCATGTACAAGGCGGCGCCCCATCTGATGAAACTCGATCACCGCGTGCCAGCCCCGGTGGCCGAGCTTGCCGAACTTGCGGCACTGCCGGGAGTCATGTCGGCGGAGCCGTTCCGCGCGGCCATTGCTGATTTCTACATGACCAACCCGATCGCCCGCGCCTCCAGGACCATGGCCGAATGCGCCGCCCTGAAGCACGCGCAGGCGCTTGAGGCGGCGGAGTAGGCGATGACCGAGGCGCTCCTCACGGTTCTGTTCTTCGCCGCCATCAGCTTCGGCTTCATGGTGGGCATTCTGCTCGTCGTCGCCTATCTCCTGTGGGCGGACCGCAAGATCTGGGCCGCCGTGCAGATGCGCCGCGGCCCCAATGTCGTCGGGCCCTGGGGCCTGTTCCAGACCTTCGCCGACCTGATCAAATTCGCGCTGAAGGAAGTTGTGATTCCCGATGGCGCCAACAAGGGCGTGTTCGTTATCGCGCCGCTGGTGACCGCCACGCTGGCGCTTGGCGCCTGGGCGGTGGTGCCGGTTTCTGAGGGGTCGTTCTTCGGCCTGACCGAGGGCAAGTGGGTGATCGCCGACATCAACGTAGGCATCCTCTATCTGTTCGCGCTGTCCTCGCTCGGCGTCTATGGCGTCATCATGGGCGGCTGGGCGTCGAACTCGAAATACCCGTTCCTGTCCTCGCTGCGCTCGGCGGCGCAGATGGTGTCCTATGAGGTGTCGATCGGTTTCGTGATCGTCACGGTGCTGCTGTGCGCGGGCTCGATGAACCTCACGGAAATCGTGCGCTCGCAATCGACCGGACTCGGAACCATGCTGGGCCTGCCGGGCTCCTTCCTCGACTGGTATCTCCTGCCGCTGTTGCCGATGTTCGTGATCTTTTTCGTCTCGGCGCTGGCCGAAACCAACCGCCCTCCCTTCGACCTGGTCGAGGCGGAATCGGAGCTGGTCGCCGGCTTCATGGTGGAGTATTCCTCCACGCCTTATCTGCTGTTCATGCTCGGCGAATATGTGTCGATCGTGCTGATGTGCGCGATGACGACCATTCTGTTCCTCGGCGGCTGGCTGCCGATCATCGACATTCCGCCGCTCAACTGGATTCCCGGCATCGTCTGGTTCCTGCTCAAGCTGATCTTCGTGTTCTTCATGTTCGCGATGGTGAAGGCGATCGTGCCGCGCTACCGCTATGACCAGCTGATGCGGCTGGGCTGGAAGGTTTTCCTGCCGATCTCGCTGTTCTGGGTGGTGCTCACGGCGGGCGTGCTGGTGACCTTCGGGTGGGCGCCATGAGCTTCTCCGGTCTCGTTGGCGCGCTTCTGTTTCTCGCCCTCGGCATCGCCGAGATGGCGCTCGCCAACCGCTTTCTCTATCCGGCGCTGCGCTGGCGCCATGAGCGCGCCAAGCTCACCCAGACCCAGGGCATCCGGCCCGCCACCATCATGGCGCTGATCAAGGTCCAGAGCCTCATCCTGCTGCCGCTCATCGGCATTGTTGCCGGAGAGCGCCTGAAACTCGGGGTTCCCGCATGAGAGTCGCACAAGCCGCCCGCTCGCTGTTCCTGAAGGAATTCGTCTCCGCCACGGCGCTGGCGATGCGTTATTTCTTCGCGCCGAAGACCACCCTGAACTATCCGCATGAGAAGGGCCCGGTGTCGCCGCGCTTCCGCGGCGAGCATGCCCTGCGCCGCTATCCCAACGGCGAGGAGCGCTGCATCGCCTGCAAGCTGTGCGAGGCGGTGTGCCCGGCGCTGGCCATCACCATCGAGGCGGGGCCCCGCCGCAACGATGGCACCCGCCGCACCACCCGCTATGACATTGACATGGTGAAGTGCATCTACTGCGGCTTCTGCCAGGAGGCCTGCCCGGTGGATGCCATCGTGCTGGGACCCAATTTCGAATTCGCCACCGAAACCAGGGAAGAGCTTCTGTTCGACAAGCAGAAGCTGCTCGACAACGGCGACCGCTGGGAGCGCGAAATCGCGAGGAATATCGCGATCGACGCGCCCTATCGCTGAAGGAGACATGATGGCCGCCGCTCTGTTTTTCTACTTGTTCTCGGCGATCGCGGTTGCCTCCGCGGTGATGGTGATCTCGGCCCGGAACCCCGTGCATTCGGTGCTGTTCCTGATCCTGTGCTTCTTCAACGCCGCCGGGCTGTTCGTGCTGCTGGGCGCGGAGTTCCTCGCGATGATCCTGGTCGTCGTCTATGTCGGCGCGGTGGCGGTGCTGTTCCTGTTCGTGGTGATGATGCTGGATGTCGATTTCGTCGAACTGCGCGAGGGCATGCTGAACTATCTGCCGGTGGGCGGCACCATCGGTCTCATCGTGCTGGTTGAACTCGCGCTGGTGCTCGGGAGCTGGGTGATCGACCCGGCGAGCGTCAAGGCCCGCGGCGCGCCGATGCCGGAGGGCGTCACCAACACCGAAGCGCTGGGCCGCATCCTCTACACGGACTTCCTGTTCTATTTTCAGGTGGCGGGCCTCGTGCTGCTGGTCGCCATGATCGGCGCCATCGTGCTCACCCTGCGCCACAAGCAGGGCGTCAAGCGCCAGAATATTTCCGATCAGGTTGCGCGCGGCCCGGCGACATCGATCGATGTTGTCAAGGTCAAGCCGGGGCAGGGGATCTAGGCCATGGAGATCGGGCTTTCGCATTACCTGACGGTTGCCGCCATCCTGTTCACCATCGGCATCTTCGGCATCTTTCTCAATCGCAAGAATGTCATCGTCATCCTGATGTCGGTGGAGCTCATCCTGCTTGCGGTGAACATCAACCTCGTCGCCTTCTCGAGCTTCCTCGGCGATCTGGTGGGCCAGGTCTTCGCCATGCTGGTGCTGACCGTGGCGGCCGGCGAGGCGGCCATCGGGCTTGCCATTCTCGTCACCTATTTCCGCAACCGCGGCTCCATCGCGGTTGAAGACATCAATATGATGAAAGGCTGAGGCGGATCATGCACAGCGTCCTCACCGCCATCGTGTTTCTGCCGCTGATCGGCGCGCTGATCGCCGGGCTGTTCGGCACCCGCCTCTTCAAGGGCCTGGGCCGCGACGCCGATGTGTATGGCGAACATCACGCCCATGCCCATCACGGTGACGCGGGCCACGATCACGGCCATGGCGATCATCACGGCCACTATGATGGGCCGGCATGGCCGATGTATCTCACCACCGCGCTGCTCTGCATGGGCGCCATCCTCTCATGGTATGTGTTCCTCGGCTTCCTGCATGAGCCCGAGGTGATGAAGGTCGATCTGCTGCGCTGGATCAATTCCGGCGCGCTTTCCGCCAACTGGTCAATCCGGGTCGATACGCTCACCGCCGTGATGCTGGTGGTGGTGAACACGGTGTCGGCGCTCGTCCATATCTACTCGCTTGGCTACATGAGCCATGACGAGCACCAGCCGCGCTTCTTCGCCTATCTCTCGCTGTTCACCTTCGCCATGCTGATGCTGGTGACGGCGGATAATCTGGTGCAGATGTTCTTCGGCTGGGAGGGCGTGGGCCTCGCCTCCTATCTGCTGATCGGCTTCTGGTACACGCGGGACAGCGCCAACGCGGCGGCGATCAAGGCCTTCGTCGTCAACCGGGTGGGCGACTTTGGCTTCGCGCTGGGCATTTTCGGCTGTTTCGCGGTGTTCCAGTCGGTCGATTTCGACACGATCTTCGCCGCGGCGCCGGGCTTTGCCGGCAAGCCCATGCAGTTCCTGTCATGGGAGGTCGACACGCTGACGCTGCTCTGCCTTCTCCTGTTCATGGGCGCGATGGGCAAGTCGGCGCAGTTCCTGCTGCACACCTGGCTTCCCGACGCCATGGAAGGCCCCACCCCGGTCTCGGCGCTGATCCACGCCGCCACCATGGTGACGGCGGGCGTGTTCATGGTGGCCAGGCTATCGCCGATGTTCGACCTGGCGCCCGACGCCAAGACCGTGGTGGTGATCATCGGCGCCATCACCGCGTTTTTCGCGGCCACCGTCGGCCTCGTGCAGAACGACATCAAGCGGGTCATCGCCTATTCCACCTGTTCGCAGCTGGGCTACATGTTCGTGGCGCTGGGCGTGGGCGCTTATGGGGCAGGCGTCTTCCACCTCTTCACCCACGCGTTCTTCAAGGCGCTGCTGTTCCTGGGGTCCGGTGCGGTCATTCACGCCATGTCGGGCGAACAGGACATGCGCAAGATGGGCGGGCTTGGACCCCTGATCCGCATCACTTTCGTGATGATGATCATCGGCAATCTGGCGCTGACCGGCTTTCCGTTCACGGCCGGCTATTATTCCAAGGATGCGATCATCGAATCCGCCTGGTTCACGGGCTGGGGCTTCGCCTTCTGGATGTTGCTGCTGGCCGCCTTCGGCACCTCCTTCTATTCCTGGCGGTTGGCCTTCATGACCTTCTCGGGCGCGCCGCGCGCTGATGAAAAGACCATGTCGCATGTGCATGAGAGCCCCAACATCATGCTGGTGCCGCTCTATCTGCTGGCCATTGGCGCCATTGCCGCGGGCTTCGTGTTCAAGGACTATTTCATCGGCCATGAATACAAGGAATTCTGGGGTTCCTCGATCGTCACTGGCGACGTGCTGCACGCGATCCATGAGGAAGGGGCCATTCCGGGCCTTGTCAGATGGTCACCCTTCATCGCCATGGTGCTCGGCTTTGCGCTGTCCTGGTTGTTCTATATCCGCGACACGTCGCTGCCAGTGAAGCTGGCGGCTCAGAACGAGCCACTTTACCGGTTCCTGCTCAACAAGTGGTACTTCGACGAGATTTATGACCGGCTCTTCGTGAGGCCCGCCATGTGGCTCGGCCGCTTCCTGTGGAAGAAGGGTGATGGGTTCATGATCGACGGCTTCGGGCCAGATGGCGTGGCTTCCGCTGTCAATGATGTCACGCGCGGCGTGGTCAGGCTGCAATCCGGCTATCTCTACCACTATGCCTTCGCGATGATGATCGGGGTTGCGGCGCTGATCTCCTGGTTCATGTTCGGAGGGGCGCACTGATGCCGGGCTGGCCCATTCTCTCCGTCGTCACCTTCCTGCCGCTGCTGGGCGTATTGTTCATCCTGACGGTGCGCGGCGAGGATCAGACGGCGCTGCGCAACGTCCGGTGGGGCGCCTTGTGGACGACCCTGGTCACCTTTCTGCTGTCACTGCTGATCTGGGCGGGCTTCGACCCGAATGCCCAGGGCTTCCAGTTCGTCGAGCAGCATTCCTGGCTCGGCGGCGCGGCCTCCTACAAGCTGGGTGTCGACGGCATTTCGATGCCGTTCGTGATCCTCACCACCTTCCTGATGCCGATCTGCATCCTCGCCTCATGGCATGTGACGAAGCGGGTGAAAGAATACATGATCGCCTTCCTGGTGCTGGAGACGCTCATGGTGGGCGTGTTCTGCGCGCTGGATACCGTGCTGTTCTACCTGTTCTTCGAGGCTGGCCTCATCCCGATGTTCCTGATCATCGGCATCTGGGGCGGCCCGCGCCGCGTCTACGCCAGCTTCAAGTTCTTCCTCTATACGCTGTTGGGCTCGGTGCTGATGCTGCTCGCCATCATCTACATGTATTGGACGAGCGGCATGACCGACATCGTGGCGCTGCTCGCCAATCCCGGCTTCAGCCCCGAAGCGCAGAAATGGCTGTGGCTTGCCTTCTTCGCCTCCTTCGCGGTGAAGATGCCGATGTGGCCGGTGCACACCTGGCTTCCTGACGCGCATGTGGAGGCGCCCACGGCAGGCTCGGTGATCCTGGCGGCGATCCTGCTCAAGATGGGCGGCTATGGCTTTCTGCGCTTCTCGCTGCCGATGTTCCCGGACGCCAGCCTGTATTTTCAGGATTTCGTGTTCACGCTGTCGGTCATCGCCATCGTCTACACCTCGCTGGTGGCGCTGATGCAGGAGGACATGAAAAAGCTCATTGCCTATTCCTCCGTCGCCCATATGGGCTTCGTGACCATGGGCATCTTCTCGCTGAACCGCCAGGGCATCGACGGCGCCATGTTCCAGATGATCAGCCACGGGCTGGTGTCCGGCGCGCTGTTCCTGTGCGTGGGCGTCGTCTATGACCGCATGCACACGCGCGAGATCGCGGCCTATGGCGGGCTGGTCAAAACCATGCCGCTGTTCGCCTTCACCTTCATGGTGTTCACCATGGCCAATGTCGGCCTTCCCGGAACGTCCGGTTTCGTGGGCGAATTCCTGTCGCTGATGGGCACATTCAAGGCCAACACCTGGGTTGCCTTCCTGGCGACGCTGGGCGTGATCTTTTCGGCGGCCTATGCGCTGTGGCTCTACCGCCGCGTGGTGTTCGGCAAGCTGGAAAAGCCAGCCCTGATGCATCTTCCCGACATGACCCTGCGCGAGCTGGCAACACTCCTGCCGCTGATCCTGCTCACCGTCTTCTTTGGCGTCTATCCGGCGCCCATCCTCGACGCTTTCGGCCCCTCCGTCGAAGCCGTCATCAAACCGTTAAACGCGGCTGCCGCTCAGGCCCAAGCCCTGGCGGCGGCGGCGCTGCAGTAAGGACCGAACCGATATGTGGCTTCTCGAACAGGCCGATGCCGTGGCTGCGCTGCCGGAAGTGGTGCTGGCGGTGCTCGCCCTTGCCCTGCTGATGCTGGGGGTGTTCCGCAACAAGGAGGCTTCCGAGGCCGTCACGCTGGGAGCGCTTCTGTCGCTCGGTCTCGTCGCGGTGCTGGTGATCTGGGGCGGCGAGGGGCGTGCTGAGGCTTTCAAGGGCGCCTTCGTGGTCGATACCTTCGCGCGCGTCATGAAAGTGCTGGCCCTGTTCGGGTCCGCCGTGGCGCTGGTGCTCTCCGTCAACTTCATGAAGCGGGATGGGTCCGCGCGCTTCGAATATCCGGTGCTGATGCTGCTGGCGACGCTGGGCATGATGCTGATGATTTCCGCCAACAACCTGATCGCGCTCTACATGGGCTTGGAGTTGCAGTCGCTGTCGCTCTACGTGCTGGCCGCGATCAAGCGGGATTCGGCGCGCGCCTCGGAAGCGGGCCTCAAGTATTTTGTGCTGGGCGCGCTGTCGTCCGGCATGCTGCTCTATGGCGCTTCGCTGGTCTATGGCTTTACCGGCTCCACGGCCTTTCCGCAGATCGCCGCGCATCTGGCGGCGGAGGGCGCGGGGATCGGCATGATCTTCGGCCTCGTGTTCGTGCTGGCGGGCCTCGCCTTCAAGATTTCCGCCGTTCCCTTCCATATGTGGACGCCGGACGTTTACGAGGGCTCGCCCACGCCGGTTACCGCGTTCTTTGCGGCTGCCCCCAAGGTGGCGGCCATGGCGCTCGTCACCCGCGTGATGGTGGAGCCATTCGGCGGCATCCTGGCGGACTGGCGGCAGATCGTAGTATTCCTGTCGATCGCGTCCATGGCGCTTGGCGCTTTCGCGGCCATCGGCCAGACTAATATCAAGCGGCTCCTCGCCTATTCCTCGATCGGCAACATGGGCTATGCACTGGTGGGGCTTGCCGCCGGCACCGAGCAGGGTGTGCAGGGCGTTGTGCTCTACATGATCATCTACACGATCATGACGCTGGGGTCCTTTGCCTGCGTATTGGCCATGCGCCGCGATGGCCGCATGGTGGAGGATATCGCCGATCTCGCCGGCCTGGCGCGCAACCCCAAGGGCCTCGCCTTCGTGTTCGCGATGCTGATGTTCTCGCTCGCCGGCATACCGCCGCTGGCCGGTTTCTTCGCCAAATATTTTGTGTTCTGGGCCGCGGTGCAATCAGGACTGTTCGCGCTGGCGGTGATCGGCGTCGTGGCCTCGGTGGTTGGCGCCTATTACTATCTGCGCATCGTGAAGATCATGTACTTCGATGAGCCCAGGGCGGCGATGGACCCGATGGACGGCGAGGTGAAGCTGGTCGCTTATGCGGCGGGCGCCTTCGCGCTGCTGTTCGTGATCCCGTGGATCGCCGCGCCGGTCATCGAAGTGGCGGCGGCGGCCGCCAAGTCGCTCTATTGATCCTCGCCAGCGGGCATCCGGTCCGCCATTTCGCCACGATCGATTCCACCAATCTGGAGGCTCGCCGGCTCGCCGAACAGGGTGAGACGGGCCCACTCTGGCTGTGGGCGGATGAGCAGACGGGGGGGGGGGGCCGCCTCGGTCGCGGCTGGGTGAGTGAGCCCGGCAATCTCTATGCCACCTATCTCTTCCCGATTGCCGGCGGCGCGGCGGCGGCGCCGCAGGTGAGCTTTGTGGCGGCGCTGGCTGTCCATGACACCGCTGCCGCCCTGCGGCCAGATCTTTCGCCGCGCATCAAATGGCCCAATGATGTGCTGATCGGCGGCGCCAAGTTTTGTGGCGTGTTGCCGGAGGTGGTGGGGGCGTCCCCCACCCGCATTGCGATTGGCTGCGGCGTGAATGTTGCGCACGCGCCGGCCGCCACGCCCTATCCGGTGACCATGCTGGGTGGCGATCTGCCGGTTGCCACGGTGCTTGCGGAACTGGACGCAAGGCTTGCCCAGCGCCTTGCCGCGTGGGATGAGGGCCGCGGCTTCGCAACCATCCGCCAGGCCTGGGAGCAGCGCGCGCTGGGGCTTGGCGAGGCTGTGACAGCCAGTATCGGAAGCACCCGCCTGACCGGCCTGTTCCGCGGCCTGGCGGTGGATGGCGCGCTGATCCTCGAAACGCCCACCGGTGCGCGAACGGCAATTCACGCTGGTGAAGTGAGCTTTGAAAGCCTTGATGCCATGAGACGGAAACAGTCATGAACGCCAGACGCAGGGCCGATCTTCCCCATGAACTCGTGTTCCTGCCGCTTGGCGGCACCGGCGAGATCGGCATGAACTGCTGTTGCTACGGCGCGGGGCCGGCAGACGACCGGCATTGGCTGATGGTCGATCTCGGCGTCAAGTTCGGCGAGGAGACGGACCCCGGCATCGACGTGGTGCTGCCCGATGTGAGCTATATCGCCGCCGAGAAATCCCGTCTCGTTGGCCTCGTACTCACCCATGCGCATGAGGATCACCTGGGCGCCGTCGCCTGGCTGTGGCCGCAGCTGCAATGCCCCATCTACTGTACGCCCTTCGCCGCGCAGATTCTGGCCCTGAAGCTGAAAGAGGCGGGGCTTGACGAGCAGGTGCCGGTCAAGACCATGGCGGTCGGCGCCCGCTTCACGCTTGGCCCATTTGCGCTCGAGTTCGTGGCCGTTACCCATTCGATCCCCGAGCCCACGGCGTTGCTGATCGAAACCCGGCAGGGCCGTGTTCTGCACTCCGGCGACTGGAAGATCGACCGCACCCCGGTGCTTGGCCAGGGCATGGATGAGAAGCGCCTGCGCGACATCGGCGCCAAGGGCGTCGACGTGCTGGTCTGCGATTCCACCAATGTGCTGCGCGAAGGGCATTCGCCGTCGGAGGCCGATGTGGCCAGGCGGATCACGGACATCGTGCGGCAAGCCGAGGGACGGGTGGCGATCACCACCTTCGCCTCGCATGTCGACCGCATCGTGACCGCGATCCGCGCGGCGCGCGCCACCGGCCGCGAAGTGGTGATCGCCGGCCGCGCCATGCGCAACACCATCGAAGCGGCGCGCGCCTGCGGCATGCTGCTCGACTCCGGCCGCCTGCTTGACGAGGAAGAGTTCGGCTACCTGCCGCCCGGCAAGGTGATGCTGCTGTGCACGGGAAGCCAGGGCGAGCCGCGCGCCGCCATCGCCCGCATCGCCGAGGACATCCACCCGCATGTCTCGCTGGAACCGGGCGATCTGGTCATCTTCTCGTCCAAGACCATTCCCGGCAACGAGAAGGAGGTGGGCCGCGTTCTCAACAATCTGGCCCGTCTCGACATCGACATGGTCACGGGCGATGACGACCTCGTCCATTCCTCTGGCCACCCCCGCCAGGGTGAGCTGGCGCTGCTCTATGACTGGGTGAAGCCGAGGGCGCTCATTCCCATGCATGGCGAGCCGCGGCACCTGCGCGCGCACCGGAAGTTCGCGCAGGCCCGCGGCATCGATGATGTGGCGATCCCTCGCGATGGGCATATCCTGCGTCTCTGCCCCGGTCCGCTGGCCGAGATCGACGAGGCGCCTTGCGGCCGGCTGCACGTCGATGGACGGCTGATCGTGCCGGGCGAGGATGGTCCGGCCCGCCAGCGCCGCCGGCTGTCCTTCTCCGGCATCGTGTTCGTGAGCGTGGTGATGAACCAGCGCGGTGATCTTGCGGCGGACATCGAGGTGATGAGCGACGGCCTGCCCATGGGACTCGAAGGCGAACTGGCTGCCGCCGCCGAACAGGCCCTCGGCGCCATGCCGAAGCCCCGGCGCAAGGACCGCGAGGCCCTCGCCGAGACGATCAGGACCGCCGTCCGGCGCGCCGCCGACGGCCTGTGGGGCAAGAAGCCGATCGTCAAGGTTGCGATTGTCGATGTGTAGCTAACCGATCGGGTTGTCGCGGATGGCGCCCTTGTACCAGTCGAGCAGGCTGCGCCAGTCGGCGGCGCCGCCCACCACCACGATAGCGGGCGTCGGCGGATCCGCGCTGGCCACGAAGGCCCCGGCCTCGGCCAGCGTGGTCTCCGCCGTCTGCTGGTGCGGCATCGAGGCGTTGGAGACGATCGCCACGCAGTCGCCGCCGTCGCGCCCGCCGGCCATCAGCGCCGCGGCGATCTCGCCCAGATGCTTCAGCGCCATGTACATGACGATCACCGGCGAGGCCTTGGCCACCGCCGCCCAGTTGACGCTGGCCGGCATGTTGCCGGTGGCGTCATGGCCGGTGAGGAAGATCACCGAGTGATTGGTGTCGCGGTGGGTGGCGGGCACTCCGGCGTAAGCCAGCCCGCCGATGCCGGATGTGATGCCCGGCACGATGCGGAACGGAATGCCGGCCAGCGCCAGGTGCTGGCATTCCTCGCCGCCACGGCCGAACATGAACGGGTCGCCGCCCTTGAGCCTGAGCACGCGCTTGCCCGCCCGCGCCAGATCGATCAGCCGGTGGGTGATGTCCTTCTGGGTGGGCGAGGGCTTGCCGCCGCGCTTGCCGGCATATTCGAGCTCCGCCCCCACCTTCACCCAGCGCAGGATGTCGGGGTTCACGAGCGCGTCATAAACCACCACGTCGCAGGTCTGCAGCGCATGATAGCACATGAGCGACATCAGCCCCGGCGCGCCGGGCCCGGCGCCGGTGAGCCACACCCAGCCCGGCTCGAAGGCCGGAAAGGCTTCCGCGTCGAGGCGCGCGAAACCGGTGGCCCGCTCGGCTGTGCCGAGCCACTCGCCGATCCTTTTCGTTGGTCCAAGTCCCATGGCGGCCTTATACAGTGGGTCGATGCGAAGTGAGAAGCCCGAAGGCGAGTTAAGGCGCGGCTGGACGACGGGCGCATGCGCAACGGCGGCGGTGACGGCGGCATATGCGGCATTGCGCAGCGGGGAATTCCCCGATCCCGTCTCCATCACCCTGCCGGGGGGCGAGACCCCGGCCTTTCCCCTGGCGCTCGAAGAGAAGGGCCAGGGCTGGGCCAGGGCCGGCATCGTCAAGGACGCCGGCGATGACCCGGACGTCACCCATGGCTGCATGGTGGTGGCGACCGTCCGGGAGGGGGGCGAGGGGATCCGCTTCAAGGCCGGGCTGGGTGTGGCTCACCGGCGCCGGGCCCGGCGCGCCGGGGCTGATGTCGCTCATGTGCTATCATGCGCTGCAGACCTGCGACGTGGTGGTTTATGACGCGCTCGTGAACCCCGACATCCTGCG
>NZ_JBJTER010000058.1:0-6784 GCF_046093005.1 Aestuariivirga sp.
CCCATTGCTGGCGCAATGGGCCCCAACCCTCTCCCCGCTGTCGCGGGGCGAGGGAGTTACCTTGAATTCCCTCTCCCCATTCATGGGGAGAGGGTGAGGGGCGATCCGAGCCTCAACAAAACCGGCTTAGCCGCCAGACCGATGTCAGCTTGATCTCCGCGTCCTCGAGGTCGCGGGTGACCGGCACGCGGTATTCGCCGAGCCTGGTGAGCTGTTCGCGCGGCAGATAGCTGCGGCCGGGATCGCCGATGAGGGCTGGAATGCCGCGCGCTTCGGCCTCCGCCAGCCAGGCGAGAACCCGCGCCGCCAGCGCCTGCTCATAGAACAGATCGCCCACCAGGATGACGTCGCAATCCGGGGCCGGTGCGGTGAGCAGATCGGCGCCGGTCACCTCCAGCGCCACGGCGTTCAGCGCGGCGTTGAGCGACGCCGCGGCACAGGCGAAGGCATCGATGTCTCCGGCCAGCACATGCGCGGCCCCCGCCTTCATGGCGGCGATGCCGACGAGGCCTGAACCCGCCGCCAGGTCGATCACCCGTTTGCCGGCCACCAGCGGCGGATGGTCCAGCACATGGCGGGCCAGCGCCTGGCCGCCCGCCCAGGCAAAGGCCCAGAACGGCGGCGGCAGGCCGATCTCGCCCAGCTCCTCCTCGGTCTTCTGCCACAGCGGCACCGCCTCATGGGCGAGGTGGAGCTTCACCTCCGGCACCAGCGGCGGCGCCAGCACCGAGGTATTGGCGCGGATGAACCCCGCGCGGTCCGGGATCGTCAAAGCTTCGCGCCGCCCAGCTTGCAGATGTGCCGGAACTCGGCCTCGCTCACCGGCTGAACGGAGAGGCGCGAATTGTTGACCAGCACCATGTCCTTGAGCTTCGGGTCCTGTTTGATCTCGTCGAGCGTCACCGGCCGCGGCATGTCCGCCACGGCGCGGATGTCGACGCACGCCCAGGTGTCAACCTCGGCGGTCGAGTCCCGGTGCGCGAGCTTGCAGACCTCGACGATGCCCACCACCTCGCGGCCTTCGTTGGAATGATAGAAGAAGCCCTTGTCGCCCAGCTTCATGGCCCGCATGTTGTTGCGCGCCTGATAGTTGCGCACCCCGGTCCATTCCTCGCCGGCCTGGCCCCTGGCCTTCTGCTGCGCCCAGGACCACACCTCGGGCTCGGACTTGAACAGCCAGTAATTCGCCATCACGCGGCCTCCGGATTCCTGATCAGCCATTTCCACGGCCTGATGTCGACCGATGCGAAGAGGCCCGCCCTGGCATAGGGGTCGGCCGCGGCGATGGCCGTGGCCGCGGCGCGGTCCGCCGCCTCGATGATGACGAGGCTGCCCGAGGGCTTTCCCTCGTCATCGGTGAAGGGGCCGGCCGCCTTGAGCGCCGCCCCGAGGCTTTCCAGATGTTTCAGGTGATCGGGCCTCACCGCGAGGCGGAGGTCGAGGCTCGCGGGCTTGTCGGTGCAGATCAGGGCGAAGAGCATGGTGTTTGTCCTTGCTGTGGAAGTCTAGGCTTTGGCGCCGAGCTTGCCCGCGCCATAGACGGGGGCCTGCGCCTGGTCGAGCGGCCAGCGGGCGCGGGCGGCCACGCCCAAATCGTCGGTGAGGCCCAGGATCAGCCGCTCGGCGCCGGCCCAGGCGATCATCGCGGCATTGTCGGTGCAGAGCCTGGCAGGCGGCACGATGAGGGCGAGGCCATGGCGCGCCGCGGCGTCCTCGAACACCGCCTTGAGCTTCTGGTTGGCGGCCACCCCGCCGGCCACGATCAGCGGCGGCCGCGCAACGTCCGGGTGGGCGGCGCGAAACGCCTGCGCCGCCATGGCCAGCCGGTCGGCCATGGTGTCAGCCACCGCCGCCTCGAAGGAGGCGCAGACGTCGGCCACATCCTGCTCCGAGAGCACGCCCAGCCCCTTGACCGCCTCGCGCACCGCCGTCTTGAGGCCGGAGAAGGAGAAGTTGCAATCCTTGCGGCCCTTGAGCGGGCGCGGAAAGGCAAAGCGCTGCGGGTTGCCGCGGCGGGCAAAGGCCTCCACCTGCGGGCCGCCCGGGTAGCCGAGCCCCACGAGCTTCGCCACCTTGTCAAAGGCCTCGCCCAGCGCGTCATCGATGGTGCTGCCGAGGCGGTGGTAGCGGCCCACACCGGCGACGATCTGGAACTGGGTGTGTCCGCCCGAGATCAGCAGCAGCAGATAGGGGAACTCGACCTGCCCCAGGAGCCGCGCCGTGAGGGCGTGGCCTTCGAGATGATTGACGGCAAGCAGCGGCTTGCCGTGGCCAAGCGCAATGGCCTTGGCGGTGGTGAGCCCCACCAGCAGCCCGCCGAGCAGGCCGGGCCCCGCCGTGGCCGCCACGCCGTCAAGCTCCGCGAAGGAGAGGCCGGCCTGTTTCATGGCCTGCGCCACCAGCCGGTCGAGATGGTCGATATGGGCGCGGGCCGCGATCTCCGGAACCACGCCGCCATAGGGCGCATGATCCTGGGTCTGGGACAGCACCACATTGGACAGGATCTCGCCGCGCCCCGCCGCGTCACGCCGGACCACCGCGGCGGCGGTCTCGTCGCAGGAGGTTTCGATACCGAGAATATGCAGGGCGGGCTGGGCCATCGGATGGGTGACGCCACCGGGGTTTGCGGCTAAGAGGGATCGAACCTCTAGCATCCGCCGGAACGGACTTGCAAATGCCGAAGCTGAAGATTGGAACCCGCGGCTCGCCGCTCGCCCTCTACCAGGCCAATGAAACCCGCGACCGCCTGATGGCCGCCCACGGCTACGCCGCCGCCGACATCGAGATCGTGGTGATCACCACCACCGGCGACCGGGTGCGCGACCGGCCGCTCTCCGAGATCGGCGGCAAGGGGCTGTTCACGAAGGAGATCGAGGAGGCGCTGTTCGCCCGCGAGATCGACCTTGCCGTGCATTCCATGAAGGACATGCCGGCCCGGCTGCCGGACGGCCTCGCCATCGCGGCGCTGCTGCCGCGCGAGGATGTGCGCGACGCCTTCCTGAGCCCGGTTGCCGGATCGATCAGCGATCTGGCCGAGGGCGCCACGGTGGGCTCCTCCTCGGTGCGGCGGGCCGCCCAGCTGAAACGGCTGCGGCCGGACCTCAACGTGATCCAGTTCCGCGGCAATGTGGAAACCAGGCTGCGAAAGCTGGAAGAGGGTGTTGCCCAGGCCACCTTCCTCGCCGCCGCCGGCCTCAAGCGGCTGGGACTGGCGGACAGGATCGCCTCGCTGGTTCCAACCGAGGTGATGCTGCCCGCCGTGGCGCAGGGCTGCATCGGCATCGAGACCCGCGAGGATGACGCGGCGACGCGCGAACTGCTGAAGCCTCTCAACCACGAAGCCTCGGCCGTTGCGGTGGCCTGCGAGCGGGCGTTTCTGGCGGCACTCGATGGTTCCTGCCGGACACCCCTCGCCGGACACGCGGTGATGGAGGCTGGCGAGATCAGCTTCCGCGGCCATGCCCTGACGCATGATGGCGTGCACTGCTTCGAGACCACCCGCCGGGGTGCCGCCGCCGACGCCCAGCGCATGGGCCGCGAGGCGGGCGAACAGGTGAAAGCCGAGGGCGGCAGCCTCATCGCCTTCTGATGCGGATCGCCGTCACCAGGCCGGAGGAAGACGCCGGGCCCCTGAAGGCGAAGCTCGAGGCCATGGGCCATGAGGCGGTGATCGTGCCGCTGCTGGCGATCCGCCCGCGCCAGGCCGTGGAGATTCCCGCGCTGCCGTGGCAGGCCGTCGCGGTGACCAGCGCCAATGGTATCCGGTGCCTGCCGGCTTCCCACGGCCTCGCGAAATTCCGTACACTGACGGTTGGGCCGCAGTCCCTGAAGGCGGCGAAACAGGCGGGCCTCGCGGCGGAGGCGCATGGCGGCGACGTGACCGGGCTTGCCGCCTTCATCCGCGCCAATCTGGACCCCGGGGCGGGGCCGGTCCTGTACCTGTCGGGCGCTGAAACCACGGGCGATCTTGAAGGCCAGCTCGCCGCCGCGGGCTTTTCCTGCCACCGCGCGGTGCTCTATGACGCCGTGCCGGCGGCGGGCCTGGGGGTTGCGGAAAATAGTCTTAGGGCCGGTGAAATCGATGCCGTGATGCTTTATTCGCCGCGCAGCGCAAAAATCTGGCGCGCCCTGGTTGAGGCCGCGGGACTTTCCCGCCAGGCGGGCAGCGTTAGGAATTTTTGTCTTTCCGGGAATGTTGCCTCAGTTCTGCCCGAGAGCTGGGATAAGAAGGTTCCTGAAACGCCCGACGAGCAGGCCATGCTGGCCCTGCTTGCGCGGGAAGGGAGAAGGGACTAGGCGCAGAGCCATGACGATGGAACCGCCAGACGACAAGCCCGCCGCGAGGCCGCAGGTGATCGACCTCGAGGCCGAGGACATCGGCCCCGCGCCGGAGCCCCGGCCGGAGGCGCCGTTGCCGCCACCGCAGCCGAAGCGGCGCGGCAACATGTGGCTCATCGCGGCGCTGGCGCTCGGCCTGCTGGCCGGCCTGTTGCTCTACCGTGGCGTTCTGTCCAGCTATCTGCCGTCCAGTGAGATGACGGCGCTCAGAAACCAGGTGGCGGCGCTGGAAACCAACATCGGCGAACTGAACAGCGGGCTGGCTGGCGTCAAGGATCAGGCCGCCGCGGCAGCGGACGCCGCGAACGCCGCGCGGGCCGCGGCGGGCGATGCCGGCAAGGCAGCCGCGGGTGCCGCGCAACAGGCGCAGGGCCTTGCCCAGGCGCTGGACAGCAGCGGCGCGCGGCTGGCCGCGCTTGAAACGTCGGTGGCGGCGCTTTCCGCCGATCTCGGCGCGCTGCGCAACTCCGTTTCCGCGGCCGGAACCGCCGGCAGCGCCAGCGTTGCCTCGATCGATACCACGGCGCTTGCCGCGCTGAACCAGCGCATCGACGCGCTGGAGAAGGACGTGGCGAGCCTCAAGGCCGATGCGCCGGCCACGGCCCGGGCGGGTGCCGCGGCCGCCCTCTCGCAGGCGCTGGCGGATCTCAAGGCCAAGGTTGCAGCCGGCGCGCCCTATGCTCCCGAGGTTGAGCGCATCGCCCGCATGGTGCCCGCCGCGGCGGGGCTCGATACGGTGTCAGCCACCGCCGCGGAAGGCCTGCCGGACGCCAGGGGCCTGGCGGATGAACTGCGCGCCGCCATTCCGGGCTTGCCGCGGCCCGCCGCCGCGCCGCCCGCCGATGACAGCTATCTCGGCACGCTGATGAAGCAGCTCTCCGGCGTCATCACCATCCGGCCCATTGGCGAGACGGATTGGCCGCAGCTTGCCGAACAGGCGGCGGGTTTCGCGGAGGCCGGCGATCTCACCCAGGCCATCGCGGTGATCGACGCGGGCGAGGGCGACAAGCCTTTGCAGCTCACCCAGTGGCGTGACCGCGCCGCCGCAAGGCTGCGGCTTGACGCAGCGCTCGCCGAACTGTCCGACGCGGTGCTGCGCCAGATCACCGCCATGGGAGGGCCGCAGCCGTGATCAAGCTGTTGTGGCGCTTCTTCCTGCTGGTGCTGCTGGCGGCGGGCTTCGCCTGGATCGCCGACCGGCCGGGAACCCTCACCATCCGCTGGCTCGGCCGCGAGATCGAGATGAGCTTCGTCGCCGGCGTCGTCGTTGCGGTCGCGGCGGTGATCGCCATCTGGTTTGTGTGGAGCCTGTTCCGCCGCTTGTGGGCCAGCCCGCAATCGGTGCAGCGCTATCTCGCCTTTCGCAAGAACCGCAAGGGCTATGAGTCGCTCTCGCGCGGCATCGTGGCGGCGGGTGCCGGTGATGCCGCGGCGGCAGCGAGGCATGCGGCGATTGCCGGCAACGCCCTTCTGGATGAGCCGCTGGTCAATGTGCTGGCCGCCCAGGCCGCCCAGCTGAAAGGCGACCGCGGCGCCGTCAAACGCATTTTCGAGGCGATGACCAAATCGCCCGACACCGAGGCTTTGGGCCTGCGCGGCCTGTTCGCCGAGGCCCGCCAGGCGGGTGACATGTCCGCCGCCCGCCGCCATGCCGAGCGCGGCCTGGCGCTGAACCCGCGGCTCTCCTGGGCTTCCGCCGCCGCCCTGCAATTGCAGGCCGCCGCGCGGGACTGGACGGCCGCCGCCGCCACCCTCTCTCAGCAGATCAAGCTGGGCCTGATGCCGGCCGCGGAAGGCAACCGCAAGCTCGCCGCCGTGCTCACCGCCCAGGCGCTGGCGCTGGAAGACAGTGACCGGCCAAAGGCGCTGGAACTGGCACAGAAGGCCCACAAGCTGGACCCCGCCCTGGTGCCCGCCGCGCTGCTGGCGGCCCGGCTGCTCATCGCCCAGGCCTCGGCCCGCAAGGCCTCGAAGATCCTCCGGGAAAGCTGGCGTCTGAGCCCCCACCCCGACACCGCCGACCTCGAAGCGCATGTGATGCCGGGCGAAAGCCCCGAGGCGCGCTATGGCCGGGTGCGCGATCTCCTCAGGGAAGACAAGGGCGGGCTCGAAGGCGCGGTGGCGCTGGCCCGCGCCGGCGTCAGGGCAAAGCTGTGGCCCGAGGCGCGCGCCGCGCTCGCCCCCTATATCGATGGCCGCCCGCAGGCCCGCGTCTGCGCGCTGATGGCCGATATCGCGGAGGCCGAAGGCGACAAAGGGAGAGCGCGCGAATGGCTGTCCCGCGCCATCACCGCCCCGCGTGACCCGATCTGGGTCTCGGACGGGGTCGCGAGCCCGCGCTGGATGCCGGCCTCGCCCGTCACCTCGGAGATCGTGCCCTGCGAATGGAAGGCGCCCTTCGAAATGCCCGAAACCCTGGAGCCGGACCGGCCCTCGCCGCCCCCCG
>NZ_JBJTER010000059.1:0-3980 GCF_046093005.1 Aestuariivirga sp.
GGTCGCGGATCCTGGCTTCATCGATCTTGATGACTTGCCCCATCGGTCTGCCTTCGTTCTCTTCCTTCATAGCCTCTTTCCTCCTTCAATGTGAAAGAAGCCACCCGTTTTGAAAAGTGCGAAAGATTCTGTACGTTATCCCGGGCCACGCGCCTCCGGCGCTATCGCCTCCAACTCCAACAAGGAAAGATAGACCAGCGGAAAAATACAACTTCCAGCTTTCTTCAAGAGCATAGCCCGGTCGGCGTCCCCTCCCTATCCCCACCAGACCGGGCTCAGAGGAGCCGGCACAGCCCCCACCCTGTGCCGGCTCCGACCAGTTTTACCAAGGGTAAGGCGCGAATCAGCCTTCTTTTGTAACCAGAGGTAGGCAAATCTTCAAAAGTTCATCAGCTTCACCTACTTCTGATAGCAAAATCCTTTTCTGAAATACGTGTTTCTACTCTATTCACTGCAGATATTTCGCATATGAAACGCTACAATACAAACTGAACAGGCAACGAAAATAATGTAACTTTTGTTATATGACTTCAATGAGTGTTAACATGGACAGTCTTAACCATCGCGTCAGCTCGAGCGGTTCGGTATTCGAGGCATCGACCAAGAACCCTCGCCCTGCCATTGCGGCCGCACTTGACGATATCGAGGCGCTCCTTGTGGTCTACAACAAGACGGGCGATGTGCTCGACCGCATGGAATTACTCACGGAAATCGAGGGCCTCCGGCGGTTTGTGCTGGTTCGCGGCGATCTCATCAACTGCCTGCGGCAGCCGGGCCAGCGAAACCCGCGCGTGATGGGCAAACAGATTTGCGAAGCCTTGCAGGCTATGATCGGCGATGTTCCAACGCTGGTCAAGGAATGCTCGCTCCAAGGTGCCCGGAATATGGAGCGGGATACGCGCCGGTCCATCGCGTCGCTGAACTTCCTCGGAAGCCTCGATCCATCGTTTTTGTGAAATCGTTTGCTAACCGTTTAAACGTGTGGCGGGCTCATTCCTGCAAGCACAGCGAGTCTGACCAGCGACGCGGTGTTGGAAATGCCGAGTTTCTGAAGCGCATTGGCGCGATGCGCTTCCACCGTACGCTGACTGACTGACAAGGCCTCGGCAATCTGCTTGCTTGACCGGCCGGCAACGATTGCATCAACAATCTCACTCTCCCGTTCCGTAAGCAGTCGAAGCAACCGCCGGGCTTCCCTGATGCCTTCAGCAGCCTGCGCGGCGTCGCGGGCCGTTGCGATCGCCGCCTCAATTGCCGTCAACAACTCCTGCGGCTCGTAGGGTTTTTCCAGCACATCCGAGGCGCCGACCTTCATCGCGTGGGTTGCGGTGCGCACATCGCCGTAGCCGGTGAGCAGGATCTTGGGGAAAGCATGGCCCTCATCGCCCAATCTGGAAATGAGCGTCGTTCCAAGCGTAGCTCCAAGGTTGTAATCGATCAGGGCGCAATCGACCGGCTGATTGCGGGCCTGCATCAGCGCCCCGGCGGGATCATAGCTGACGCAACTGCGATATCCCGACGCGCTGAGCATGTTAGCGAGCGATTGCGCGAAACCGCGGTCGTCATCGACGATCATGATGGTTCGTCCGGTCATGGAATGCTTCCTTCCTGTGCAAGCGGCACACTAAAAGTGAAAATGGCTCCTGCTTCGTCGCGGTTCTTCCAGGCAAGCGATCCGCCGAGCGTCGCGGCGATGCGTTGGCAGATCGACAGTCCAAGCCCCATGCCGCCGCGCGCCGATTTGGAAAATGGCGCGAAAAGCGACGAGGCCGCATCGGCCGAAACGCCCTCGCCGTAATCGGCCACCATGATTTCGACCGTGGAATCGCGGCACGAAACGATCACCTCCGCTCCCGCCCGGCCCGCCGCGGCGGATGCGCTCAGCGCGTTCTTCAGCAGGTTGACCAGCACCTGGCCGACCAGAGGCAGCGAGCCGTTCGCCCACAGGCTGCGCTCCCCGGCGATTACAATGATGGGCGGCGGCGGGTTGCTCCCCATGGTGACCAGGCGCACCGCGTGGTCAATCGCCTCCCGGACATCGCAGATGCCCGATTCGTCGGTGTCCTGGGGGCCAAGCCGGCGGACATTCCTCACAACTTCCACGGCGCGGTCGATCTCCTCGCCGAGATTATCGGCGATCATGATCTGCTCATCGGTGGCCTCGTTCAGCTTGAACGAGACCTTCAGCGCATAGGCGTAGTTGCGGATCGCCGCCAGCGGCTGGCTGATTTCATGCACGATGCCGCCGGAAATCGCCGCATAGGCCAGAAGGCGGCCGATTTCAGCCAGCCGCGCGTCATACTCCTCCCGGCGCAGCGCGGCCTCCTGCTCCGCCGTCACATCGGCGATGGTCACCAGCGCTGAAACGCCATGGCTGCCTCTGCCGCTCGAGTCGCCCGCGAACCGGCGCAGCAGGTAATAGCGGATGCCGTCAGGCCCCTCGATGTCAGCCCTGCGCGAAAGCGGCGCGTTTTCCTTGTCCGGCGGCTCGCGCGCGGCAACAAGGTCGGCAAGCGCGCCCAGCAGCCCGGACTGCTCGCCCTCCCCGACCAGCGCCGAACCGCGCTCGGCGGCGGGCCCCAGCAGCGCAACGGCCCGGCGGTTCGAGTAAAGAACCCGCCCCTGGGGATCCAGCCCCAGGATTGCATCATTGGCCGTGTTGAGAATGGCGTTCTGCGTCGCGATCTGGCGCGCCAGATCGCTCTCGGCGGTTTGCAGTCTTTCCGCGATGCGCATCATGAGAAGCGCAGGCACAATCAGCGCGACCACCAGGAGTTGGAGTACAAGGAGGTAGAAGAGCAGGGTCCGGGTGCTGCTCGTCCGTTCGGATATCTGCTGACTGCGATACACGCTCTCGATGCCAATCATGAACTCGCGCACAAACTCCGCATCCCAGCGGAGCCGCTGGCGCAACTGCTCCCGGACTGACCTTTCCTCGACATGCGCCACCAACCTTCTGGTTGCCTCCGCCATGTTGAGCAGCGCCTCGAACTTGTCCCGCGAGAGCCCCCGCCGGACGCTTTCCAAGGCCGGCGTATCCCGGATCACAGCCACCTGGCTCAGGTAGATATCGCTCCTCAGCCTGATCTCATCAGAGCCGGCATTGGTCTCAACCGAATACACCAGCCGGTTGTGCTCCAGCCCCAGCTTATAGATCGTCCAATAGGCATTCTCCTGCGGAGCCTCGATGGCGCGCAGCTCCTGATACGCCAGAAGACCGACCACCGCCGCCATGGCGATCAGGCTGAACATGAAGATGGCGATCGCGGCACCCCAACCGCCGAGCATCCGCTCGTATTTTTCAAGCCAGCTGTTCAACGCTGCAAACTCCCGGAGAGCGGCCCCGCCCACACGAAGCCGGCACTGCCGCCGAACGGCGCTGTCTTAATCAGGCCGGTTCCCGCGCTAGCGGCGACCAGCCAAGCCCGATAACGCGATGCCACTGGACCAGCCCACCTGGAAATCCATCATGAATTTCGTAAACTCGCCAAGCCGCGCAGATTCACTTAGGGAAAACTACAATCAGCCTTGGTGAAAACGATTACTGTTTGCATAAACACAGATCGTGGCCTGTGCAAGGGAGATGATTATAGCGCTCAGAGCAAGCCGGTCCACCAGACCAGAATCAATCCCTGATTGCAGCCCGATAACCATCTAAAATTGACTTTTCCACGCGGGACACGTTCCGATTGTAAAAACCGGCAATCCTCGGCATCTATGCCGGCGTCAGCCCTGCGGCAAAGCGGCGCCAATTCCTTACGTAGCTTTCCGAAGAGACCGCAAGTCTGGCGGCCGCGGCGGCATCGAGCGTGCCGGTCACCCGGCCCGGTTGGCCGATGACCAGCGAATTGTCCGGGATGACCTTTCCCTCGGTGATCAGCGCATTGGCCCCGATCAGGCAGTTGCGGCCGATCTGCGCGCGATTGAGAATCACGGCGCCCATGCCGATCAGGGTGTTGTCGCCGATCTGGCAGCCATGC
>NZ_JBJTER010000060.1:0-2948 GCF_046093005.1 Aestuariivirga sp.
CGGCGTGCCGGGCCTCTTCAAGACCCTCTATGCGCCGGCGGACTATATCGAGACCGTCAACCGGCCGGGCCAGCGCCTCTATGCCAAGCAGTGGCAGAAGCCGAACGACAAGGGCGTGAACGTCGAGTTCCAGATGAACGCCCTTCACTACTGCACGCGTCCGCGCGTTCTGATGCCGCTGCGGCGCACGTAAGGGGGGATGACGCCATGGCCTCGCCGTTCGATACGCTCGATGAGCTGCTGTCTTCGGCCGTCGCGACGGCCTATGGCGAGGCGGCAATCCTGACGCCGCGCGTCGCCACCCAATATGCGCAGCGCGCGGCTGACGAAAACCGCCCCGCGACGAATGTGTGGGGTGTCTTCTCGGCGGGTCCGGGCGAGTCGCCGATCAGGGGCCAGGCCAGTGCCGGCGAGTTCTCGGGTTCGACCCGCCTGCAGGTGATGGGGGCCCAGTTCTGGATGACCGCCGCGCAGGTGTCGGCGCTGGGCTTCGCGCCCGCCAGGGGCGACAGGATCGCCTTCCCGGACAGGGCCGGATCTCCCGTCTACGCGGTTGCGGCAATCCAGCATACCGATCTTGGCGATACCGCCCTCATGCTCGTCCGCGAGGATCAACCGGAATGAGCCTGTCCCGCCTTGCCATGCGCATCGCCGCGGCCCGCGCTGTCAGGGGCGCCACGCTGGCCGAGGACCGGGTCTTCGACAGCGCCATCGACCCGATCGATCTCGCCATCGCCGGGAACCGCCAGCCGATCCTGGTGGTGATGACGGATGAGCATGAAGCGATCCCGGTGGGCCGCGACCTGTTCCACGCCGATATCTCCTGCGATCTCGTCATCGATGCGGCCATCGCGGCGCGGGTCGAAATCGGGGGCGAGGTGAGCATCACCATCCCCCATACCGACGAAGGCATGGAACTGGTGCTCGACATGATGGAGCACCAGGTGATTGCGGCGCTTACCCGCGAGTGCAGCGGCTGGTCCCGGGTCTGGATGAAGCTGGTGCCGCGCGTCAAGCGCCGCCTGTCCCGCCGCGGCGCTTCCGCCGAGGGCGGGGTCCGCTTCGCGGCGCGGCAGATCGTCCTCACCTGTGACCTGATCGAGGCTCCGGCCGGCGGGGCGGCAATCGTAGCTGGCTCGGCCTGGGCGGATGTCCTCACGGTCATGGAGGAGGATGCGGCGCTGAAGCCGATTGCCGATCTGCTGCGTCTGACCATCGAGGGGGCCGGGGTGGCCGAATGGAAACGGGCGGCCAACATGCTCGGGATCCACAAGGCGACGGCCAAGGCGATCGGGCTGGGGCCGGTCCTCGACGAGGGCGCCGATCCGGCCAGCGTCGCGGCCGTGACCGTGACGGGCGGCATGAGCGCAAGCCTCGACGAGGCGGCGGCGGCGGAGCAGGGGTTCCCGCATGGCGGTCCGTGAACTGGTCGAGCTGGCCTCCCGCGTGGCGGAGCTCGAGCGGCGCTTTTCCGGCGCCATGCGCCACGGCACGGTCGAGGAGGCCGACGCGGCGAGGCAGCGGGTCAGGCTCAACTTCGGCAGCGATGTGGAGGGGAAGCCCTTCCTCTCGCCCTGGGTGCCTTACGCCCAGATCGCCGGGGCGCTCAAGGTCCACACGCCACCATCGAGGGGGCAGCAGTTCACGCTGATCTCGCCCTGTGGCGACTGGCAGCAGGCGGTGGCGCTCCCGATGACCTGGAGTGACCAGAACCAGCCGCCATCTTCGAGAGGCGACGAGAACGTCCTCGCCTATGGCAACGTCAAGGCGACGATCAGGGATGATCTGACGCAGGTTCATGTCGGCGGCACGGCGTTCGAGATCACCAGCGGGCGGGTTCTCATCAAGGTTGGCGGCGTCGCGGTCGAGATCACCGGCGGCGGTGTCACCATCACCGGCGGCAAGGTCATGCATGACGGCAGGAACATCGGCGCGAGCCACATCCATGGCGGCGTCGAGCCTGGCGATGGACTCACCGGCATCGCGGCAAACTGAGGAGCAGTCAAATGGCACGCTACATCATCACTGAAAAGGCCGGGCGCTTTGTCGCCGGACGGAACAATACGGGCGTTGGCACCGTTCTGGAGCTGACCCCGGCGGAGGCCCAGTACGAACTGACGCTCGGCACGCTGGCCGTGGAAGAGGCCCCGGAGGCCGAAACGGATGAAGGCGGTGACACCGCCGATGAAGGTGAGCCGAAGCGCCGCTCCAGAACAAAAATCGCCGGGTGATCCTGATGGCGGCCGATCTCAACAGCCCCTCCGTCGGCCTCGACGCCGCGACGGGCGGGATCGTCACGGGCTGGGATCATGTCGTGCAGTCGCTGGCCGATATCTTCGCCACGCGGTTCGGCGCCCGCATCATGCGCGAATGGTACGGGTCCTTCGTGCCGAACCTGCTGGGCAGGCTGATCACGCCTGACGAGGTGGTTCCCTGCTTTGCAGCCATCACGTCGGCGATCGAGCAGTGGGAGCCCCGCTTCCGGGTGACCCGGATCCAGGCGGTCGAGGTGACCCACGACGGGCGGCTGCATGTGTTTCTCGACGGCGAATACCGTCCCCGCGCCATGCTGGGCGACTTTACGGTCGAGGGCGCGCGCCGCCTCGATGCTTACGCGAACCCGGACGGGGTCAGGATAGAGGAGCGAGCGGCATGAGCCACGACACCGCGCTTGATCTCTCCGTGCTGCCGCCCCCTGAGGTGATCGAGACGGTGAGCTACGAACCCATCGTTGCGGCGATGCGGGACGATCTGGTGGCGCGGTTTCCGGCCATCGCCGGGGTCATCGACCTCGAGAGCGAGCCCGCCCGGAAGCTGATCGAGGTGTTCGCCTATCGCGAGATACTGCTCAGGGCCCGCGCCAACGATGTCGCCCGCGCCAATCTTCTGGCCTTCGCGACGGGCGCCGACCTCGACCATCTGGCGGCCTGGTATGACGTGACGCGGCT
>NZ_JBJTER010000061.1:0-60025 GCF_046093005.1 Aestuariivirga sp.
CCCTGTCCCAACCGGCAAAAAACCAACCGGACACCCCTCCCAGGGCACCCAGCAGACCTCCGTCCTGTCAGGATCAGCCACCAAAAAACCAACAGCGCCCAAAAGCACCGCCGTCCCTCAGCAACTCCGCATATAGTCCCCCAACATACTCACTGTCAAGCGGTCTGCCGAAGAATTGTCGGTGGCGCAGAAAATGCCCGGTTTAGGCTGCATTTCCGCTCTTCGCAGCGTGACTTTCGTCCTGCCATGGCCATCGCCCCGGTCATCAGCTAGGATGGGTTTGAAAACCGCAGGGGAGCGCGAGACCATGACCAGCCTTGTCAAGATCGGCAATACCGGGGTGAGCGTACCGCGCATCGGCTATGGCGCCACGGCACTGGCCAACATGCCGGACACCTATGGCTACAGCGTTGGCGAGGACCGGGCGCTGGCCACGATTCACGCCATCCTGGCCGAGCCCCATGGTTTTCTGGACACATCCCGGAACTATGGCCTCGGGCGCAGCGAGGCGCTGATCGGCCGGGTGGTGCGCGAACTGGGCGGCTGGCCCAAAGGCCGCATCCTTTCCACCAAGCTTGACCGCGATATGGAGAACCGCCGCTTTGACGCCGCCCAGGCGCGGCGCTCGATCGAGGAGAGCCTCGCGGCGCTGGGCGTGAGCAAGGTGCAGATTCTGCATCTGCATGACCCTGAATATGCCGCCAGCCTCTCCGAGGTGACGCGCCCTGGCGGGGCGCTCGATGAACTTATGCGCATCAAGGAGGAAGGTCTGGCCGACGCCGTGGGCCTGGCGGCGGGCCGCGTCGACATCATGATGCCGATCATGCGCGACTGGGATTTCGACGCCATCATCACCCACAGCCGCTACACGCTGGTCAACCGCAATGCCGAGCCGCTGATCGAGCTCGCCAAGAGCCGCGGCATGGCGGTGTTCAACGCCGCCCCCTATGCCAGCGGCGCACTGGCCAAGGGAGCGGCCAACCACCGGCGCTATGTTTATCAGGAAGCTTCCGACGCCGTGCTGGAGCCGATTCGCAAGGTGGAGGAGGTCTGCGCCCGCCATGGCATTCCGCCCGGCGCCGCGGCGCTGCAATTCTCGCTCCGCGATCCGCGCATCGATTCGACAATCCTCGGCGTCAGCAAGCCTGAGCGCATCGCTGAGACCGTGGCCTGGGCCAACTGGAAAATCAGCGAGGAGGCTTGGCGCGAGCTTCTGTCGCTGCCCTTCTCCTGGGACGACCCGGAAACAACCCGCGTTTACACGCCGGGCTGACGGCGCCTCGCCACCGCGATGCCGATGGCAACCGGTGATCGGCAACATGACTGCCTGAAACGCCCGTTCGCGCGCGGCCGAAAAACGTCGACCGGGTGCTACGCTGGATGTACAACCTATTGAGAGATAACATCTAAATTGGATATCCGGCCCAGCCCTTGACAGTGCGCAAAGCCAGCGACGACTGGATGCGCTGCACGCCGGGCAGCCTGGAGATGCGCGAGCGGTGGATGCGCTCGTAGTCGGCGGCATCTGCGGCCGCCACCCGCAAGAGATAGTCGAACTGCCCGCTCATCAGATGGCATTCGAGAATCTCCGGCACCCGCTGCACCGCGGTTTCGAATTTCTCGAAGGCCTCTTCCGTCTGGGCCGAGAGGGACACCTCGACGAAGAACTCATTGGCGAGACCAAGCGCCGTTCGGTCGAGATTGGCGCTGTAGCTCTGGATCACGCCCGCCTCTTCCAGGAGCTTCACCCGGCGGTGGCAGGAGGACGCCGAAAGGCCTGCCCGTTCGGCCAGCTCGGCCACCGGCCGTTGCGCGTTTTTCTGAAGCTCGGACAAGATGATCTTGTCTGTCCGGTCAAGTTCGTGCGGTTTCATTCGAGAAACATATCATATCTTCGAATGAATTATCAATGCTGCACTGCTCCGGCCTGGTCTTCGGGAATTCATTTCAGCCGGTTTTGATATATTTCCGAGGTCAGGAAAGGGAGGAACTTTCATGCTGATCGGCGTTCCAAAAGAGATCAAGAATCACGAATACCGGGTGGGCATGACCCCCACCTCGGTGCGCGAGGCGGTGCGCCACGGCCACCAGCTGTGGGTCGAGGCCAATGCCGGCGCCGGGATCGGCGCCAGCGATGCCGATTATGTCCAGGCCGGCGCCAAAATCATCCCCACGGCAGCGGAAATCTTCGCCAGGGCGGACATGATCGTGAAGGTCAAGGAGCCGCAGGCCAATGAGCGCAAGATGCTGCGCCCGGGCCAGATCCTCTACACCTATCTCCATCTCGCGCCCGATCCGGCCCAGACCAAGGATCTGGTCGCCTCCGGCGCCATCTGCATCGCCTATGAGACGGTCACCTCGCCGCGCGGCGGCTTGCCCTTGCTGGCGCCGATGAGCCAGGTCGCGGGGCGCATGTCGGTGCAGTCGGGCGCCCATTGCCTGGAGAAGGCGCAAGGCGGGCGCGGCGTGCTGCTGGGCGGCGTTCCCGGCGTGGCGCCGGGCAAGGTCGTCATCCTCGGCGGCGGCGTGGTCGGCACCAATGCGGCGATCATCGCGCTCGGCATGGGGGCGGACGTCACCATCCTCGAGAAGAACACCGACCGCATGGAAGAGCTGGTCGCCCGCTTCGGCACGTCCATCAAGACGATATATTCGACGCAAGGCGCGGTGGAGGACGAATGCGCCACGGCCGATCTGGTGATCGGCGGCGTGCTGATCCCTGGCGCTGCTGCGCCGAAGCTCGTCACCAGGGCCATGCTGAAGGACTGGAAGCCGGGCTCTGTACTTGTCGATGTCGCCATCGATCAGGGCGGCTGCGCTGAAACCTCGAAGGCCACCACCCATGCCGAGCCCACCTATGTGGTCGATGGCGTGATCCACTATTGTGTGGCCAATATGCCGGGCGGCGTTGCCCGCACATCGACCTACGCCCTCAACAACGTGACTCTTCCCTTCGCGCTGGCGATCGCCAACAAGGGCTGGCAGAAGGCGCTGGCGGACGATCCGCACCTGCGCAACGGCCTCAACGTCGCCAATGGCAAGGTCACCTACAAGGCGGTCGCCGAGGACCTGGGCTACGACTACACGCCGGCTGATCTGGCGATGGCGGCTTAAGGACAGATTCGCCGCCGCCAGCGGCATTGAAAAAGCAGATGCGCTGAAATGACAGTTTAACAGTTTGTCCTTCAGAATTGAGGCCGCGGCCGCAGAAGAGCCCAGGTACCGCGTCCCTCAGGTCAAGCCGTTGAACCTCCCTGTCAGCTCAATTTCCGCAGATAGGCGGCGAGGCCGGCGGTGGAGGAATCGAGCCCGCTGGCGCGGGCTTTCCCCTCGACCACCGGCTGCAGGGCGGTGGCCAGTTCCTTGCCGAGTTCGACGCCCCATTGGTCGAAAGCATTGATGTTCCAGATGGCGGCTTCCACGAACACCCGGTGCTCATAAAGCGCGATCAGGCGGCCGAGGGTCATCGGGTCGAGCTTGCGGTAGGCGAGCGTCAGCGATGGGCGGTTGCCAGGAAACTCGCGGTGCGGGGCGAGCGCCCGGGCCTCCGCCTTGCTTTTCCCCATGGCGAGAAGCTGCGCTTCGGCCTCCCGGCGGGTACGGCCGCGCATCAGGGCCTGCGACTGCGCCAGGCAATTGGCCACCAGCAGCGCATGGTGTTCGGCCATACCCTGTTCATGCGGCTCCGCGGCGATGAGAAACTCCACGGGAATGATATCCGTGCCCTGGTGCAGAAGCTGGAAGAAGGCATGCTGGCCATTGGTGCCGGGCTCACCCCACACGATGGGGCCGGTGACGCCCGCCGGCTTGCCGTCAAGCCGCACGCACTTGCCGTTCGATTCCATGTCGAGTTGCTGGAGATAGGCGGGAAATCGCGCCAGCCGCTGGTCGTAGGGGATGACGGCGCGCGCGGCATAGCCGCAGATGCTGCGGTGCCAGACGCCGAGGAGGCCCATCAGCATGGGAAGGTTGCGAAGCGCCGGCGCATCGCGGAAGTGCCGGTCCATGGCATGGCCGCCCTCGAGGAAGCGGATGAAATTCTGTGGCCCGATGGCGATCATCAGCGGCAGCCCGATCGCCGACCAGATCGAATAGCGCCCACCCACCCACTCCCAGAAGCCGAAGATGCGGTCCTCGGGGATGCCGAAGTCCCTCACCTTGCCGATGGCGGTGGAAATGGCGGCGAAATGCGCGCCGACTTTCTTCTCGCCAAGCGTTTCGGCGATCCACCGCCGCGCCGAGCGGGCATTGGTCATGGTCTCGATCGTCGTGAAGGTCTTGGAGGCGATCAGAAACAGCGTGGTTTCCGGCTTCAGCCGTTTCAGCGTATCGGCGAGATGCGCGCCATCGACATTGGATACGAAATGCAGCCGCGGCCCGTCATGATAAGGGGCTAGCGCCAGCGTGGCCATGGCGGGGCCCAGGTCCGATCCGCCAATGCCGATGTTCACCACATCGGTGATCCTCGATGCGCGCAGCTGGCTGGCGAAGGCCGCCATGGCGGCGAGCACCGCATTGACATCGGGCATCACATCGCGGCCGTTCACCAGCACCTTCCTGTTGGCGCGGTTGCGAAGCGCGGTGTGCAGCACGGCGCGGCCTTCGGTGGCATTGATGGCTGCACCATCGAACATGGCATCGCGCCTGGCTTCCACATCCGCCACCTGAGCGAGCGTTGCGAGCAGCGCCATGGTGCGGGCATTCACCGCGCATTTCGAATAATCGAGCAGCAGATCATCATTGCGCGCCGAGAAGTCCCTGAAGCGCGCCGGATTGCCGTCGAAGGCGCGGCGCATGTCGCGCGGCGCACCAGATTTGTGGTGAGCCTTGAGCTCCGCAAGCACCTTGTTACGCGCGCTGGTCATCCCGGTCTAGCTCCGCAAGGTGCCGCCGGTCGCCTTGCTCACGGCCTGCACGATCCGCGCCGATACCGCTTCGATCTCCGGCTCAGTCAGCGTCTTGTCGCGCGGCTGCAGCGTGACCTCGATGGCGAGCGATGTCTTGCCGCCATCCAGCTTGTAGAGATCGAACACCGTGACATCCGCGATCAGCGCCTTGTCGGCGCCGCGCGCCGCCTTGACCAGCTTCTCCGCCTCGACGCCATCATCGACCACGAAGGCGAAATCGCGGGTGAGTGGCATGAGATCGGAAATCACCAGCGCGGCGCGCGTGGCGCCGCGCGACTTCGGCACCGGAATGGCATTGAGCACGATCTCAAAACCCACAAGCGGGCCTTTGACATCCATGGCGGCGAGAATGCGCGGATGAAGCTCGCCGAAGACCCCAAGCTTATTCTGCGGCCCCATCTGGATGGTGCCGCAGCGGCCGGGGTGGAACCAGTCCGGCCCGCCGGCCACCACCTGCAGGGTGGAGACGGATGCCCCCGCGGCCTCCAGCACCGCCAGCGCATCGGCCTTGGCGTCGAAGGCGTCGACGGCCCGCGCGCCACCATGCACATTGCGGCCCGTAAAGGCGCCACGGCGGCTGCCGGCGGCGCGCAGGGTCTCGTCCTGCGGCCGGTCACCGGCATAGGCGTGGCCAACTTCCGCCAGCATCAGGTCGGCAAAGCCACGGTCCATGTTGCGGCCGGCGGCGGCGATCAGGTTCGGCAGCAGCGAGGGGCGCATGTCGGAGAGTTCGGAGGAGATCGGATTGGCGAGCTTCAGCTCCGGCTTGCCGCCGCCGAACAGCCTGGCCTGTGCCTCGGGCAGGAAGGCCCAGGTGATCGCCTCGTTGAAACCACGGGCGGCGAGCATGCGCCGCGCCGCCAGCATGCGTTTTTGCAGCGGCGTGAGCACCGGCTTCGCGATGGCGCTCGGCCGCGCCATCGGCTGCGGCGGGATATTGTCGAGGCCATAGATGCGGCAGACCTCCTCGACGAGATCGGTCTCGCCATGAATGTCCGGCCGCCAGGAGGGAACCGCGCAGACAAGCTTGTCCGTCTCTTCGCTGACGCCGAAGCCGAGGGCAGAGAGAATATCCTTCTGCCGCGCCAGCGGAATGTCGATGCCAGCCAGTGAGGCCACGCGCGCTGCCGGCAGCGCGTAGCTCCGCGCTGTATCGGGCACGGCGCCGGCGATGACGAGGTTGGAGGCCTCGCCGCCGCAAAGTTCGAGGATCATGCGGGTGGCGATCTCGGCGCCAACGGGCGTAAAGGCCGGGTCCACGCCACGTTCGAAACGGTAGCGGGCGTCCGACGTGATGCCGAGCTTGCGGCCGGTGGCGGCAGTGCGCAGCGGATCGAAATAGGCCGCTTCCAGGAATACGTTCACCGTTTCATCGGTGCAGCCCGAGGCCGAGCCGCCGATGATGCCGGCAATGGCCTCCGGCCCCGCGTCATCGGCAATCACCGTCATGTCGGAATTCAGTGTGTAAGTCTTGTTGTCGAGTGCCGCGAGAGTCTCGCCCGCGTGGGCAAGCCTCGCGCGGATGTTGCCTTTCACTTTATCGGCGTCGAACACATGCAGTGGCCTGCCATAGGCGAAAGTGATGTAGTTGGTGATATCGACCAGCGTGGAGATTGGCCGCAGGCCGATCGCCTTCAGGCGGCGCTGCAGCCAGTCGGGCGACGGCCCGTTCTTTACGTTCCTGATGTAGCGGCCCACAAAGAGCGGGCATGGCTTCGTGTCGCCATCCGGGAAATCCAGCGCCACTTTGATGGGCGAATCGAAACGCCCTTCCACCTTTGGCGCAGTAAGCGGCTTCAGCGTGCCCAGGCCCTTGGCGGCAAGATCACGGGCAATGCCATAGACGCCCAGCGCATCGGGGCGGTTCGGCGTTACCTTCACATAGATCATCGGATCGTCGAGACCCAGCGCCCTGGCCGCGGGCGTGCCGATGGGCCAGCTTTCGGCCACCTCGATGATGCCGTTGTGCTCGTCTGAAATGAGGAGCTCACGTTCCGAGCACAGCATGCCTTCGGACGCTTCACCGCGGATCACACCCTTTTCGAGGGTGATTTTCGTGCCGGGAACATAGGCGCCGGGCAGCGCGATGATGCCCTTGATGCCGGTGCGCGCATTGGGCGCGCCGCACACCACCTGGATCAGGCCGGTATCCGTCTCGACCTTGCACAGCCGCAGCTTGTCGGCGTTAGGGTGCTTGTCAGCATGCTGCACATAGCCCACCTTGAACGGGGCCAGCGCCGCCGTCATGTCGGAGACCTCTTCCACTTCGAGGCCGACGCCGATCAGGCCTTCGCAGATCTCGTCCAGCGTGGCGCTGGTGTCGAGGTAATCTTTCAGCCAGGAGAGGGTGAATTTCATTGATGTTCTTCCTTATGCCGCGCCCTCACCTCCCCCAACTTCGTTGGGGCCCCTTCCTCTCCCGCGCGCGGGAGAGGACGAACGAGGTGCAGAATGTCCTCTCCCGCCTGCGGGAGAGGAAGGGGACCCATCACGCAGTGATGGGGTAGGTGAGGGGGAATGGCCAAGAGCTTGCATGATGGCGGTCAGCACCTCGTCCATGCCACTGAGAATTTCATCGTTCTGAAAGCGCAAGACACGAAAGCCCTGGGCTTCGAGATAACCGGTGCGTGCCTTATCGTATGCAAGCTCCGCTGGTGTCGAATGGGTTGCTCCGTCCACCTCGACCATGAGTTTCGAAGTCCGGCACACGAAATCAACGACGTAGGGCCCGGCAGGCGATTGACGAACGAATTTGTGACCGCCAAGTTTGCGATTACGCAGCTGTTCCCACAGCCGTTTCTCGGCGAAGGTTTCATCCCTGCGCAAGCGGCGCGCGGCGGTGGCTTTCTGGCCTTCGCGCATCAGATCCCCCGCATCTCCCCTGCGGCCATCATGACAGCCCTCCCGCCAGGCTCGGCACCTGCAGCGCCCGGAAGCCGTAGTGGCGCAGCCAGCGCAGATCGGCCTCGAAGAAGGCGCGGAGATCCGGAATGCCATATTTCAGCATCGCGATGCGGTCGATCCCCATGCCGAAGGCCCAGCCCTGCACGCGGTCTGGGTCCATGCCGCCGGCCCGGATCACGTTCGGATGCACCATGCCGGACCCCAGGATTTCAAGCCATTTGTCGCCGGTGCCGATCTTCAATTGCCCGCCTTCGCGCGAGTATTGGATGTCGACTTCCATCGACGGCTCGGTAAACGGGAAATGCGAGGCGCGGAAGCGCATCTTCACATCGTCGACCTCGAAGAACGCCTTGCAGAACTCGGCGAGGATCCATTTGAGGTTGGCGAGTGTCGCGGTCTCGTCGATCACCAGGCCCTCGACCTGGTTGAACATCGGCGTGTGGGTCATGTCCGAGTCGCAGCGGAAGGTGCGGCCGGGTGCTATGATGCGGATGGGCGGCTTCGAGGCCAGCATGGTGCGAATCTGCACCGGGCTCGTGTGGGTGCGCAGCAGCATGCGCGAGCCGTCCGGCTTCTCATGGAAGAAGAACGTGTCATGCTCCTGGCGCGCGGGGTGCTCGGGCGGAATGTTCAGCGCGTCGAAATTGTGAAAATCATCCTCGATATGCGGGCCTTCTGCCACCGCAAAGCCAAGGTCGCCGAAAATCTGCACCACCTCTTCCCACACCTGCGAAACCGGATGCACGGTGCCGGACGTTTGCGGGCGCGCCGGCAGCGTGACGTCGATCTTCTCGGCGGCAAGCCGCGCATCAAGCGCCAGGTCCTGAAGCCTTGTCTTGCGCGCCGCGATCGCCTCGCTCACCCGGTCCTTCAGCAGGTTGAGGGCAGCACCAGCTTCGCGCCGTTCATCCGGGCTCATGGCGCCCAGCGCCTTCATGCGCTCGGAGACCGTGCCCTTCTTGCCAAGCGCCGCCACGCGCACGGCCTCGAGGGCGGCCTCATCGGCTGCGGCTTCGATCTCGGCGAGGATCGACTGTTCAAGCGTAGCAAGGCTCATCTTCTGGTCCTTTGAAACAACATGACCGGGCACAGGTGTCCGGGTAGACACCATGTGGCCCGGTCAAGGCGATCGGAATTCGACGTGCGACGGAAGCGCCAGGCCCGCTCAGGCCTGCGCGGCCTTTGCCTTCTCGACGAGCGCGGCGAAGGCGGCCTGATCGTGCACGGCGAGATCGGCGAGGACCTTGCGGTCAACCTCGATCCCGGCCTTGGCCAGGCCGTGAATAAATCGGCCATAGGTCAGGCCGAGGTCGCGCGTCGCGGCATTGATGCGCTGGATCCACAGGGCGCGGAAGTTGCGCTTCTTGGTGCGGCGGTCGCGATAGGCATATTGCTCGGCCTTCTCGACGGCCTGCACGGCGACGCGGAAGATGTTCTTGCGGCGGGAGAAATAGCCCTTCGCCTGCTTGATCACCTTCTTGTGGGACTTGCGGGCGACGGTGCCGCCCTTTGAACGTGGCATGGTTTAAGTCCTCCGGCTTACTTGGCGAGATAGGGCATGTGGATCTTGACCAGGCGTTCATCGCCGGGCGCCAGAACCATGGTGCCGCGCTGGTTGCGGATCTGCTTGTTGGTGCGCTTGATCATGCCATGGCGCTTGCCGGCCTGGCCGGCCTTGATCTTGCCGGAGGCCGTCACCCGGAACCGCTTCTTGGCCGAGGACTTGGTTTTCATTTTGGGCATTTTGCTTATTCCTTTCAAAGCGTTAGAAAGCCGCCATGGCATGCCCTTTACAGGCCAGGCGGCTTGAACGAGGGTTGGTAAAGCAAAAAAGCCCCGATAATGCAAGTCAGAGGCGGATCTCGACCTTGAGACCCCCCAGCGCGGAGCGCCCGTAGATGACGGCAAATCCATAGATGTCGGCAATGTCGGCGACGATGGACAGGCCCAGCCCGGAGCCCTGCTTGCTCTCGTCCAGCCGGCGGCCGCGCTCGCCGATGCGCGCCAGTTCGGCCTCCGGAACGCCCGGCCCGTCATCCTCGATCGCCAGCACGGGCGCCGCGTAGCCTACGCGCACCGTGGTCTTGGCCCATTTGCGGGCATTGTCGAGGAGATTGCCGAGAAGTTCGGTCAGGTCGTCAGGGTCGATGGCCGCTTCGGCGCTGGCGGGAATGGCGATGTCAAATTCGAGGTCTTCGGCGCCGGGCAGCCGGCTCACCGCGGCCACCACCTTGTTGACGGCGGGCGCCAGGCTGACCGCGCCATGGCCCTTGCCGCTGGAAAGCCTGGCCCGCACCAGCGCCTGCTCGGCGTGGCGCAGCATGGCGTCCGCCTGCTCCTCGATGTCGCGGGCTTCATGCTCGCGGCCGTCCTTGCGCAGCTGGCGGGCAATCGCTGACAGCACCGACAGCGGCGTCTTGAGGCCATGCGCGAGGTCGCCCGCCCGCCGCCTGGCGCGCTCGAGCGAGGCGTCGCGCTGGTCCAGCACCTGGTTGAACTCGGCGACCAGCGGCGCCACCTCGTCCGGAAACCTGCCGGAGATGCGCTGCGCCGCGCCGCGGCCAATCGCGGCAAGCTGGGCGCGCAATTGCCTGAGCGGGCTCAGCCCCACCATGACCTGCAACCAACCCGCGCCAATCAGCACCACGGCGATGACCGAGAAGGCGAGCAGCAGCTGGTTGCGCAGTTCGGCCAGCGGCACGCTGAGCTCATCCCGGCTGGCCGCGAGGAGAAACGAGAGATCGGCCCCGCCCAGCGCGATGTTCCGGCGCACCACGATAAGCCTCTCGCGTGAGGGCTCGGCATTTGCCGCCGCTTCGAGATCGAGACCTTTGGCGGACGGCGAACTCAGGACATGCGGCATGCTGCCCTCGGCCGGTGCCGATTTGTTGACGATCTGCCAGTAGCGCCGGCCTTCGCGCTGCTGGTAGCGCGGGTCAGCGAGCGGCTGCGGCAGATCGAGCTGTCCGTCTGGCAACACCTCGACGCGGCCCACCAGCTGCGCCTTGTCGTTTTCGAGGCTGCTCAGCAGACGCTCGCGCATCTGGCCCTCGAACAGCTGCATCAGCGCCAGGCCGCTTAGGAACAGGGCAAGCACGATCAGGATCGCCGCCGCGGCGAGCAGCCTCACGCGCAGCGAGCCGGTGCTCATTTCTCGGGCGGATTGACAATGTAGCCGAAACCGCGCCGGGTTTCGATCACGTCGGCCTTGAGCTTGCGGCGCAGGCGGCCCACCAGCGCCTCGATGGCGTTGGTGTCGCGCTCATGATCATGCGAATACAGCGCCTCGCTGAGTTCGGTCTGCGAGACGATGCGGCCGCGGTGATGGAACAGGTAGTTCAAGAGACGGAACTCGAGCGGCGTCAGGCTGGTGGGCACGCCGTCGACCATCACCTCGCGGCTGCGCGGATCGAGGGTGACGGGACCCACCGCGATCAGCGGCTCGACCCGTCCGGCCGAGCGCCGGATCAGCGCCCTGAGACGCGCCAGCACCTCCTCGATGCGGAACGGTTTCGAAAGGTAGTCGTCCGCGCCGGCATCGATGCCGCCAACCCGGTCAGACCATGCACCCCGCGCGGTGAGCACCAGAACCGGCGTGGCAACACCTTCCTGGCGCCAGCGCTTCAAGATAGAGAGGCCGTCGATGCCCGGCAGACCAAGATCGAGAATGATCGCCGCATAGGCCTCGGTGCCACCCTTGAACCAGGCCTCCTCGCCATCCGCCACAATCTGGGCAACATAGCCAGCTGCCGTTACGGCATCAGCGAGATCCCGGGCGATGCGGTCCTCGTCCTCGACGATCAGGATTCTCATGCGGGAAGGCGCAGCCGGGTTAAGTTGACGTAACGGCGGGGATATGCGGGAATCCCCGGGGGGCGCCTCATATCCGACGGTGACCGGCCACGAACATACATCTTAAGTTGTCTTTTTGAGCCAAGCGGAAGGCATATCATCATTATTCAATCTTATAGCGAAATTCAGCCCAGTTCCAGTGCCGGGGCACGCGCGCCTTGCTGAGCCCACGAAAGCGGTAAATGCCGGGATTGCGCGGGCTCAGACCTCGCCATCATGCTGTTGCAGATAGCGTTCGTTGCGCAAAAGGCGGCGCATTTCCAGAACCCGGTTCACCTCGCCGCCGAGGATCAGCGCCAGCGCCGCGAGATAGACGAAGAACATCGCCGTGAATACGCCTGACAGCGAGGCGTAGGTCGAGGCGAAGGTATTGAATTTTACGAGATAGATCGAGAAGGCCGAGGACATGATCACCCAGGCCAGCACGGTGAGCAGTACGCCTGGCAGCAGCGCCAGTATGCCGTGCGCCCGCGCGGGCAGCACCCTGTGGCAGATCAGCAGGCCCACGGTGAGCAGCAGGATGCCGATCGGATAGCGCAGCTGTTCCAGCGTCACGAGGTGGCCGCGCAGGCTGGGCGCATGGGTCTCGATCTGCTGCAGCAGCAGTGGCGCGAACACGATGAGCAGGGCGAAGACCAGAAGGAAGACGGCCGAACTGATCACGAACAGGATGTCCAACGCATAGATATGCCAGTAACTCCGCGTCTCGCGCAGGTCATAGGCACGGTTGAGGCCCACACGCACGCTGTCCACCCCGCCCATGGCGCTCCAGATCGTGATCAGCGCCGAGACCGAGAGAAGCCCGGTGCGCGGCACCGTGAGGATCGACCGGATTTCGGGCGCCAGCGGCTTGACCAGTTCGGCGGGCGCCACTTCGAGAAGGTAGTTGACGACGCCCTCGGCCAGATCCTCGTTGCCGAAGAACCCGGCGAGCGCGGTCAGAAAGATCAGGAACGGAAACAGCGAGAAGACGATGCGGAAGGCAATGTTGCCGGCCAGCGGAATCGCTTCGTCGGCGAACAGCCGGTAGAAGCTTTCGCGCGCCAGCGCGGCAATGCTGGGGCTGTCATCCTCGGGCCTCGCGGTCATCGCCGCTCAATAGCCCAGCCGCGCGCTTCAGGCCACTGCCTTGCTGGCTTCCGCCTCCACGGCGGCCTTGAGCCCCGGATCAAGCTTGAGGCGCGAGGCGAGCATGGCGAGATAGGCCTGCTCGGCGGGATCGTCCGGGTCGATGGCGAGGCAGGAGGCGGCATAGATCTCGATCGCCAGTTCCGGCGTGGTGGCGGCCCTGACCACCGCATCGATGTCCAGCGGCTTGCGCAATTCATCGATGATGAAGGCCTTGGCCTCGTTATCGACGTGGAATTCGTCAAGCTTGGCGAAGATGCGGCTTTGTTCGGCCGCGTCGATCTGCCCGTCGGCCTTGGCGGCGGCGATCATGGCGCGCAGAATGGCAAGGCTCATGGCCTCGCGCTGCGGCGCGGGGGCGGGCAGGAAAGGTGTTCCTTCAGCGGCGGGCGTGATGTCCTTCATGGGCGGAACTTCGCCGGCGGCCCCGGCGTTGCGCGAGGCCTGCCACTGCGTATAGGCCTTGTAGGCGAGACCCGCGAGGGCCGCGGTACCGCCCAGCTTGACCGCGCCCTTGGCAAGCTTCTTGGAGGTCTTGCCGCCGAGCAGGATGCCGGCCAGGCCACCGGCCACGCCGCCGGCCGCCAGCCCTTTGATGAGATCGGGCGACAGGCCCGCCTGCGGCTTGCCATCGGGGCTGCGGGCGCCGCCCAATACCTGTTCCAGAAGCTTCTGCGGGTCAAACATGGGCTCTCCTCACAATTCCGTTTCCCGTTGCCACGAAAACCTGTGCAAATGGCGGGCACCATGAGCAATGCCCCCGCCACCCGCCTGCTGATCGCCGCGGCGCCTGTCCTACTCGTTGTTATGTGGGCGACGGGCTTCATCGTTGCAAGGTATTCAGCGCCCCATGCCAGCCCGCTTGCCTTCCTGTCCATCCGTTTTCCGCTGGCCGGGGTCCTGTTCGTGCTGATCGCGCTGGCCATCCGGGCGCCGTGGCCGGGCGCCAGGCCGGCGCTGCATGCCGCCGTTGCCGGCGCCTTCCTGCATGGCGGCTATCTGGGCCCGGTCTATTGGGCGGTGGCCCATGGCATGCCGGCGGGGGTCTCGGCGCTGATCGTCGGGCTGCAACCGCTGATGACGGCCATTCTTGCCGCGCGGATGGTGGGAGAGCCGATCTCGCTCCGCCACTGGCTGGGGCTGGCCATCGGCATTCTCGGCGTGGCGCTGGTCGTTTCGCCCAAGCTGCAGGGCGGGCTCACCGGGGGCATCACGCCGCTGACGGTCGCTGTCAATGTGCTGGGTGCGCTGTCGATCTCATTCGGCACCGTCTATCAGAAGCGCTTTGCCACCGCGCTCAACCTGGCCAGCGGCGGCGCCTGGCAATATGCCGGGGCGACGCTGGTGGTGCTGGCGGCGGCGCTGCTCACCGAGGAGATGCGTTTTGATGGCACGTTCCAGGCCTGGTTCGCGCTCGCCTGGTCGGTGATCGTGCTGTCGCTGGGGGCGATCACGCTGCTGATGCTGCTGATCCGGCTGGGCGATGTGGGCCGCGTGGCGAGCCTGATCTTTCTCGTGCCCGGCGTTTCGGCGCTGATGGCCTATGGCCTGTTCGGCGAAACCCTGACGCTGGTTCAGGTCCTCGGCATGGCGGTGTGCGCTGGCGCGGTGCTGATCGTCACCCGGCAACCTGCTCGCCGCGCCTGAGGCGGGCGAGCGTCTCACGGGCGCGGGCGCGGTGGGCCGCCGTCACATGGGTCCTGACCACATTGACGGCCGTCAGCAGCACGGCGAGATCGTCGGTGAAGCCAAGCCCCAGCACGAAATCCGGCACCGCATCGGCGGGCAGCACGAAATAGGCGATGGCGCCCAGCAGGATGCCCTTGGCCTTGAGGGGTGTCGCCCGGTCGAAGGCGCAATAATAGGCGGCAGCCAGATCCTCCGCGAAAGGCACGCGGGCCAGAACGCGCGCCAGCTTGGGGAAGAACTTCTCCTTCACCTCGGTTTCTTCGCGCGTCAGAATCATGGCGATGCCCTCCCAGACAGACCTGGCGATGAAATGGGGAGTGGGGGCCCGGAGATCAAGCCTCAGCGCTGGGTGAAATAGAGCGTCAGCATCAGCACCAATATGGCCAATGCCTGCAGACCTACCCGCCAGCGCATCAGCTTTTGCGAGGTATTGGCGGAGCCGCCGCGGAACATGTTGACGAGCCCCAGCAGCAGCACAACCGCCACCGCGCCCACCGCAACATAACTGATGTAATCCATGATCGAGGGAGCCTCCGGAACCTGACCCTGCATGGCCCCGGGGCGGCCTCCCGTCAAGATCGGATGACTCAGTCGGACGCCTTGTCGAGCAGCCCGTCCAGCATGCGCTGCGGCAGCAGGCGGCGGGCGAGCGCCATGTAATGGGTCGGTTTGGTCACGTAATAGCGGGCCTTTGGCCGGGGCGATTCCACCGCATGGATGAGTTTTTCCAGCACCGCTTCCGGCCCCAGCTTGTAGCGGGACGAACCACCGCGAGCGAAACGGGCGCGCTGGCCGGCATAGGCCTCCCGGTAGTGCGACTGGGTGTCGTCGATGTTGCGTTCGAAATGCTGGCGGGCGTTTTCCACGAATTTGCTGGTGATCGGCCCCGGCTCGATCAGCGAGACGAAAATGCCGGAGCCCTTGAGCTCCAGCCGCAGCGTATCCGACAGGCCCTCGATCGCGAATTTCGAGGCATTGTAGGCGCCCCGCCATTTCAGCGCGACGAGCCCCAGCACCGAGGAGCATTGCACGATCCGGCCATGGCCATTGGCGCGCATCAGCGGCAGACAGGCGCGGGTCAACTGGTGCCAGCCGAAGAAATTGGCGGCGAATTACGCCTCCAAGACCTCGCGCGTCAGATCCTCGACCGCGCCCGGCTGGCCATAGGCGCCGTTGTTGAACAGCGCGTCGAGCCTGCCGCCGGTGAGGCGTGAGGTTTCCTCCGCGCAGGCGGCGACCGAGGCGGGCGCGGCATAGTCAAGCGCCAGCGCTTCCAGCCCTTCGGCCCGCAGCCGGGCCAGATCTTCCTCCCGCCGCGCCGTGGCCAGCACCCGCCAGCCGCGGGCCTTCATGCCCAGCGCGCAATGCCAGCCGATGCCGGAGGAGCAGCCGGTGATGAGAATGGCCCGCGCCACGCCGCTCAGTTGCCACCCTCGAGCAGGCGGCGGGCGATCACCTGCGCCTGGATTTCCGCGGCGCCCTCGAAGATGTTGAGAATGCGGGCATCGCACAGGATGCGGCTGATCGGATATTCGAGCGCGAAGCCGTTGCCGCCGTGGATTTGCAGCGCGTTGTCGGCCGCCGCCCAGGCCACCCGCGCGCCCAGCAGCTTGGCCATGCCTGCCTCGAGGTCGCAGCGGCGGCCGGCGTCCTTCTCGCGCGCCGAAAACAGCGTGAGCTGGCGCGCCGCCATCACCTCGGCGGCGATCAGCGCCAGCTTGTCGGCAATGCGCGGGAAAGCGATGATCGGCTGGCCGAACTGCACCCGGTCGCGGGCATAGCCAAGGCCCTCGTCAAGGGCGCTCTGAGCGACGCCGACGGCGCGCGCCGCCGTCGGGATTCGGGCGGCCTCGAAAGTCTGCATCAGTTGCTTGAAGCCCTGGCCCTCGATGCCGCCCAGCAGGTTCTCGGCCTTGACCGCGAAATCCTCGAAGCGGATTTCATATTCCTTCATGCCGCGGTAGCCCAGCACTTCGATCTCGCCGCCGGACATGCCCTCGGCCGGAAACGGATCGTCATCGCTGCCGCGCGGCTTCTCGGCGAGGAACATCGAAAGGCCCTTGTAGCCGGTCTCGTCGGGGTTGGTGCGGGCAAGCAGCGTCATCACATCGGCGCGCACCGGGTGGGTGATCCAGGTCTTGTTTCCGGTGATCTTGTAAACGTCACCCTCGCGCACCGCGCGGGTGCGCAGTGAGCCGAGATCGGAGCCGGTATTGGGCTCGGTGAAGACGGCGGTGGGCAACACCTCGCCCGATGCGATCTTCGGCAGCCATTTCTCCTTCTGCTCGCGGGTGCCGCCGCACAGGATGAGTTCGCTGGCGATCTCGGCGCGGGTGCCGAGCGAGCCCACGGCGATCCAGCCGCGCGACAGCTCTTCCGAGACCACGCACATGGCCTCCTTCGACATGCCCATGCCGCCATAGTCCTCGGGCAGGGTCAGCGCGAACACGCCCAATTCGGCAAGTGCCTTGACGATCTCCATCGGCACATAGGCATTGTCGAGGTGCCATTGGTGGGCGTGGGGCGCCACTTCGCTCTCGACGAAGCGGCGCATGGCATCGCGCATGCCGGACAAGGTCTCGTCGAGGCCCGAGGAACCGAAATTGCCGTCCGCGAACAGGCTCACCAGCCTCCGGCGCGCCTCCGGCGTGTTGCCGCGCTCGAGCAACACCAGCTCATGAAGCCCACCCATTTCCGACCGGGTGATCCCGAGGGCGGAGAGACGCACGAATTCCCCCTGGTTCATGGGAATGCCGCCGGCCACGTGGTTGAGGTACTCGCCCGCCGCGATCTGGAGTGTCAGACGCTCGGTCTCGCCAAGCTGGCCACCGGCCGCCAGGCGGGCCGCGAAACTGGCCAGTTCGCGCAGGGTTGCCGCATAGGTGGCGAGCCAGGCGAGGCCATGCGCGGCATGCTGGGATTCGTCCAGCAACCGGCTGGAAAGCTTGCCACCCGGCATCAGCCGCGCCGCCAGCCGCCCCTTGGCCTTGACCAGCAACGCCTCTACCGTGGCCGCCGCCTGGTCCAGATGGCTTTCCAGATTGGCAACACAAGTGTCTGATAACGCTTCGCTTTCGACTGCGGCCATGGTGGCGGACCCCGGTTTCTGTGGCGCAACGCTAGCCGATGAAATGTTGCACCGCAATCAGCCATCCGGCCAGTTTCGCCTAAGGTTTTCCGCTTGCCAAAATTGGGCCGGAATCTTTGGGTCTGTCACCCCGATGGATTTCCCCAACAGGCAAGACTAAGCTTTCGCACATGATTGAAAACCGGCGAACCGGCGCCCTGGCGCTCACCTTCTTGTTTTTGTCCTCGGGGCTTGGCCTCGCTGGCAACGAACCCCAGCAGATCGGCGTCTATGAGGACTGGGTCGCCTATTTCTTCGAGTCCGGCGACGGCAAGGTTTGCTACGTGTCCTCGACGCCCAAGGCCAGTGAGCCAAAATCCGTGAAGCGCGATCCGGCGTTCTTCCTTGTCACCCATATGCCTGGCCGCAAGCCGCCGGTGAAGGGCGAGGTATCCACCATCATCGGCTATCCGTTCAAGGAAGGCCGCCCGGTGAAGCTCACCATCGATTCTCAGAGCTATGAAATGTTCTCCAAGGGCGACACCGCCTGGGTGGACAATGGCACCGACAAAAAGATCGTCGCCGCCATGAGGGCCGGTGCTTCGTTGAAGGTCCACGGCACCTCCTGGCGCGGCACCGAGACCGTGGACAGCTATTCGCTGGCCGGCATTTCGGCGGCGCTGGCGGCCATCGACGAGTCCTGCAAGTAGCGGGGCGGTAATCGCCGCCTGCTCGCAATTCCGCCGGTTTCTGTGCTATGGCCGATCGCATGACCACGCTCTTGACCGCCCGCGAAGCGCCGCCGCGCTACTTGCCCAATGACCCGCGCCCGTCGCTGATCGGCCTCACCCGCCAGGCGCTGGCGGAGGCCATGGGCCGCGTGGGCGTGCCGGAAAAGCAGCGCCGCATGCGGGCGGGCCAGGTCTGGCACTGGATCTATCACCGTGGCGTCACCGCCTTTGCCGAGATGACCAATATCGCCGGCGAGTTGCGGCAGCGGCTGGATGAAACCTTTGTCATCGGGCGGCCGGAGATCGTCAGCGAGCAGATCTCGGCCGATGGCACGCGCAAATGGCTGCTGCGGCTTTCGCCGGACGAGCGCGGCGCCCGCCATGAGATCGAAACCGTCTATATCCCGGAAGAAGACCGCGGCACGCTCTGCATCTCCTCGCAGGTGGGCTGCACGCTGACCTGCACATTCTGCCATACCGGCACCCAGAAACTGGTCCGCAACCTCACCGCCGGCGAGATCGCCGCCCAGGTGATGACGGCGCGTGACCGCGTGAAGGACTGGCCGCGCGACATTGAGGCCAATGCCAATCCGCCGCTGGGCGGGCGCTACATCACCAACATCGTGCTGATGGGCATGGGCGAGCCGCTCTATAACTTCGACAATGTGAAGGATGCGATCGACATCATCTCGGACGGCGAGGGGCTGTCCCTGTCGAAACGGCGGATCACGCTCTCGACCTCCGGCGTGGTGCCGGAAATCCCGCGCGCCGGCGCCGAGATCGGCAGCATGCTGGCGATCTCGCTGCACGCGACGACGGACGAGATCCGCAACCGGCTCGTCCCGCTTAACAAGAAGTATCCCATCGAGGAGCTGCTGGGCGCCTGCCGGCAATATCCGGGTCTTTCCAACGCCCGCCGCATCACCTTCGAATATGTGATGCTGAAGGGCATCAATGACTCGGCGGCTGACGCGAAGCGCCTGGTGCAGCTGCTCAAAGGCATTCCCGCCAAGGTGAACCTCATTCCCTTCAACCCCTGGCCCGGCACGCAATATGAGTGTTCGGACTGGGAAACCATCGAGGCCTTCGCCGAGGTGCTGAACCGCGCGGGCTATGCCTCGCCGGTGCGTACGCCACGCGGGCGTGACATCATGGCGGCCTGTGGCCAGCTGAAAAGCGAAAGCCAGAAGCTGCGGGCCAGGGAACGCATGGCGCTTGAGGCCGGAGCCTAGCCGCCAGTTGCGGGTCAAAGCCCCGGCGTGATAGGTGGCGGTCCAGTTCGCCAACCGGGACTCCAGCCATGCCGAAGCAGAAAGTGAAGAAAGTCGTCCTCGCCTATTCCGGGGGGCTCGACACCTCGATCATCCTCAAATGGCTGCAGACCGAATATGGCGCGGAGGTCGTCACCTTCACCGCCGATCTGGGCCAGGGGGGCGAGCTCGACCCGGCCCGCAAGAAGGCCGAGATGCTGGGCATCAAGGAAATCTACATCGAGGATCTGCGCGAGGAATTCATCCGCGATTTCGTCTTCCCGATGTTCCGCGCCAATGCCGTCTATGAGGGCGTATACCTGCTCGGCACCTCGATTGCGCGGCCGCTCATCGCCAAGCGCCTGATCGAGATCGCCGCCGATACCGGGGCCGACGCGATCGCCCATGGCGCCACCGGCAAGGGCAATGACCAGGTGCGCTTCGAGCTTACCGCCTATGCGCTGAACCCGGACATCAAGGTGATCGCGCCATGGCGCGAATGGACCTTCAAGAGCCGCACTGACTTGATCGAATTCGCCGAGACGCATCAGATTCCGGTGGCCAAGGACAAGCGCGGCGAGGCGCCGTTCTCGGTTGACGCCAATCTTCTGCATTCGTCTTCCGAGGGCAAGGTGCTGGAAGACCCCTGGCAGGAGCCACCGCCCTATGTCTATCAGCGCACCATCGCGCCGGAGGAGGCGCCGGACAAGGCGACCTATATCGAGATCGAATTCCTGAAAGGCGATCCCGTCGCCATTGACGGCAAGCGCATGCCGCCGGCGGTGCTGTTCACCGAACTGAACCGCCTGGGCCACGACAATGGCATCGGGCGTCTGGACCTCGTCGAAAACCGTTTTGTCGGCATGAAGTCGCGCGGCGTTTATGAAACGCCGGGCGGCACCATTCTTTCGGTGGCCCACCGCGCCATCGAATCGCTGACGCTCGACCGTGAGGCCGCGCATCTGAAGGACAGTTTCATCACCAAATATGCCGAGCTCGTCTACTACGGCTTCTGGTTCTCGCCGGAGCGCGAGATGCTGCAGGCGATGATCGACAAGAGCCAGGAGCATGTCGAGGGCACGGTGCGGCTCAAGCTCTACAAGGGCAATGTCATCGTGGCGGGCCGCAAGTCGCCGAAGTCACTCTACAAGGACGCGCTCGTGACCTTCGAGGATGACCGCGGCGCCTATGACCAGAAGGATGCCGCGGGCTTCATCCGCCTCAATGCGCTGCGGCTGCGCACGCTGGCGGCGCGCAAGCGCAACAGCTGAGCGGGGGAAAAGGCATGACGATCGCGGTTTTTGGCAGCATCAACATGGATGTGACGGCCTATATGCGCCGGCTGCCGAAGCCTGGCGAAACCCTGCATGGCCACGAATACAAGCTGGGCCTCGGCGGCAAGGGCGCCAACCAGGCGGTGGCGGCGCGCAAGCTGGGCAGCGAGGTCGCCTTCATCTGCCGGCTCGGCAATGACGATTTCGCGAAGCCGGCGGAGCGTGAGCTTGCCCTGCATGGCGTTGACATGGCGCTGGTCCGGCATGACGAAACGGGAGCCACCGGCATCGCCATCATCAATGTGGGCGAGGCTGGCGAGAACTATATTTCCTTGATCGGCGGCAGCAATCTGCGCGTCGATGCAAGCGATGTGGCGCGGGCCCGCCCGGCGCTTGAGAAGGCCAGGGTGCTTCTGTTGCAGCTGGAAGTGCCGCTGGCCGCCTCGCTCGGCGCCGCCGCCATCGTCAGAAGTCATGGCGGGACCGTGATCCTCGATCCGGCGCCAGCACCCGAGGGCGGCCTTGCGGCAGAGGTGCTGCAAGCCGTCGACATCATAACCCCCAATGAGACCGAAGCCGGGCTGATGCTCGGCTGGCAGCCGGAAACCCTGGCGCAGGGCTTGCAGGCAGCGCGCGAACTCCGCGCCCGCGGGGTGGCCGTGGCCGTGGTGAAGCTCGGCGCCAAGGGTCTGGCGGTGGCGGCTCCCGGACTCGAGACAGTGATCCCGGCCTTCACGGTGAAGGCGATCGACACGGTGGCGGCCGGTGATTGCTTCAACGGCGGACTCGCCCATGCGCTGGAACAGTGCCAGGCTCTGGAACAGGCGCTGCGCTACGCTGCTGCCTGTGGCGCGCTCTCGACCACGAAGAAGGGAGCCTCCGCGGCGGCGCCCACCAGGGCAGACGTCGAGGCTTTTCTCGCGGCACAGTGAATGCCCGTCACACCACCTTGATCCTGGCCGGGTTCCAGTCTTTCGGCTGCGGATATTGCGGGGCCATCTCTTCCAGTGTTTCGCGCACGATCCGCGAGATCACGGCATTTCGCACCCAGTTACGGTCAGCCGGGATCACGTGCCAGGGCGCGTGGCTGGTGGAGCAGCGCGTGAGCGCGATTTCATAGGCCTTCATGTAGTCGTTCCACAGTTTGCGGTCCTCGAGGTCACCGGGGTTGAATTTCCACCGCTTGTCCGGCGTCGCGATACGCTCCCTGAGCCGCACGGCCTGTTCCTGCTTTGAAATGTTGAGCATGAATTTCAGGATGCGGGTGCCATTGCCGGAAAGATGCTTCTCGAAGGCGTTGATCTCGTCATAGCGGCGGGCCACGGCCTCCGGGCTGGCCAAGCCCCTCACCTTCACCACCAGCACGTCCTCATAATGCGAGCGGTTGAAGATGCCGATGAAGCCTCTGGGCGGGCAGGCCTTGTGCACCCGCCAGAGATAGTCCTGCGCCAGCTCCTCGGCGCTCGGCGCCTTGAAGGCAGTGATGCGAACCCCGATCGGGCCGCAGGTGTTGAACACCGCGCGCACCGTGCCGTCCTTGCCGGAACAATCGATGCCTTGCAGAACCACCAGAAGCGCCCGCTTGCCTTCGGCGTAGAGCCTGTCCTGCAGGCCGTCGATGGCTTCCGCATCCTTTGCCGTCAACACCTTGGCCTCTTCCTTGTCGGCGAAGATGCCGTCGCCGCCTGGGTCGCAATCCACCAGCCGGAACCGGCGTCCCGGCCGCACCATGAACTTCTCGGCGAAAGGCTTTGATCTCTGTTTCATGTGCCGCCCCCCTGGCGTTGAACCGTCATGATCCTGTCACGGGGGCTGCAAAAAGGCCAGTCTCGACGCCCCTTGAAGCGGGCTCCGGGCTGGCCTATCCCTTGCCGGGCATCCGCATCGCCGATCAGGAATCCCGCCATCGTGACCCAATCGAACAAGGCTCAAATGGCCGCCGCCGCCTACCGGCTTCCCGCCATGGATATGGATTTTCTGCTGGGTGACACCACCCGTGGGCTGCGCTTCCAGCTCGAATATCAGAAGGCCGAGGAACACCTGCGCAAGTGGGGCGTGGCCACCACGGTGATCGTCTTTGGTTCGGCGCGGGTTCGGGAGGACGACGCCAACGGCTGGTACAATGCGGCGCGCGAATTCGCCCGCATCTGCTCCGAGGAAGGCGGCGCCAAGCTCAGGAACCACGAGCCGCGGCAGAACGTGATCGCCACCGGCGGCGGCCCCGGCATCATGGAGGCCGCCAACCGCGGCGCACATGACGTCGACGCGCCGTCGATCGGCTTCAACATCACGCTGCCCATGGAGCAGGAGCCCAACGCCTATTCGACACCGGATCTCACCTTCCGTTTCCATTACTTCGCCATGCGCAAGATGCACTTCGCGATCCGCGCCGCGGCGCTCGTGGTGTTCCCGGGCGGTTTTGGAACCATGGACGAGCTGTTCGAGATTCTCACCCTCCGCCAGACCGGCAAGATGGACGATGCGCTTCCCGTTGTCCTCTATGACTCCGGGTTCTGGAAGAAGCTGATCGACTTCCGGCAATTCGTCGATACCGGCATGATTCATCAAGACGATCTTGACCTGTTCGGCTATGCCGACACCCCGCGCGAGGCCTGGCAACAGCTGGTCAGCCGCGGCCTCAAGCTGCCGGAGACCCGAACATGATCAGACTGACGTTTCATGGCGCGGCCCGCACCGTCACCGGCTCCTGCTATCTGCTCGACACCGGCGATGCCCGTGTCCTCATCGACTGCGGCATGTTCCAGGGATCGAAGACCGAACGCGAGCTCAACTACCGGGCCTTTCCCTTCGAGCCGTCGCGGCTTACCGCGGTGCTGCTCACCCATGCCCATATTGACCACGCCGGGTTGCTGCCGAAGCTGGTGAAGCATGGCTATGGCGGCCGCATTCACTGCACCGTGGCCACCGCCGATCTCTGCGCGATCATGCTTCCCGATTCGGGCGGCATACAGGAAATGGAAGTAAAGCAGCTGAACCAGCGGCGCACGCGGCGCGGCGAAGCGGAAGTGGAACCGATCTACACCTTCGATGACGCGATGGCCTCGCTTCCGCAGTTCGAGGGCCATGACTACGAAACCTGGATCGCGCCCGCGCCCGGCATCCGCGCGAGGTTCTGGAACGCTGGCCATCTCCTGGGCAGCGCATCGATCGAGGTGGAGGTGAGCCAGCCCGGCGGCAAGCCGCTGCGCCTCCTGTTCTCAGGCGACATCGGCCCCGACAACAAGATGCTGCAGACCGACCCTGAAGCGCCGGTCAATTTCGACATCGTGATTTGCGAATCGACCTATGGCGGGCGTGACCGGTTCGAGCGCAGCGAACAGGGCAGACGGGAGATTCTCGCAACCGAAGTCAATGCCGCGGCGCGCAAGAAGGGCGCGCTGCTCATTCCCTCCTTCGCCGTCGAGCGTACCCAGGAACTGGTCACCGATCTCGTCAAGCTGATGGACGAAGGCCTGGCGCCCAAGGCCAACATCTTCATTGACAGCCCGCTGGCCTCGAAGGCCACCGCCATCTTCACCAAGCACGCGGCCGAGCTGCAGCATGGGCCCGATCTCACGCGCGCTTTCAATTCGCCCTATGTGCGCTCCACGGAAAGCGTCGAGGATTCGAAGGCGCTCGCCCGCTTCACCGGGTTCCACATCATCGTGGCGGCGAGCGGCATGTGCGATGCCGGCCGTATCCGCCATCACCTGAAGAACCATCTCTGGCAGCCCTCGACCACCGTGCTGCTGGCGGGCTTCCAGGCCGAAGGCTCGCTGGGGCGCATCCTTCAGGATGGAGCTCAGACCGTGACGATCATGGGTGAGACGATCAGCGTCAAGGCCGAGATCCGCCAGATCGAGGATTACTCAGGCCACGCCGACGGCCCGGAGCTGGTGCAGTGGGTGAAGGAGCGCCTGCCCATCGGCCGCTCGATCTTCCTGACCCATGGCGAAGAGGAAGGCCAGCGCGGCATGGCGGAGGATCTCAAGAAGCTCGATCTGCCGCATGATTGTATCCTGATACCCAGCCTCGATTCCGTCTATGACCTGTCGGGCGGCGCCTGCGCCTTCCTCGCCGGCGAGACGCGGCCGCGCATCGACCCCACCATGGTGGCGCATCTGGACAGCCACAACGACCTTGCCGACTTCATCCTTGATGTGCGTGACGCGGTGGACAAGGCGGGCGATGAGAAGGCGAAATCCGTGATCCTGCGCCGCTTGCGCCGGGCGCTGGCCGCAGGCGAACCCGGCCCCGGCGGCGATGGCAGGCGGCGGGCGCCCGTCTCGGGTCCGTCGCGGCGGAAGGAACAGATCTAAGAAGCTTCACAAAGCGGTTGGAACGAAACAGCTTTCGTGAAATATTTGTTCCAATGCCTGATGTTCCATCCGCCCCGCGTGACTTCGCCGCCCTGAAGGCGCTGATTGCCGCGCGCGCCCCGGCGCTGCCCCGGCGGCTGGGCCAGATCGCCAGCTTTGCCCTCGAGTATCCTGACGAGATCGCGTTTGGCACCGTCGCCTCGATTGCCGGACAGGCCGAGGTGCAGCCCTCGGCGCTGGTGCGTTTCAGCCAGGCCATGGGCTATGAAGGCTTCTCCGACATGCAGGAGGTTTTCCGCGCCCGCCTGCGGGACCGGGTCCTGAACTATGGCGAGCGATTGCAGCAGCTCCGCGAACACGCGCGGGAGACCTCAAAGTCCATCGTCATCTTCCAGGGTTTCTGCGAGACTTCCGCCAAGTCCATCGCGGCGCTGGAGGAAAAGCTGGTGGCCGCCGACCTTGACCGTGCGGTGGCGCAACTGGCGGCGGCCGAGACGATCTATCTCATCGGCCAGCGCCGCTCCTTCCCGATTGCCGCCTATATGGCCTATGCCTTCGGCAAGCTGGGCGTGCGGGCCATGCTGGTCGACGGGGTGGGTGGCCTTGCCGCTGAGCAATTGAGCTTCGCCACGGCGCAGGATGTGGTGCTGGCCATTTCCTTCGCGCCCTACGCGCCGGAAACGCTCGCCATGGCGCGGACAGCGGCGGCAAGGAAGGTTCCGATCCTGGCAATCACCGATAGCCCGCTCTCGCCGCTCGCCCAGTTTGCGCGGCAGTGGATCGAGATTGACGAGGCCGATTTCGAGGGTTTCCGTTCCATGGCCGCCACCCTGACCCTCGCCATGACGCTGGCTGTGGCGGTGGCCGAGCGGCGGCAGCGGCAGGCCTGAATTCTGCCGCGAATCTGTTTGATCAAACAGCCGGAGCTTAGGGCCGACCCAGGGGCAGCCATCGAACATGACCGGTTTTCCAGATCATTACGCCGTGCTGGGCATCGATCCTTCGGCCGACCAGGAGGTGATTACCGCCGCCTACCGGGTGCTTGCCAAGAAATACCATCCCGATACGGGTTCCACCGCTGGCACGGCATCGGCTGAGCGCTTCGAGCAGGTGCAGCAGGCCTATGAGGTGCTGCGGACGCCTGAGAGCCGCCGCCGCTACGATGCGGAGCTGCTTGCCGCCACCGAGCGCGAGCTTGACGCGCATCTGGCCGCCCGGCAGCGGATGATCGCGGCGGGCGTCAGGTCCGGCGGAGTGCCGCCGCCTTCCGGCATCAGTGGCATCAGGCCGGGGCCTCCGGCCTCCCGCCCCGCGAAAACGCGGCGCCGTTCGCTGCTGCCGTTCCTTGTGCCGGGCCTGTTGCTCGCGGCGGTGCTGGTTGGTGGGGCATTCCTGCTGCTGCCGCAATCGCCGCAGGTTCCGCCGCCGGTGGCCGCCGCGCCAGATCCCGTGCCGCTCGCCAAGACTGACGCGCTCCCTCCTCAGCCGCAGTCAGCCCAGCCCCGGCTTGCCGAAGCGCCAGCGCCACCGCCGGTGTTCGGCTCATCCGCCCAGATGGCAGCCGCGGCGGAAACCGAAACGCCGGCGCTGAAACTTCAGGTTTCGCCAGAGGCGACCGCATCGGTTACACCGGAACCTCCCCCCGCCCCTGCCGCTGAGCCGGTCCCGACGCCGAAGCCCAAGCCGAAGCTTGCCGCCACGCCGGCGCCCAAGAAGCCACCGCCAAAGCCAGCCGCACCGCAAGAAGCGGAGCTTGATACGCGCATGTCTGATCTGGATCCGGAGCCGAGGCAATTCGTGACCGGCGCCGGCCCGCATCGTCTGGTTGTTTTCGAGCGCCAGCCGGGCGCAAAAGCCACGGCCTGGAGCGTCGGCGTGTTCAAGAATGCCCGCCGCTGCACGCGCTTTGGCGTCAAGGCCATCATCCACCGCATGAACGAAACCGGCAGGCCCACGCCGGGCGAGATCTGGTATGAGTGCCAGCCGGTGTAACGCCTGCCGGCAGCGAGCATGCTACCCCTCGCCCGGCCGCCGACCTTGGCCGGGCGCGATTCAAACGGACCTTTTCTTGCTCTCGCCACGATCCGAAGGCGAAGGGCATGCCCCGTGGCTCCTCAATCTACTCTATGCGATCCGTCCACAACGGTCCGCATCTGGCCGTTCCGTTGAACCGCGGAGAACAGCGCTTCGGGCAGCACCAAGACGGCATGCGATATCCCCGGCCCGGGAGTTCCAGGCGGGGGCTTTTATGCTTCCGCGCGTTGTGCGAGATCGGATTCGAGATCGCCATAGCCGGTGAAGCGGTACTCGAAGCCGAGACCCAGACGCTTCGCCGCATCCTCAGCCTGACGCGTGAGATCCTCGTTCCGGGTTTGCGCCAGGAACACGATCTTCGTGTAGTTGCCGAAATAGTCCGGCAGCAATTCGGGGTGCCGGTCCAGTCCCAGCCCCTGCCAGATCAGCTTGTCGAAATGACGCGCCAGATAATCCGTCAGGAAGAAGGCCGTCACGTCATCGTCCGCATGCGTCTCAAATTCAACATTGCCTGAGAAGAATGCGTAACAGTGGGGGCCCGCGATGCGCTCGACCCCCTCCTCCGCGAGCAGCCGGTCCAGCGCGCCGCCCGTGCCGCAATCGCCGTAGAGCACGAAGATCGATTGATAGCGCCCCCGGGCGGCGGCGATCTTGGCGCGCAGCGCAGGCACGATCTTTTCTGGCGTATTGTGCCATTTGGCGGGCAGGCATTGCAGGTCGAAAGCAGACCAGCGGTTGCGCTCGATGAGGTCGACGATTTCCCGCGCCAGCGCGCCACAGGCGAGCAGAAGAACCTTGCCGTGACCCGGCTTGAACTCGAATTCGTCGGATGGCTTCAGATCGACGCCTGTCACCGCCGGCCTTTCGCCTCGTCAGCCGGCCGCTATCTGATTGTGCTTGCGGGCCATGAAGCTCTTGGCGGTTTCCACCGCGACGGCGGCGTCCCGGCAGTAAGCGTCGGCGCCGATTGCCTTGGCGAATTCCTCATTGAGCGGCGCGCCGCCCACCAGCACGATGTAATCATCGCGCATGCCTTTTTCCTTCAGCGTGTCGATCACCACTTTCATGTAAGGCATGGTGGTGGTGAGCAGCGCCGACATGCCGAGGATGTCCGGCTTGTGCTGCTCGATCGCATCGAGATACTTCTCGACCGGGTTGTTGATGCCGAGATCGATGACCTCGAAGCCCGCACCTTCCATCATCATGCCGACAAGGTTCTTGCCGATGTCGTGGATGTCGCCCTTGACCGTGCCGATCACCATCTTGCCCTGGCGCGGCGCGCCGGTTGCGATGAGCAGCGGACGCAGGATGGACATGCCCGCCTTCATGGAATTGGCGGCCAGCAGCACCTCCGGCACGAACAGGATGCCGTCCCGGAAGTCGACGCCAACGATCCGCATGCCCTCGACCAGCGCCTCGGTCAGCACCTTGTAGGGCGCCCAGCCGCGGCCGAGCAGAATGTGAACCGCCGCCTCCACCTCTTCCTTGAGGCCGTCGTAGAGATCGTCATGGACCTGCTGGACCAGTTCCTCGTCATTGAGGGAGTTGAGGTCGAGTTCGCCATCATCACTCATCGGCAGTCTCCGGGCGGAAATTCATATCAAGGCAGCATAGGCCGGGCGGCGCCAGACGGTCGCCAGCGGGCGACGCCCACATGCCGGAAAGCGACGGTTGAGGCAAGTGGAAACCGCGGCTAAACATGGTTTCCCATTGATTGAACCGGATTTTTTATCATGCCTTCGACCTTTGATGCCGCCCTCTGCCGCAGCCAGTTCCCGGCCCTGTCGATCGCCGACGAGGGCCATGCGCGCGTCTATTTTGACAATCCGGCGGGCACCCAGGTGCCGCGTCAGGTCATCGACCGCACGGTCGACTGCCTGACCCGCTGCAACGCCAATCTGGGAGGTTACTTCAAGACCACGGTGGAAGCGGGTGAACTGGTCGACCTCGCCCACCAGGCCTGTGCTGATTTCTACAACGCCGCCTCGCCCGCCGAGATCGTGTTCGGGCAGAACATGACCAGCCTGACGCTGCACATGTCGCGCTGCCTCGGCAAGCGGTTCCGGCCCGGTGACGAGATCGTGCTCTCGCGCATGGACCACGATGCCAATGTGGCGCCATGGCTGCTGCTCGCCGAGGACCTGGGCCTCACCGTGCGCTGGATGGATTTCGACACCGGCACCTATGAATTTCCCGACGATGCGCTGAGCAAGGTGCTGACGGACAAGACACGGCTGCTTGCCATGGGCATGGCGTCCAATTGCACCGGAACGGTTAACGATGTGAAGCATTTTGCCGCCGAAGCCAGGGCCGCCGGCGCCATCGTCTATCTCGATGCCGTGCAATTCGCGCCGCATTACGCGATCGACGTTCAGGATCTTGGCGCCGATATCGTGGTGTCCTCGGCCTATAAATGGTTCGGCCCGCATCAGGGCGTGTTGTGGGGCCGCGAGCCGCTGCTGCGCGAGACCTTCGGCTACAAGGTGCGCCCCGCCGGCGAGGATCTGCCGCACAAGTTCGAAACCGGCACGCTGTCGCATGAAGGCATGGCGGGCACGCTGGGGGCCATCGAATATCTGGAGCAATTCGGCAGTGGCGAAACCCGCGCCGGGAGGATCGCGTCGGCCTGGGCCGCCATCGCCGGTTACGAGCAGATGCTCACGCTGCGCCTCATCGAAGGTTTGAAAACCTTCAGGGGCCTCACGATCCGCGGCGTCACCTCGGCCAATGCCATGCACCGGCGCGTGCCCACGGTGTCCTTCACCATCGAAGGGCATCATCCCCAAGGGCTGGCGCAGGCCTTCGCCCGGGACAATATCTTCGTGTGGTCAGGGCACAACTACGCGATCGAGCCGGTCACGCGCATGGGCCTGATGGACAAGGGTGGCGTGCTGCGCGTGGGGCTCGCGCATTACAACACGGAAGCTGAGGTCGACCTGTTCCTCGCCTCACTGGCCCGCCAGGTCAGGGCGTAAGCAGGGCGCTGATCCGCGCCACGGTCTCGCTTGCGGAACCGCCGGCGTCGATGCGCCGCCAGCCGATCTGGCCAAGATCATAGCCCAGTTGCCTGTCCACCACCTGCGGTGTCGCGTCCGACGCATCGCCATGCCGGGATTCGACGCGCGATTTGAGCAGCGCTTCCGGCGCTTCAAGCCACAAGCCCTCAAACCGGACACCCACTCGGCGCGCCAGGTCTTCGGCGGCCCGCCGCTCATGAGGCGCGGCGAACACCGCATCGAGCACCGCCGCCTGCCCGGCTCTGAGAGCTGCCTCCGCACGCGCGAGGCAGGCGTCATAAACCGCGAAGGATGCGTCGCGGGAGTAGTGCGCTGCCCCCAGCCTTTCGGTTTCGCTAACACCCGCCAGCACCTTGCGTTCAATATCGCTGCGCACATGGATGGCGCCGGGCGCTAAGCCGATGCCGGGCGCCAGCGCCGCGGCGGCGGTCGACTTCCCGGTGCCGGACAGCCCGCCGATCGCGACCAGCAGCGGGGCCGCCGGCCGCAGATAGGCGAGGGCCGCCCGGAACCAGTCAAGCGCCTGGCCGCGCGCCTGCAGCGAGTCCCTCATCTGCTGCTCATGCGCCAAATCGGCGCTGACCAGCGCGCGCACCCCCGCGCGCGTCGCAAGAAACAGCGGCAGCGCCGTGAGCCCGGAGAGGTCTTCAGCATTGCGGCGAAGATGCAGATAACGGTTCAGCACCAGGTTGGCGGCGCGCCTCTCCGCATTGGTCCACAGGTCCATCACCAGGAAGGCGAGGTCATAGAGCACGTCGATGGTCGCGATTTTCTCGCTGAATTCGATGGCGTCGAACAGCTTCGGCTCGCCCGCCTCGACGATGATGTTGCCGGCGTGCATGTCGCCGTGACAGCGGCGCACCAGGCCTCTCTCGCTGCGTGCATTGAGCAGCGCCTTGCCGGTTTGCAGGGCGGCCCGATAGGCGGCGTGAAATTCGATCGTTTCGGCGGGCCTGAAGATGTCGGGCGAATCGACGAAGGCCCCGGAGAGCTGGGCGCCGAGACCCGTCATGATTCCGGCTCCCGGCGTGTCGCGGCGTGGGGCGCGGTCATGTGAATGGGCGGCCATCGCCGCCAGCTTGCCGGCCAGACCGGCATCGATGCCGCCATGCGCCATTTGCCAGGACAGAAGCGCTCCGCCCGCGAAACGCCGCATCACCAGAACCGGCTCGCCTCTCACCTCCATCAGTCCAAGATAGATATCGCCTGAAAAGATGCGGTTGATCTCAAGCTCGGCGGCCAGCGCCTGTTGCCGTTTCTCCCTGCTCGAAAAATCAAGATAGGGGAGCTTCACGTCCTTCTTGATCTTGAAGGCGCGCGGGCCCGCCAGAAACACATGTGCCGCATGAGTTTCGATATGCTCCACGGCTGCGCCGGGAAAACCCCAGGTCTCGCCCTTCAGGAATTCGGCATCGAACATGGCGCGACCTTGCCGCGCCGCGGGCTAGCCGGCCTTGACGCGTGTCAATTGCCGCGCCGGCGCTCGCGGCGGGCGGCCCCCGCGGCGGCGGCATCCCGGCCCTTGGCGAGTTCCGAGACCGGCCCCAGCTTTTCTTCGATGAATTCGATCGACGGACGTTCGCCCTTGCTGTGGCCTTCCAGCGCCTTGCGCATCGAAGCGAGATGCTCCGGAGAGGTGCCGCAGCAGCCGCCGATGATCCTGGCCCCGGCGTCGAGCGCAATGCGGGCATAATCCGCCATCAGCTCCGGTGTGCCGGTGTAATGGATGTGCCCGTCGACATATTGCGGGATTCCGCAATTGCCCTTGGCGACCACGGCGGCATCCGGCCGCGCCGCGGTGATGCCCAGCACCGTGGCGATCAGCTCGGAAGCCCCGACGCCACAATTGGCCCCGATCGCCGCGGGCTGCACCGGAAGTGCCGCGGTCATCGCCCCGAACGCCTTGGGCGTGATGCCCATCATGGTCCTGCCGTTGGTGTCGAAACTCATGGTGGTGACGATGGGAAGGTCCGCCTTCGATGCGCCTTCCACGGCCGCTTTCAATTCTTCCTCTGATGACATGGTTTCGATCCACAGCACATCGGCGCCGCCTTCCTTGAGCGCCAGTGCCTGTTCGGCAAAGGCGTTCACGGCCTCATCATGGCTCATGGCGCCAACCGGCTCCATGATCTCGCCGGTGGGGCCGATCGAGCCGCCGACATAGACGGGCCGGCCCGCCGCATCGGCTTCGGCGCGGGCGTTTTTCGCCGCCGCGATGTTGATCTCGCGCACCCGGTTCTGGGCATCGTGCAGCTTCAGACGGTGCCGGTTGCCGCCGAAGGAATTGGTGAGGACGATATCGGCGCCCGCTTCGATGAAGCGGCGGTGCAGCGAGCGCACCCGCTCCGGATGCTCGAAGTTCCACATTTCCGGGGCATCGCCGGAGACCAGCCCCATCTGAAAGTAATTGGTGCCCGTGGCGCCATCGGCCAGAAGCCAGGGGCGGGTCTGAAGAGCCTCGGTGAAGGACGGGCGGGTCATGGCGGTCTCCAATGCGAAACAAGGAATATAAAGATTTCTTTATATCGATCCCGGCGGCTTTGCCAAGGACAAACCGTCAGGCGGTGCTCGCGCCGTAAAACAGCGTCACCACATGCCGGGCTTCCGCAAAGAACAGCCAGCGTTCCACAACCGCCGCGGCAAGCGCCAGCACGGCAGCGAGCATGGCGACGGGTGCAGCGAGGAAGGCCGCCAGCATGGCGAGCACCGCAGCCACCAGCAGCAGGATCACGAGGCGGCGCAGCCTCGCGGCGTGCTTGCGCGCCACCGCATAGCCCATTTCCTTCTGCACGTAATTGGCTGACGTGTGCGGCACCTCCCACTGGCTGACCCGCCCGATGCGCCCGAGGCCGGTGGCGTCCTCGATGGTCAGGTCGCGCGGCGCGCGGTCAATGCTGTTCCAGTAGCTAAGTTTCAGCGCCGCGGTGATGATCAGCAGCACCGCGGCGAAGACCAGCAGGAAACCTGGCAGATTGCCGAACATGGCGGTGATGCCAGCCAGCAGGCTCGCCCCGGTGGCCAGCGCGAAGGCCAGATAGACAGGAACCGTGAGCGCGGTGTTCCAGGCGCGGATGGTGGGCAGCGTTGCATAGATCTTGGCCGTGCAGACCACGGTGATCATCGCCAGCAGGGCGGTAACCGCGGCCAATGGTGTGACCCAGCCGGGCGCCGGCACAAGGCCTGTCCAGACAAGCCCGAACAGCAGCGCCGGGATATAGGTCGCCACCGCCGCTACGGCCTCGCGTGACAGCCAGGAGGAGCGCCATTGCGACAGCGCCCGCCAGGCGCGCTCCGGATGGCCGAGGTGAAAAGTGGAAGATAGGAGCCCGATGGTGATCAGGCCCAGCGCGATCACCATCGCGGTGAGGCCAAACGCAAGGCTGGAGGCCTGGCCGTGGCTCATGGCGGCGAGCCCGAGCAGCGCCAGCAGGCCATAGCCGGCGCCCGAGGCGGTGGTGAACAGGATGACGGAATAGGCGGGATGCATGGGCCTAGCCTTCAAGCTCACCGGAGCGGTCGGCGGCTGCCACCGGCGTCCGGGCCTGTTTCGATGAGAGCACCTTGTCCGCCCACTGGAACAGCCGGTCGAAGGCGGAGCCATCGGGCTTGGGCAGGGTTTCCGGCGCACTGGTTGCCGCATCGCGCCGGACCCGCGGAGGCAGATATTTGTTCACCGGCTTGTAGCCCATCTGCGGCAGCAGGTCATAGCCGCCGCGCTCGGCCACCAGCTGCGACACGCTGGAGTCCGGATCGCCGAGATCGCCGAAATGGCGCGCACCCGTCGGGCAAGCCTTGACGCAGGCCGGCAGCCTGTCCTCGGGCTCGAAATTTTCGTTGTAGATGCGATCGACGCACAGCGTGCATTTCTTCATCACGCCATGGCTCTGGTCATATTCGCGCGCGCCATAGGGGCAGGCCCAGGAGCACAGCTTGCAGCCGATGCAGGTTTCGGGGTTGACCAGCACGATGCCGTCCTCGGCGCGCTTGTAGCTGGCGCCGGTGGGGCAGACGGTGACGCAGGCCGGCTCCTCGCAATGCAGGCAGGAGCGCGGAAAATGCACGATGCGCGATTGCGCCTGCCCATCCTCGCGCACCTCATAGCCATGGATGCGGTTGAGCCACACGCCCGAAGGATCGGCGCCATACGGGTTTTCGTCGTTGAGAGGCGCCGAATAGCCCTGGGTGTTCCACTCCTTGCAGGACGTGGCGCAGGCCTGGCAGCCGACACAGGTATCGAGGTCGATCACCAGGCCCAGCTTCTTCTGGGAAGGCGGGGGAAGCGAGGTCATCCGGCCTCCACGAGGCTCTTGAGGGTCGCGAATTGGGGCGCGCTTTCCATGCTCTGGTCCTCGGCCTTTTCGACCCGCACCCGGAGATCATACCAGGCCGCCTGGCCTGTCACCGGGTCGCTGTTGGCGTAGCGGTAGCCGCCTTCGCGTTCCGGCAGCAGTTCCGAGATCAGGTGATTGAGCAGGAAGCCCTGTTTCGCTTCATCGGCGCCCGGCGCCAGGCCCCAGGCGCCGGATCGCTTGCCAATCGCGTTCCATGTCCACACGGTCTCCGGGTTGACGCCGTCCATCAGCTTGGCCTGCGCCTTGATGGCGCCGTGATGCGAGGTGACCTTCACCCAGTCGCCGTCGGCAACACCCAGCCTGGCGGCCAGTTGCCGCGCCATGTAGAGCCAGTTGCGGCCAAGGATCTGGCGGAGCCAGGCATTCTGGGAGCCCCAGGAATGATACATCGCCATCGGCCGCTGGGTAACCGCATGCAGCGGATAGTCCGCGCCCGCCACCATCTCGCCCTCGAACGGCGGATACCAGAAGGGGATGGGGTCGAAATAGGCGGCGATGCGCTGGCGATGCTCCGCAGGCGGAACAATTTTTCCGTGCCCGCGGGCCGCCAGCCGGAACTTCTGCAAGGGCTCGCAATAGAGCTGGTGGATCACCGGTTCCGGCTTGCCGATGAAACCGAAGAAGGTGGCCCAGTCGAGATAGGCCCAGTTCACATGGCGGTAGTATTTCATGTGGTCGGGCAGTTCGTAGAACCAGTGGCAGCCATTGGCGATGTATTGCTCGAGCTGCCGGGGGTTCGGGGCGCCCCGCCCCTGGGCGCGGCCATTGGGCCCGCGGAAACCGGCCAGCGGGCCAACGCCGGGTGCGCGCTCGTGGTTGACGATGTAGTCCGGATAGCCGCCGGGGTAGCGCGGCGACCCGTCATTGCGCGTCATGCCGCTCAAGCCCAGGCGGGTGCCGAGGTCGAGCAGCACGGTCTGGAATGGCCGCACGTCACGGTCCGGTTCCACCACCGGCTGGCGGATCGAATCCGCGGGCCCATCGGCTTCGGAAATCGGCCGGTCGAGCAGCGAGATGCAGTCCCAGCGCTCGAGATAAGTGGTGTCAGGCAGGATCAGGTCGGCATAATGCACCATCTCGGAAGCATAGGCGTCCGAATAGATGATCTTCGGAATGGTGTAGGAGCCGTCAGGTTCTTTCTGGGTGAGATAGCGGATGGTGTCCGGCACGTTCATCGCCGAATTCCAGCTCATGTTGGCCATGTACATGAACAGGACGTCGATGCCGTAAGGATCCTTCTTGGCGGCGTTGGTGATGACCATGTGCATCAGGCCATGGGCGGCAAGCGGCGCCTCCCAGCTATAGGCCTTGTCGATGCGCTGCGGGCGGCCCTCGGCGTCGACGAGCAAGTCTTCCGGCGCCGTCACGAAACCAAGTGGTGGGCCGGGAAGCGGCGCGTTGGGCTTCACCTGGCCGGGCTTGCCGGCCGGCTTCACGCCGGGCGGCGGCGGCTTCGGGAACGGCGGCTTGTAGCGGAAGCCACCCGGCACATCGATGGTGCCGAGCAGGATCTGCAACAGGTGAATGGTGCGGCAGCTGTGAAAGCCGTTGGCGTGGGCCGAGATGCCGCGCATGGCGTGCATCGACACCGGCCGCCCGATCATCTTCTCGTGATAGCGGCCAAGATGATCTGTCCACGGAACATCAAGTGCGATCTCGCGCTCGAAGGCGGTGCGGGCAAGCTCCGCCGCGATCCGCCTGATGGTGTCCGCCGGAACGCCGCAGCGTTCCGCCACCTGGTCCGGCGCCCATTCCGGTGTCAGGAAGCGTTCAGCGATGAGGGTGAAGGAGGTCACGGCGCGCCGCCCGTCCGGCAGCGTGTAGCGGCCCATCAGCTTCGGCGCGGCATCGGGCGAGAGGGCCGGCATCGGCGAACCGGAGAAGCCGTCCCACACCAGCGCCGCGCCTTGCTGGTTGCGGGCAAACAGTCCGTCATCGGCGCCGCCCGGGTTCTCGACGATGAGCCAGGGCGCAGTGGTGTAGCGCAGAAGGTATTCGCCATCGATCTTCTGCGCCGAGAGCAGCTCGTGGATGAGGGCGCCCACGAACAGCCCATCGGTGCCGGGCCGGATGCCGATCCATTCATCGGCGATGGCCGAATAGCCGGTGCGGATCGGGTTGATCGAGACGATCTTGGCGCCGCGCGCCTTGAGCTGCCCCAGCGCCTTCTTGATCGGGTTCGAGGCGTGGTCCTCCGCCACCCCGAACAGCATGAAGTATTGCGTGTGCTTCCAGTCCGGCTCGCCGAATTCCCAGAACGAGCCGCCAAAGGTATAGAGCCCGGCCGCCGCCATGTTGACGGAGCAGAAGCCGCCATGCGCCGCGTAGTTCGGCGTGCCGAACTGCGCCGCCCACCAGCCGGTGAGGCCCTGGCTCTGGTCGCGGCCGGTGAAGAAGGCAAGCTTCTTGGGGTCCTTGGCGCGCACCGCGGAAAGCCACTTGGTCGCCGTGGTAAGTGCTTCTTCCCACTCGATCTCGCGGAATTCGCCTGAACCGCGCTCGCCCACCCTGATCAGCGGCTTCGAAAGCCTTGCGGGCGAATAATGCTGCATGATTCCGGCAGCACCCTTGCCGCAGATCACGCCCTTGTTGACCGGGTGGGCCGGGTTGCCGTCGATGTAGGTGACGCGGCCGTCCTTCATCTGCACCCTGATGCCGCAGCGGCAGGCGCACATGTAGCAGGTGGTCGTTTTGACCTCGTCCCAGGTCTTGGGCGAGGTATTCACGGCGGGTTCGGTCATGCGCGGTTCAACCTGCGAGTCCAATCTTTGCTACTCTACCGGCTATCTTGGCCCTATGATAGGTCCAGTCATAGTGTTCACAGGGACCAAACTTGCGCGACTGGCTTGTCCACATAAGGCGCAACGAGCATGCCAGCCTCCAGACCCAGATCCGCGAGGCGCTGGTGTCGGCCATTCTCGACGGGCAGCTCGCCCGGGAGGAGCCGATTCCCTCCACCCGCAAGATGGCCAAGAGCCTGGGCGTCTCGCGCAATACCGTGGTGCTGGCCTATCAGGGGCTGCTCGACGACGGCTATCTGATGGCCCGTGAGCGCTCGGGCTATTATGTCTCCGAGAAGGCCATCGAGACGGCGGCGCCGCCGAAACTGGCCGTGAAGCAGGGGCATGCCGCCCCCAGCATCGACTGGTCGCGCCGTCTCACCATGCGCCCCGCCGCGCAGGCCAATGTCTCGAAGCCACTGGACTGGCAGTCCTACCCCTATCCCTTCATCTATGGCCAGGTAGATCACAATCTGTTTCCCCTGGCTGAGTGGCGGGACTGCGCCCGCCAGGCACTGGGTAAGAAATGGCTCGGCTCCTGGACCAATGACACCTGGGCGCATGACGATCCCCTGCTGGTCGAACAGATCCGCCGCCGCATCCTGCCCCGGCGCGGCATCATGGCCAATGACGATGAAATCCTGGTCACGCTCGGCGCGCAGAATGCGCTCTATCTGCTCACCGCGCTGCTGGTCAGCCCCAAGACCCAGGTTGGCATGGAAGAACCCGGCTACCCGGATGTGCGCAATATCTTCAGCCTCAGCACTCCCAATGTTGCGCTGCTGCCGGTGGATGAGAAGGGGCTGGTTCCCAGTGACGCATTCAACGCCTGCGACATCGTGTTTACAACGCCGAGTCACCAGTTCCCGACCACCGTGACCATGCCGCTGGAGCGCCGGCTCGAACTCCTGAAACGCGCCGCCAGGCATGACGTGCTGATCATCGAGGACGACTACGAGTTCGAAACCAACTACGTGAACGAGCCTTGCCCGGCGCTCAAGTCACTCGATGACGAGGGCCGCGTGGTCTATGTGGGCTCACTGTCGAAAACCCTGTTTCCGGGCCTGCGGCTGGGCTTCCTGGTGGCCCCGGCCAATGTGGTGGCCCAGGCCCGCGCCCTGCGCCGGCTGATGGTGCGGCATGCCCCCAACAACAACCAGCGCACGGCGGCGCTGTTCCTCTCGCTCGGCCACCATGACACGCTGATCAGGCGCCTGCACCGCGCCTACCGCAGCCGCTGGGAGGTGATGGGCGAAGCGCTGAACCGGCATCTCCCCGATGCCAGCCGCGTGCCCAGTTTCGGCGGCACCAGCTTCTGGGTGAAAGGCCCCCAGCGTCTCGACAGCGATGAACTCGCCCGCGCCGCCGCGGCCAGGGGCGTGCTGATCGAAGCGGGCCGGATTGCCTTCGGCGCCCCGGAGGCGCCGCGCAATTTCTACCGTCTCGCTTTCTCGTCCATCGATGAGAGCAAGATCGAGCCCGGCATCCGCATCCTGTCCGAACTCGTGGGGCGCTGACCGGCATGCGCCTGCAATCCGATAATCGCACGCTGGCCACGCTCTGCGTTCTTTCCGGCGTGGGCCTCGCCTCCGCCCAGGACGCGGTGGTGAAATACATGTCATCCGGCTACCCGGCCTATGAGACGCTGCTGTTCCGTTGCGTCGCCACCGTGCCGGTGATCCTGTTCATTCTGTGGCGGGCAGGCCGTGGCTGGTCGATCGCGACGCCATTCCTGCCGCGGGTTCTGCTGCGCGGCGTGATCCTGGCGGGCGCCTATCTCTGTTTCGTGCTTTCGATCGCGGCGATGCCGATTGCCAATGCCGTCGCGATCTATTTCACCATGCCGTTCTTCGTGGCGGGCCTGGCGGGGCCGCTGCTCGGCGAGCGCGTCAGGCTGCACCGCTGGCTGGCGATCATCACCGGCTTCATCGGCGTCCTGATCATGGTGCGGCCGGGCGCTGGCGTATTCGAGCCGGCGGCGGTGTTCGCGCTGCTCTCGGCGCTCGGCTATGCGGTGGGGCAGATGCTGGGCCGGCCCTTGTCGCAGCAGGTGCCGCCGATCATCATCGCCGCCTGGCAGAACATCGTCTACGCCGCGGTGGCCGCGGCGGTTGGGCTTCTGTTCAACAGCGTGGATTTCGGCGGCTTCACCCATCCGAGCCTCGTCTTCCTGTCGCGGCCCTGGGTGTGGCCCGGTCCCTTCGATGCCGCACTGCTCCTCGGCCATGGGGTGCTCGCGGCCTGCGCGCTGCTGTCGTTCATCAACGCCTACCGTCTGGCTGAAACCAATTTCGTGGCGCCCTTCGAATACTCTGCGATGATCTGGGCGGTGCTGTTCGGCTATTTCCTGTTTGGTGATTTCCCCGACCTCTACACCTGGGTAGGGGCAGCCACCGTAGTCGCCGCCGGCATTTTCATGATCCTGCGTGACCGCCAGCTGGACCGTTCCCTTGGCTAAGCCGTCATCGGCTCTTTCCGAACCACGCCGAACTCCCTCCTGGCCCTGGGAGGCGACGGAAGCGAGAACCCTGAGAAGACGTCGCGTGCCGGAAAGTCAAAGGCCGGAACGCCCGTTTGCGTGAGCTGCCCGGCACAGAATCCCGCCGCCGTGAACTTCCCTGCATGGCCTCGACGTGGCATCACTTCGCCTTGGACCATGGCGGAGGGAGGAAGAGGCGATGGAGTTCATTGAAAAAGTTGCACTGGTGACGGGAACCTCCGGAATTGGACGGGCGGCGGCGCGGCGGCTTGCCGCGGCGGGCGCCCGTGTTCTCGGGCTTGGTATCGACCCCCGTGCGAATGCGGACTTTGACGCGCTGGCCAGCGCCGGGGGCTTGAGCATGGCGGCGCGCCTATGCGATGTTTCCTCGGAAGAAGAGGTTGCCGCCGCGGTCGGCGCATGCGTGGAGCGTCATGGCCGGCTTGATGTGATTGTTAACGCGGCCGCGGTTCACCCCTTTGGTACCGTGCTCACTACAGACGTGGCGGTGTGGGAGCGTTGTATGGCTGTCAATGTGGGCTCGATCTATCTGACCGCGCGCTTTGGCATTCCGCATATGACGGCGCGGGGCGGCGGGGCGATCGTCAATATCTCCTCGGTGCAGGGGCACAACTGCCAGCAGAACGTGGCGGCCTATGTGGCCAGCAAGGGCGCCATTCATGCGCTCACGCGCGCCATGGCGCTCGATCATGCGGCGGCGGGCGTGCGGGTAAACTCGGTGTCGCCCGGTTCGGTGCGTACCCCGCTTCTGTCGCTTGCGGCGCGCACTTATGGTGGCGAAGGCGTGAGCGAGGAACAGGCATTCCAGCGGTTTGGCGCGGCGCATCCCATCGGCCGCATCGGCGAGCCGGAGGAGATCGCCGAGCTTGTCGCTTATCTGGCCTCGCCGCGCGCGGGCTTCGTGACAGGCGCTGATTTCCGGATTGATGGCGGGCTGACCGCCGGTCTCGGCGTGAAGTGAGGGATATCATGAAGATCGGACTTGGCTTCTACCGCGAACAGCTGCACCGCGAGAATTTCCGATTCGCGGTGCAGGCTGGCGCCACCCATGTTGTGGCCCACCTCACCAATTACTTCGCGGGCCGGGATCCGAAAATCTACAGTGGCGACCCGCGTCACGGCTGGGGCGACTGCTCGGCCGACAGGCTATGGACCTATGAAGAGCTGGCGGCCCTCGTGGCGGCGCTCAGCGCCGAGGGGCTTAAGCTTGCCGCGCTTGAGAATTTCTCGCCGAGGTTCTGGTATGATGTGCTGCTTGATGGACCCGAACGCGCCCAGCAAATCGAGGGGCTGAAGCAGCTGATCCGCGATGCCGGGCGGGCCGGCATCCCCTGCATTGGATACAATTTTTCGATTGCCGGAGTCTATGGCTGGACCCGCGGCCCCTATGCGCGGGGCGGGGCGAATTCCGTGGGTTACGGCGTCGCCGCCGCGGAACTCGGCGCGCCGATCCCCGATGTCATGGTGTGGAACATGCTGTACCTTCCGGAGCGGCCGGGAGAGCAGCCAGTCAGTCTCACCGAGTCTGAACTCTGGGACAGGCTTGCGCGCTTTCTTGCCGATGTGATTCCGGTGGCCGAGGAAGCGGGCGTGACGCTTGCCGCGCATCCGGATGATCCGCCAGTGGACCTGTTGCGCGGCACGCCGCGGCTCGTCAACCGGCCGGAAAAATACGATAGGCTGCTGTCGCTTGTCCCCTCGCCGCGGAATGGACTTGAGCTCTGCCTTGGCTCGCTCCAGGAAATGCCGGGCGGCGGCATTTACGATCATGTACGGCGTTTCGCGCGCTCCGGGCGCATTGGCTACATCCACTTCCGCAACGTGCGTGGCAAGGTGCCGCGATATGTCGAGAGCTTCGTCGATGACGGCGATATCGACATGGCGGAGATCGTCCGCATCCTGCGCGACGAAGCCTATGATGGCGTTCTGATTCCCGATCATACGCCTGAGATGAGCTGCGATGCCTCCTGGCATGCCGGCAAAGCCTTCGCGCTCGGCTACATGAAGGCTCTGGTGCAGAACGCGGATGCGCTGGGTCCGGCTCGCCATTAGAAACGGCTTGACAGACGGCGTTTGCTGTAATGTCTTACCATTTTGGTTGTACCTGTCAGATAGGTTTTTGATGGTAAGACCTCTTGCGGCATCCCATGAGACCGTTACCGGCGAGAGCCTGGTGTCACGCGCTATGCATGCCGTCAATGCTCATATCCGGGATGAACACCTGCGGCCGGGCCAGGCGATCCCCAGCGAATCCGCCTTCGCGCTGCGGATTGGGGTCTCGCGCGCGGTGGTGCGGGAGGCGTTCCGGTCGCTCGCGGCGGTCGGGGTGATCGAGATCGGCAATGGCCGCCGCGCCCGGGTTGGCGGAATTGACGACACAGTGCTGCCAATCATCCTTGATCATGCTGTGCTGACGGAGCAGGTTTCGGTTCAGCAGATCTACGATGTGCGCCGGGCCATTGAACTGCGCACGGTAGCGCTCGCGGCGCTTCGAAGGACGCCAGCCGAGGCGGAGGCGCTTCTGGCGCTGACCGCGCGGATGGAACAGGATTTCGACAGTCCCGAAAAAGTGAAGGAGAGCGATATCGCCTTTCACGAGGTGATCGCGCGCGCCTCGCGCAACCCGCTGTTCTCCGCCATCGTCAGCGCCTTCCGCGTCATCACCGAGAAGACGTGGCATATCGGCTGGTCCAGCCGCCCGGCCGACCGGGATCGCCGAGCCAATGTGCTGTGCCATCAGCGAATCGCCGAGGCCATCGCCCGGCAGAATGCCCGGGAAGCTGAAGCGCTGATGGGCGAGCACTTCGACAATTCGGTCAAGGCCCTTCTCGCGGCGGGCATCACCTGAGATGCTGAAGATCACCGCGCTCGAGACCGTTCGCATCGCCGATTTCGGCAATCTGCTGTGGCTCAAGATCCACACCAGCGAGGGTGTTTGCGGCCTGGGCGAAACATTTCTCCATCCTGGCGCCGTCGAGGCCTATCTTCACGAGGCCGTCGCGCCCAAGCTGCTGGGCCGCGATCCTCTCGCGATCGACGCCATTTCACGTGACCTCGTCGACTATCTTGGATTCGCTTCGACGGGCGTTGAGAGCCGCGCTGCCTCGGCCGTCGATATCGCGCTTTGGGATATCTTCGGGAAATTCACCGGCCAGCCGATCGTGCAGCTGCTGGGCGGCTGGACGAGGCGCGAGATCCGCACCTACAACACCTGCGCCGGCACCCACTACATGCGCAGAGGCGAGAGCCAGTCGCCGCGGAACTGGGGGCTTGACGCCGGCGATCAGGCGCTGGGCGTTGATGACCTCAGCGGTTTCCTGAACAACGCCGGCGAGCTTGCGGAATCGCTTCTCGCCGAAGGCATCAGCGCCATGAAAATCTGGCCATTCGACGTGGCCGCCGAGCGCAGCCATGGCTGGTCGATCTCGAACCAGGAGCTGAAGGAAGCGCTGCGGCCCTTCGAGAAAATCCGCGCCGCCGCCGGCGACCGCATGGACATCATGGTCGAGTTCCATTCCATGTGGCAGTTGCAGCCCGCCATCCGCATCGCGCGGGCCCTCGCTCCCTTCGATACCTATTGGCATGAGGATCCGATCAAAATGGACTCGCTCGCCGATCTCAAACGCTACGCGGAGAACTCGCGCGCCCCGGTCTGCGCGTCGGAAACGCTGGCCAGCCGCTTCCGGTTCCGCGATCTGCTCGAAACGGAAGCAGCAGGCATTGTCATGCTCGATCTCGCCTGGTGCGGCGGCATTTCGGAAGCCCGCAAGATCGCGGCCATGGCGGAGGCGTGGAAGCTTCCGGTGGCGCCGCATGACTGCACGGGGCCTGTCGTTCTCGCCGCATCGACGCATCTTTCGCTCAATGCGCCCAACGCGCTTATCCAGGAATCGGTTCGCGCCTTCTACAAAACCTGGTATCGCGATGTGGTTACCGAAGTTCCGCCAGTCCGCGATGGGATGATCAGCGTGCCGGCGGGGCCAGGGCTTGGCCTCGAACTCCATCCCGGGATCGACAAGAGGTTCAAGCCAACGAGACGTCTATCCAAAGCATGAACAACATCCGCCGTGACGCGGTGGCAAACAACGGGAGAAAAGACATGACAAAGACCATGATACGCTCGGCGCTGCTGGCGGCCAGCCTGCTCGGGGCAAGTTCCGCGGCGATGGCGGACGGACTGAGCATTGCTTTCACGGTGCACTCTTCGCCGTCCAACACCTTTTGGCAGGCCGTGAAGAAGGGTTTTGACGATGCCTGCGAAAAGGTACAGGCGAACTGCCAGATGATCTTCACCCAGACCGAGGGCTCGATCGAGCAGCAGGTCGCCAACATGCAGGCCGCGATCGCTTCCAAACCCTACGCGCTGGTGACTTCGATCGTTGACAACAAGGCGTTTGACCAGGTGATCGCGGATGCGCGCAAGGCTGGCATCGTGGTGATCGCCACCAATGTCGACGATACCGAAGGCGCGGCCGGCAATGAGCGCCAGGCCTTCATTGGCCAGGGCTTCATCCCTGCTGGCTATTCGCTGGCCAAGGCGCAATCGGCGAATTTCCCGAAGGACGGGCCGGTCAAGGTGCTGGTAGGCATTTCGGCTCCCGGCCAGAACTGGTCGGAGCAGCGCGGCGGCGGCGTGATCAAGTTCCTTGAGGAGTACAAGGCCGCCAATCCCGGCCGCGAAATCAGCTGGGAGCGCATTGACTCCGGAACCGACCTCGCCGTGGTCGGTGACCGCGTGGGCGCGAAGCTTGCATCGGACGAGACAATCAACGTCTATTTCGACACCGGCTTCTGGCATGCCGCCGTGGCGCGCGTGTTGCGCGACCGCGGCGTTCCTCCGGGCAAGGTCCTGCTCGGCGGCTTTGACCTCGTGCCCGAGGTTTTGAATGAGATGAAGTCTGGCTATGTGCAGGTGCAGGTGGACCAGCAGCCCTACATGCAGGGATTCATGCCGGTGATGCAGGCCTATCTGTCGCAGAAAGTGGGACTCTCGCCCGCCGACATCGACACCGGCCAGGGGATCGTGACGCCCGGCCAAGTCGACGCGATCATGGAGCTCTCGAAGCAAGGTGTCCGCTGACGCCTGATACGTCTTGCCGGCCGGGTTTTCCACCCGGCCGGTCCATCTTTGCCGGGGAACGCGATGAAACGGTTCTTGAAGATCTACATGGAGCGGCCCGAGCTTGCGGGCCTTGCGCTGCTCATTCTGCTCACGGCGTTCTTCCAGGTGAAATCCGGAGGCGTGTTCCTGAGCGCCACCAACCTGCAGGGCATGCTTGGCATTCTGCCCGAAATGGCGCTGGTCGCGCTCGGCGTGACAATTCTTATGATCTGCGGCGAGTTCGATCTCTCGGTGGGCTCGGTCTTCGCTCTGACGCCGATGGCCATCGCCATCATGCTCAATGGCGGCATTCCGTTTCCCGTGGCGCTCTTCCTTGGCCTGCTCCTCGCCGCCGCGATCGGTTTCGCCAATGGCTATATCACGATCCGCTTCTCGATTCCGAGCTTCATCACCACCCTGGGCATGCTCTTCGTGGCGCGGTCGCTCACCGTCGTCATCTCAGGCGGATTCCCGCCGCTCTTGCCCACCGACATTCCGGCATGGCTGTTCAGCGGCTTCGTGGGGCCGGGCAATGTGGTGCGCATGTCTTTCGTGTGGTTCGTGGTGATTGCGCTGGCGCTCGCCGGGATGATGTCCTTCACCAATTTCGGCAACTGGATCAGAGCCACCGGCGGCCAGCTGGATGCCGCCGTAAACATGGGCATTCCGGTGAACGCCACGAAAATCCTATGCTTCATGCTATGCTCGGTGTTGGCGGGTTTCGCCGGCCTCATTCAGGTGATGCGGCTGGGCTCGCCGCTGCCGTCTCTTGGCGAGGGCCTGGAGCTTCAGGCGGTGGCGGCGGCGGTCATCGGCGGCACCGCGCTGACCGGCGGCATCGGCACGGTGCTGGGCGCCATTATTGGAGCGACGCTCATTCGCGTGATCGACAACGGCCTGGTGTTGACGCGGGTCGACGCCAACTGGTTCAAATTTGCGATCGGCATGCTGCTGATCCTCGCGGTCGTCTCCAACTCATGGCTGCGCCGCACGGCGCGGCGCATTAAGCTGGAGGTTTGATATGCCGGCTCCCATCATTGAATTCCGCAATGTCGAAAAATGGTATTCGGGCGTGCATGCGCTGAAGAACGTCAACCTTTCAGTGAGGCAAGGCGAAGTTCTGGGCCTGGTTGGCGACAATGGCGCGGGCAAATCGACGCTGATCAAGATACTCTCCGGCGTTCACACGCCGGACAAGGGCGAGATCCTGATGGAGGGGAAGCCCGTTCAGATCAGGACGCCAAAAGCCGCGATGAACCTCGGAATCGAGACGATCTATCAATACAACTCGATGGTGCCGGCCATGTCGATCGCCCGCAACCTGTTCATCGGCCGCGAGCCGCTGCGGTTCTCGGTCGCGGGCTTCGGCGTGATGGACCAGAAGCGCATGGCCCGCGAAAGCGTCGCGGCGATTGCCGACGTTGACCTGCATCTGCGTTCGCCCGACGCGCTGGTGGGCGAACTCTCCGGCGGGCAGCGCCAGGGCGTCGCCATCGCGCGGGCGATGCACTTCAAATCGAAGGTGCTGATTTTGGACGAGCCAACCAACCATCTGTCTGTGAAGGAGACGAACAAGGTCATCAGTTTCGTTAAGGGGCTGAAGCAGCAGGGCGTCACGGGCATCTTCATCAGCCACAACATGCACCATGTCTTTCAGTCCTGTGACCGGGTTGTAGCCATGGCGCGCGGTGAAATTGTCTTTGATAGTCCAGTCGGCGAGACGTCGATCGACGATGTTCATGGCTATCTCTAGCCGGGCCGGGCGATGCAAGGCTTGAACGGGGCGCGGTTTGCGCTCTACTGGATACCGCGGTCACTTGCGGGCAAAAGGAGGGAGAGGAAAGATGAAACGCGATTACAGTCTTGACGGCGAGAGCACCCGGCTGGCGATCGAGCGCGGTCTGGCCTCGGCGGATTGGTATCACACCGATGTTCCGCGCGCCAAGATGAAGGAGCTGATGCAGCGCTCTGATGGCCCCGCCATCCGCGATACGCTGTTGTGGCTGTTCCTGCTTGCCGCCTCGCTGGCGGGAGGCGTCTATTTCTGGGGCAGCTGGTGGTGCGTGCCGTTCTTCTTCGTATATGGCACGCTCTATGGCTCCGCCAGCGATGCGCGCTGGCATGAGATGGGGCATGGCACGGCGTTCAAGACGCAATGGATGAACGAGGTGATCTATCAGATCGCCAGCTTCATGATCATGCGTAACCCCGTGACCTGGCGCTGGAGTCACGCCCGGCATCACACCGACACGATTATCGTGGGCCGTGACGTCGAAATCGCCTTGATGCGGCCGCCGGCATTGATCAAGTGGGTCCTGAACTTCTTCGGCATTGTGGACGGCTATTTGTCGCTCAAGATTCTGGCGCGTAACGCGCTGGGAATTCTTTCGGCAGACGAGAAGGACTACATCCCGGAAACCGAATGGCCCAAAGTGGTGTTCGCGGCGCGCATTCACATGGCGATCTATGCCGCCACCATTGCCGCCGCGCTCTACTTCGGGTCCTGGCTGCCGCTGATGATCATCGGGCTTCCGCGGTTCTATGGCGCATGGCATACCGTGCTTGTCGGATTGCTGCAGCACGGCGGCCTCGCCGACAATGTGCTGGACCACCGCCTGAACTGCCGCACTGTGTACATGAATCCTGCGAGCCGCTTTCTCTACATGAACATGAACTACCATGTGGAGCATCACATGTTCCCGATGGTTCCGTTCCATGCGCTGCCCAAGCTTCATGAGCTGATCAAGCATGATCTGCCGGCCCCCAACCGCTCCATGTGGGAAGCCTACCGCGAAATGGTGCCGGTTTTGCTGCGGCAGCTCAAATACGAGGACTACTTCCTGAAGCGCGAGCTGCCACCCACCGCGAAGCCTTATCGCGACTCGCCTGTCAACGTATCGCCCGCGGCGGCCGAGTGAGGGGCTCAATGTCCAGAAAGAGGCCCACCATCGCCGATCTCCGGGCCCGCAAGGGCCAGGGTCAGCTAACCATGCTGCGTATCTTCTCCATCGAGGAGGCGGAGGCCGCCGAACAGGCCGGGATCGACATCGTGTCGATCCCGCCGGAACTTCTCACCCATCCGCGCTACCGCGACGTGGCGCCTGGCCTGTTTTCGATGACCGGCATGACGCATCTCGAATATGGCTCGCGCGACGACTACCGCCGCTTCGCCGCAAAGATGCTGCTGGCGGGCGGCGACGCCGTCTATTGCAGCGGCGGGCTGGAGACCGTCCGCTTCCTGGCGGAGGACCATATTCCAGTCGTTGGGCACGTCGGCCTGGTGCCGTCCCGCGCCACCTGGACAGGCGGTTTCCGGGCGGTGGGCAAGACAGCGGATTCCGCGCTGGCCCTGTTCGAGGAATGCAAAGCCTATGAACAGGCAGGCGCCTTCGCGGTGGAGATAGAGGTTGTGCCGGTGGAAGTGGCCAGCGCCATCAGCCAGCGCTTGAAACTGCTCTTGTGGTCGATGGGTTCGGGCCCTGGCTGCGATGCGCAGTATCTCTTCGCCGAGGACATTCTGGGTACCAACCGCGGGCACATGCCGCGCCACGCGAAAGTCTACCGGAATTTCGCTGCGGAGTTTGACAGGCTGCAGCGCGAACGGATTGCGGCCTTCTCCGAATTCATCGCCGATGTAAACTCCGGCGCTTATCCAGAGGATAAGCACATCGTCCGGATGCCGGATGGCGAACTTGAAGCGTTTCTGAGCAGGATAGGCTAGGCGGCCCGGCTGAGTTCGGCTGCGAGGCAATGGCCGAGCAAAAGCGTCTTGGCGTCCAGGATGCGGCCGTCCGTCATCATCTCCCGCATGTCCGCGAAGGGCATTTCGAGAACCTCGATATCCTCGCCTTCATGGGCATGGCCGCCGCCCGCGCCGGTGAAGGCGGCAAGATCATAGTCGGCGAGGAATAATTGCACCTGTTCGGTCACCGCGCCCGGCGACAGGAAGACGGCGCCCTGGGGCCGCAGCCTGGAAATCCTTACCCCCAGCTCCTCCTCCGCCTCGCGGCGCGCGCAGGTTTCCGGATCATTGCCGTCGAGAAGCCCGGCGCAGGCCTCGATCAGGAAGCCGTCCTGCCCGGTCAGATGAGCCGGCAGGCGGAACTGGCGGACGAGCAGCACGGTGCCGCGGGCCGGGTCATAGGGCAGCACTGCGGCGCCATGGCCGTGGTCATGCACCTCGCGGATCAGCCTGTCCTCGCGGCCGTCGCGGCGGCGGTAGCGCAGGGTGTAGCGGTCAAGCTTCGCCCAGCCGCGCGACAGCGGCTCCACCCTTTCGATTTCGACGGTCATGATGAGCGGTCCTCCTTGACCCGGGCAATGATCCGGCGGGCGAGCGGCGTTTGACCAAGCGTCTCGACGGGCGTTGAAACGCGGCGGCGCCAGTTGGGCCATTCCCGGTCGGTGCCCGGCAGGTTAAGCGGGTCGGTCTCGCCCGCCAGGTCATCGGCCTGGATCAGCATGATGCGCGAGGGTGTGCTGGCCACCAGGCCATGGGCGGCTACATCCGCTTCTTGTTCATCGCCGCTTTCCACGCCTGACAGGCTGTCGAGCAAGACGATCTCCCGGCGGCGTTCCGCCTTGCGGGCTTCGGCCTGCCCGGCGCCGATCTGGCCGAGGCTTTGCGCGATCTCGATGTCGCGGGCCCGCCGCCAGCCGAAGAACGTGGGCAAGTCATGCGATGCGAGGCAGGCCAGCGCTTGCGGGGGATAGGTTTCGGGCCGCCGGAAGCCGGGGCCGTCGCGCTCGAACCACAAGACACGATAGGAAAACATGTTGGAAGATGCGAGGCGCTCGCGCAGCCCTTCCGGCACGGTGCCCAGGTCTTCTCCCACCACCAGGCAGCGGTGGCGGCGGCTTTCAAGCGCGGTGACCGCCAGCAGCCCCTCCAGCGGAAACCGCACATAGGCGCCGTGGCGGCCTTCGGCGCCGCGTGGAACCCAGAACTGGCGGGCGAAGCCCAGCACATGGTCGATGCGCAGCGCCGCCGCATGGCGCATGTTGGCGGCCATCACCCGCCGCACCGGCTCAAAGCCCTGGCGGAGCAGCGCAAGCGGCGAATAGGGCGGCAGGTTCCAGACCTGGCCCGCAGCCGAAAAGGGATCGGGCGGCGCGCCGATCGATACGCCGGTCGCGAAATCCAAAGGCTGCGCGGCGATCTCGCCGCCATCATAGGCGCAGCCCAGCGCCAGGTCCCGGTAGAGGGAGTGGTGGGTGGCAGCCGCCCCGAGTTGCCGGTCGGCGATCCACTGCAGGAAGGCGCGGAACGCGATGCGGCTGGCCGAGGGGTCTTCGCCCATGCGTACTGCTTCGAAGCGGCCATGGGCCTCAAGCGCCGCGCGATCGGCGGCGACGAAGGCGTCGAACGCCGCATCGCCGGTAAACTCGGCGAAGGCCTGTTCGAGGACCTGACGCTTGGCCTCCCACACGGCCGGATAGTCCACATTGGGCAGGCGGTCGAGGGCCGTGAAGGCGGCCTGGCTGTCGCGGGCGCGGCGCGCAGTCTTCGGCAGCGGGAATGAATCAAGCAGCTTCTCGATGCTGATGTAGATCGGATCGATATAGTGCCGGTCCGAGGGCTGATAGGGGCTGGCGCGGCCGCGATCCGACGGGAACATGTGGTGCAGCGGGTTGATGCCGGCATAGCGCCCGCCGGCCCCGTGGATGAAGCCGGCCAGCCGCCGCAAGGTTTCGAAATCGCCAATGCCTTCGCTGGTCTCGTGGCGCAGAGAATAGAGATGCGCCGCGATGCCAAACACCCGCCGTCCTTCAGCGATATCGTCAGGCACATGGCAGGCGCCGGGGCTGATGACCGCCAGCCGCGGATGGCCATTGCCGTCTTCCTCGCAAATCTCGTACCGCCCTGGCGCCAGCCGCGTCAGGGGCAATTCCCCCGGTGGAACGTCGAGAGATATGGTCTGGCCTTGCTCATCCGTGGCGATCAGGCGGCGCCGGCGGTTGGAGGCCGCACCGAGGCTGACGATCATGGACGCCTCGGCAATGATTGGTCGTGGCGCGGCCAGCGCGCGCAACGATTGCGCCAGATCCTCCGGTGACGCAAAGCCAAGGCCCATTGCGGCAAGCAGGGCACGCTCTGTTTCGACGCTCACAAGATGATGCGTGCCATCAACTTCCCACCACGCGCCCTCGATCCCCGCCGCGCGGGCGAGGGCGGAGAGCTCGCCATCGGTCACGCCCGTCTTGTGAATGCGCTCCTCGATGAACACCGTAACCGAGGCAGGCGGCAGGCCTTCGCCCGTGCTGGACGCGAATAGTTTTGTCCAGCGGTGGCCGTCCCGGCTTGGCAAGACGGGTATTGCCGTCTCCTGGCCGCGATTGAAGAGCAGGGCCAGGCGCTTGCCATCCGCCGCCAGCAACAGCCCGATCACGCTGGTGTGAGGGTCGTGCCAATCCATCGCCTCGCCATCGCCGCCGATCCATTCGGCATCGCTCAAGCCATCGGCGGCAAGCGCGCCGGTCAGGAAGCGGTCTTCGAGGAATGGCTGAAGCCCATGCCGCAGCTTCGATAGTTCGGCGGTGAAACGGGCAAGCGCCGGATCGGCCTTGTCCCAGTCAAGCCAGGTGATCGCATTGTCCTGCGCATAGGCGTTGTTGTTGCCCTGCTGCGTGCGCCCGAACTCGTCGCCTGCCGTCAGCATCGGCGTGCCGCGCGAGAGGAACAGCGTGGCGAGCAGCGCCTTCACATTGCCGCCTGGCCATGCCGGCTCATGATCGCTGCCGTCACGATTGTTCTCGCCATTGGCGTAGTTCGCCTTGGCGGCATAGGTCACGGCGTCGCGCAAGGTAAAGCCATCATGCGCGGCAAGGAAATTGACGCCGGCCGAGGGTGGCCGCCTCTGTGCGGCGAAAATGTCGGACGAGCCCGCAATGCGGGTGGCGAAGGCGCCAGCCATGCCAGGCTCGCCGCGCCAGAAGCGGCGGACGTCGTCGCGGTAGCGGTCGTTCCACTCCTGCCAGCGCGCCGGAAACTGGCCGAGCTGGTGGCCGCCGGGGCCCACATCCCATGGTTCGGCGATCATGATGAGGCGGGAGAGCTGCGGGTCCTGCTCGATCGCCGCCAGCAATGGCGCATTGGTCTCGAAGCCCCGCGCCCGCCGCCCCAGAACGGTGGCAAGGTCGAAGCGGAAGCCATCCGCCCCGGTTCGGTTGACCCAGCTCCGCATCGCATCCATGGCGAGACGCATCACTGGGGGCTCGTCGAGCGCCAGGGTGTTGCCGCAGCCGGTGTCGTTGATCAGCGTCCCGCCGGCATGGCGGTAATAGAGCGCATGGTCGAGGCCGCGGAACGACAGTGTGGTTCCGTGAACGTCGCTCTCGCCTGCGTGGTTGAACACCATGTCGAGCACCACGCGGATTCCAGCCTCATGCAGGGCCGCGATGGCGGCGCGGATTTCGGCAAGGCCGCCCGGCGCCAGCCGCGGATCCGGCGCCATGAAGCTCACCGGGTTGTAGCCCCAGGCATTGGAAAGGCCGAGGGCCGGCAAATGCCGCTCGTCGATCCACGCGGTGAGCGGCATCAGCTCGACCGTATCCACGCCGAGCGTCTTCAGATGCGCGATGATGGCGGGCTCGGCCAATGCTGCCACGGTGCCGCGCTTTTCAGGCGGCACGCCGGGGTGGCGCTGGGTGAAAGCCTTGACCGGGATTTCATAGATGAAGGCTGGGCGGTGTGGCGGCAGCGGCGCGGCATCGGCAGCTGCGTGTCCGGCGATGGCTTTGGGCACCAGCGCGGACGTTTCGGCGCCGCGCCGCATCAGGTCCGGGTGATGCTGAAAGGCTCCCGTGAGCGCTGTGGCATAGGGGTCGAGCAACAGCTTGGCCATGTCGAAGCGGTGCCCCTCCTCCGGCGCCCACGGGCCTTCGGCGCGCAGACCGTAATGCATGCCCGCCGCGAGACCGGGCACGAAGCCTGCATGTATGTCGCCCAACCGCTCGGTGAGCGGCAGCCGCGCCACTTCCTCATCGCCTTCGAAAATCGAGACATGAATGCGCGTGGCATGGCGCGACACGACCCCGGCATGGGCGCCGCCGGCCACGAGCGTAACGCCCAGGGGAATATGTCCGGTGCGGACTGGATTGCGCTTCAAAGCCGGTTCTCAGGCTTTCAGCAGGCCGCGGTAGAGCGCCGCATAGGCCGCCGCGCTCTGCTCCCAGGATAGGTCGGTTGCCATGCCGCTTTTCTGAATGCCGCGCCAGAGAGGCTTGTTGTCGAAGCAGCGGGTGGCGTGCATGAGGGCATGTTCGAGCGACCATTCATCGACCGGCGCGAATTGGAAACCGGTGGCCACGCCGGCCTTGATGGCGGCGTCATTGGCGTCGATCACCGTATCGTTGAGGCCGCCGGTGCGCGCCACCACGGGCACCGCGCCATAGCGCAGCGCATAAAGCTGGGTGAGGCCACAGGGCTCGAAGCGCGATGGCACCAGGATGGTGTCAGCGCCCGCCTGCACGAGATGCGACAGCGCCTCGTCATAGCCGATGACCGCGCCGATCAGACCTTTGTGGCGGGCTGCGGCTTCGTTGATGGCCTTTTCGATGGCCGGCTCGCCGGTGCCGATCAAGGCGAGCCTGGCGCCCGACTCCACTAGCCGGTCAAGGCAGAGGGCCAGCACGTCCATGCCCTTCTGCCAGGTGAGGCGGCTCACCACGCCATGCAGAATGCCGTCACCGGGAATGAGATCGAAGCACTTTTCCAGCGCCCGCTTGTTGGCCTCGCGTTTCTTGAGGCTGGCGCGGGTAAAGCCTTGCGCGATGTGCGGGTCCGCCGCGGGGTTCCAGATTTCGGTGTCAATGCCGTTGACGATGCCATGCAGGAGGTGTTGCCTTGCCCGCAGCAGCCCGTCGAGACCCATGCCATAGTCAGGCGTGCAGATTTCCCTGGCATAGCTGGGACTGACGGTGGTGATGGCATCGGCCGTGGCGAGACCGCCCTTTAGAAAGCCGACATTCCCGTAGTACTCCAATGCGTCGATGCCATAGGCCTGCGAGGGAAGGCCGAGGCTGGCGAAGAGCGAAGCGGGGAACTGGCCCTGGAAGGCGATGTTGTGGACCGTCATCACAGTCTTCGGGCCACCGCGAAACCTGGCATAAACCGGCGCCAGCGCCGCCTGCCAGTCATGGCTGTGGAGGATGTTGGCGGCAGGCGCCGCGGTGCGGCCTGCGGCAAGGTCCGCCGCCGACCGGGCCAGCGCCGCGAAGCGCAGGCCATTGTCCGGCCAGTCCTTGCCGTCTGGTCCCAGATACGGGTTACCCGGCCGGTCATAGAGATGCGGCGCATCGAGCACGGCGATGTCGATGCCGTTTGCCATGCCTTGCAAGATGCGCGCCGCGCCACCAAAGAGTTCGGGGTAGCCATGAAGCAGTGTAGACTTATCGATTGCCCTCATGACTTTCGGATAGCCAGGCACCAGAGCCAGCATGTCAACGCCATGGGGCTTCAGCGCCGCGGGAAGCGCGCCTGCCACATCGGCAAGACCGCCGGTCTTCACCAGCGGAAAGAATTCGGATGCGACGGAAATGACTTTCATGCCAGGCGGTCGATCATCGGCTGGGTGATGAGGCAGACGCCCTTGGCGGTGCGGCGGAAGCGCTTGGCATCGAGTACGGGGTCTTCTCCCACGACCAGACCCTCCGGGATCACCACGCTGGTGTCGATCACGACCTTTTTCAGCCGGACATTGCGATGAATGCGCACCGATGGCAGCACCACCGCCTCCTCGATCTCGGAGAAGGAGTTCACCCGCACATTGGGCGACAGCATGCTGTGCTTGATGCTGGAGCCGGAAACGATGCAACCGCCTGAAACCAGCGAGGCCACGGCGGAGCCGCGCCTGCCTTCGAGGTCATGCACGAATTTGGCGGGCGGGGTCACTTCCGAATAGGTCCAGATCGGCCAGTTCTGGTCATAGAGATCAAGGGCCGGAAGCGTTTCGGTGAGGTCGATGTTGGCCTCCCAATAGGCATCGATCGTGCCGACGTCGCGCCAATAGGCCTCCGTTTCATATTCTGAACGGATGCAGCTTGCCGCAAAACGGTGCGCCACCGCCTTGCCGTTGTTGACGAGCCAGGGGATGATGTCCTTGCCGAAATCGCGGCTCGATGCGGGGTCGGCGGCATCGCGCCGCAAATGCGCGGCGAGGCTCGCCGTCTCGAACACATAGATACCCATGGAAGCCAGCGCCATATCCGGCTTGTCGGGCATGCCCGGCGGGTCCTTTGGCTTTTCAACGAAACTCACGATGCGGTCGTTGGCGTCGACCGCCATCACGCCGAAGCCGGTCGCCTCCATGCGCGGCACCTCGAGGCAGCCCACGGTCACATCCGCGCCTGAGTTTACATGCTGCTGCAGCATCAACTCATAGTCCATCTTGTAGATATGGTCGCCCGCCAGCATCACCATGTATTTCGGGCCATAGCTGAGAATGATATCGAGGTTCTGGAACACCGCGTCCGCCGTACCGGCATACCACTGATCCTCGGAGACGCGCTGCGAGGCGGGGAGGATATCGAAGCTCTCGTTGCGCTCGGGCCGGAAGAAGTTCCAGCCGCGCTGCATGTGGCGGATCAGGCTATGGGCCTTGTATTGGGTGGCGACTCCGATGCGGCGGATGCCGGAGTTCAGCGCGTTGGACAGCGCGAAATCGATGATGCGGGATTTGCAGCCGAAGGGAACAGCCGGTTTGGCGCGCCGGTCGGTCAGTTCCATCAGCCTGCTGCCACGGCCACCGGCCAGCACATAGGCCATCGCATCGCGCGCCAGCGGTGCGGTCTTGCGGTATTCAACCATGCCATCCTCCGTAAGCGGGATCGTTGCTATTGGTCCAACAAGAAGAACAAGGTTGCAAGCGGCGGCAAGGTGACGCTGGCGCGGGCGGGCTTGCCATGAAGACCCTCCGCAACGGCTATGACCTGACCGAGATTTCCCATGCCGCTGCCGCCATAGATAGCGGCATCGGTATTGATGATCTCCCGCCAGCGCCCGGCGGAGGGCATTGGCAGAACATAGCCCGGCCGCGGCACCGGCGTGAAGTTGCTGACGATGACAGCGGGCGGATACCCCTCACCCGAATGCCGCGCCCAGGCGAAGACGGAATTCTCATGGTCATCCGCCAGAAGCCATTCGAAGCCTTCGGCTTCGCAGTCACGCGCATGAAGAGCGGGATGCTCGCGATAACAAAGGTTGAGATCGCGCACCAGCAACTGCACGCCCCTGTGCGGGGGCATGTTGGTCAGATCCCAGTCAAGGCTGCGGGCTTCCGACCATTCCGTCCACGGCGCAAATTCCTGGCCCATAAACAGGAGCTTCTTTCCCGGATAGCCCCACATGAAGGCATAGTAGGCGCGTAACGTGGCGAATTTCTGCCAGGCATCGCCCGCCATCTTGTTGAGGAGCGAGCCCTTGCCGTGCACCACCTCATCATGTGAGAGGGGCAGCACGAAATTCTCCGAAAACGCATAGAGCAGGCCGAAGGTGAGCTCGTTGTGGTGGTGCTTGCGGTGAATGGGCTCACGCTTCAGGTAGGACAGCGTGTCGTGCATGAAGCCCATGTTCCACTTGAAGCCGAAGCCGAGGCCGCCTGCGGAGGTGGGCTTGGAGACGCCGGGAAAAGCCGTCGATTCCTCGGCGATGGTCATGATGCCGGGATGCTGGCCATAAGCCTCGTGGTTGACGCGCTGGAGAAAGGCGATTGCTTCCAGGTTTTCGCGGCCGCCCTGCCGGTTGGGAATCCACTCGCCTTCCTGGCGCGAATAGTCGAGATAGAGCATCGAGGCCACGGCATCGATGCGCAGGCCATCGGCATGGTAGCGCTCCAGCCAGAACAGCGCGTTGTTGAGCAGATAGCCCGACACTTCGCGCCGCCCGAAATTATAGATGGCGGTGTTCCAGTCCGGGTGGAAGCCCTGGCGCGGGTCCTCATGCTCATAGAGGGCCGTGCCATCGAAGCGGGCAAGCCCGTGCTGGTCGGTGGGAAAATGCGCCGGCACCCAGTCGAGGATGACGCCGAGCCCTGCAAGGTGGGCGGCATCGACAAAGCGCGCGAAGCCGGCGGGATCGCCAAAGCGCGCGGTGGGTGCGTAGAGCCCGGTCGGCTGATAGCCCCATGACGGATCAAAGGGATGCTCGCTCACCGGCAGAAGTTCGAGGTGCGTGTAGCCCATGTCCGCCACATAGGGGATCAGCGTTGCCGCCAGCTCGTCATAGCTGAGGAAACGGTTGTCCTCGCCCCGCCGCCACGAGCCGAGATGCACCTCATAGATGCTCATCGGCTTGCGGCGCTGATCGCCCGCAGCGCGCGCAGCGAGCCAGGCCGAATCGTTCCACGTGAAACCCTCGGTGCGGGGGACTTTGGAGGCGGTCTTGGGGCGCAGTTCGGCGGCGAAACCGAAGGGATCGCTCTTCAGCGGCAACAGGCGCCCGTCCGGGCCGAGCAACTCAAATTTGTAGCCTTGCCCCGCAATGGCGCCAGGAATGAAGATTTCCCATACGCCGGTATCGGCGCGCTTGCGCATGGCGTGGCGGCGGCCGTCCCAGCCGTTGAAATCGCCCACCGTGGAGACCCGCATCGCATTGGGCGCCCAGACGGCGAAATGCACGCCGTCATAGCCGTCATGGCGCATCGGATGCGCGCCCAGCCGGTCGAACAGGCGGAGATGGTTTCCTTGCGCGAGGTAGTAATCGTCCAGCGGGCCCAGAACGGGGCCGAACAGATAGGCGTCGGTCAGCTGCCATTCACCGCCGGCATTTGTGGCGCGATAGGGGAATATTCCGCGCCCGGACATGGGCAACTCGCCCTCGAAGAAGCCGGACTCATGCCGCCTTTCGAGTTGGGTCAGAACCGCATCGTCCCGCAGGACCGCGCTGAGCTGTTCCGCGCCCGGCACGAAGGCGCGGGCAATCCAGCGCTGGCCGCGCTGATGCAGGCCCAGAACCGCAAACGGATCGCCATGGCGGCCGGTGACGATGGCCGCGATCTCCGCCGCGCTTGCCTGCCAGTCCGGTGCGGCCATGATGCCTTGCTCCCTAGGCTACGGGGATGTTCCAGATATCGCGGGCATAGTCACGGATGGTGCGGTCGGATGAAAACCAGCCCATGTTCACGGTGTTGAGGATGGCCGTCCGGGTCCAGTCGCTATGGCGGCTCCAGAGATCGTCAACCTGGCGCTGGGCTTGCGCATAAGCGTCGAAATCCGTGGCCACCATGAACCAGTCGCTCTGGGTGAGCGAGTCGACGATCGGCCGGAAACGGTGCTGCTCACCGGGCGAGAATATGCCGGAGTCCAGACCGTCGAGCGCGCCGCGCAGATCCGGCGAGGCGTCGATGGCGGCGCGCGGGTCAAATCCCATCCGGCGTCGGGCCTCAACCTCTTCGGCGGTGAGCCCGAAGATCATGATGTTTTCGCGCCCCACATGCTCCATGATCTCGACATTGGCGCCATCCAGCGTGCCGATGGTGAGAGCGCCGTTCATGGCGAATTTCATGTTGCCGGTGCCAGAGGCTTCCATGCCCGCTGTCGAAATCTGTTCGGAGAGATCGGCCGCCGGCACGATCGCCTCCGCGAGGCTTACATTATAGTTGGGAATGAAGACGACTTTCAGCAGGCCGTGGATGTCGGGATCGGCATTGATCACCTGGGCCACATCGTTGATGAGCTTGATGATGAGCTTGGCCTGCGCATAACTGGCGGCGGCCTTGCCGGCGAAGATCTTGACGCGCGGCTGCCAGGGCCGGTCCGGATGCGCGCGCATGGCGTTGTAGAGCGCCACCGTCTCAAGGATGTTCATCAACTGGCGCTTGTATTCGTGGATGCGCTTCACCTGCACGTCGAACATGGCGGATGGATCGACCTTCAGCCCCATGCGCGCGAGGATAAGGTTTGAGAGCTGTTCCTTGTTGTGGCGCTTGATGGCGGCAAAACGCTCCGCGAAGGCGCTGTCGTTCGCAAATGGCAAGGCTTTTCCCAAGCGTCCGGCATCATCCATCACCTCGGCGCCAATGCTGGAATCGAGCAGCCTCACCAGTTCCGGGTTTACGCCCAGAAGCCAGCGCCGCGGCGTTACGCCATTGGTCTTGTTGTTGATGCGGCCCGGATAGAGCCGGTCAAGGTCGCGGAACACGCTTTGCTTCATGAGGGAGGTGTGAAGCGCCGAGACGCCGTTCACCGAGTGCGATCCGGCATAGGCGAGCTGGCCCATGCGCACGCGCCGCCCATTGTGCTCATCGATCAGCGATACGGAGGCGAGGAAATCGGTGGTGCAGCCGGGCATGCGCTGGGCATCGGCGATGAGCCTGGCATTGATCTGGTAGACGATCTGCATATGGCGGGGCAGCACATGCTCGAACAGATGCACCGGCCAGCTTTCCAGCGCTTCGGGCAGCAGCGTGTGATTGGTGTAGCCGATGGCGGCCTGGGTGATCGCCCAGGCATCCTCCCAGGCGAGCGCATGGTGATCGACCAGAATGCGCATGAGCTCTGCCACGGCAACGGCCGGATGCGTGTCGTTGAGCTGGATCGCCACTTTCTCGGCCAGCGAATGCACCTCGCCATATTGCTGCATGTGGCGGCGGATGATGTCCTGGAGCGAGGCGGAGGTGAAGAAGTACTCCTGCCTCAGGCGCAGCTCCTGTCCGGCCGGCGTCGAGTCGGCGGGGTAGAGCACGCGGGTGATGATCTCCGCCTTGTTGCTCTCGGCCAGGGCGGCTGCATAGTCGCCGCTGTTGAAGGCATCGAGGCGGATCGGATCCATCGCGCGCGCCGTCCAGAGCCGCAGCGTGTTCACGCGCTTGCCCCGCCAGCCGACGATGGGTGTGTCGCACGCGGAGGCGACCAGCTTCTCGGCCGGTTTCCAGCGCCGCGGCTGGCGGCCCTCGATCTCGGGCCCGGCGATGACGTGGCCACCGAAGCCGATCTCATAGGCCGCCTCGCGCCGCCCGAACTCCCAGGGGTTGCCGTGCTCCAGCCAGTTCTCCGGCAGTTCCACCTGCCAGCCGTCCTTGATCTTCTGGCGGAACAGGCCGTGATTGTAGCGGATGCCATAGCCATAGGCGGGGATGCCGAGGCTTGCCATGCTCTCCATGAAGCAGGCGGCGAGACGGCCAA
>NZ_JBJTER010000062.1:0-9607 GCF_046093005.1 Aestuariivirga sp.
ACATATACTTAATGCCATGCGCGACAAAATGGCTCAGACGGCTCCGCAGCCTGGCGTCCGGACGCTTTGGCCACGAGCCAACTTTGCCAGGCCAGATTCGACTTCCCAAGGGAATCATGAGCCGATAACTAAGCCGTGCAACAGTCAGCCCTTCACCAACCACCACAAGAAAGGAATTTGACCATGAAACGGACCCTTGCCGCGGCGGCGATCTCGGCAATCGTATTCGCCATGCCCGCCGCAGCTGAAACCGTCGACATGGCGACGGTCAAATGCGCGGACCTCGCGAACATGAAGGAGGACGAAGTGAATTTCATGTTCTTTTGGCTTCTTGGCTATGCCGGCGGCCAGGCCAGCGACACCACCATCGACCTCAGCGCGATGGACTCAATCGGCAAAAGCATCGGCGAGTACTGCGCTGAGAACCCGGACGTTGGGCTCGTCTCGGCGGTGACCAACGTTCTCTCGGAATAACTGACCAGACCCTGGTTACACGAAGGGCCGCCTCTCGGGGCGGCCCTTATCGCTTTCTGAATGGCGCGAGTGACGGGGCTCGAACCCGCGACCTTCGGCGTGACAGGCCGTCATTTATGGCGTGAAATCAAAGGGTTTGTAAAGTTTTGGCTTGTGGAAGTGCGGTGGAAAAATGGGATCAGTTGGAAATTTCTTCGGACCACGAATTAGGTCTCCCGCCCCAGCCTTACGGGCTTTCGATGCGCACAGTCATGCCAGGCAACCACGACGCCGTCGATCCCGTCAGTCGGGCGCATCAGGATCGTGAAAAGCCAACGGCCTGATGGCCCTGCAAAACCGTACAGTCTTGGACGACTTGTAAGGCGTAACCATCTGCATCCTGCTCTCAGTCACCCAGATCTTGGCGGCGCAGGCTTCAGACCACCGAACAAGAAGTCGAATCACCGACCGCTTCGTCAGCCGCATGGTGCGGCTGGCCTATCTGTCGCCGGACGTGCTGGAGTGGCTGGTGATTTCGCGCGATCCACCGTCGGTGTCGGTGAACGAGCTTATTGAAATCACCTACCTGCCGTGGGCGAAGCAGACGGAGCGAGTGTTCGACGGCAGGCCGTCTACGCGCGCATGGGCTACAAACAGAACGAAAGCGGCAGGACAGGTCTTCCCGCTGCGCTGAAAAGCACCACCGCCGAGCCAGAACACGGCGGCTTCGCGGTCTGATCCGCCCTGTTCCAGCAGCCCGCGCGACCGCAGGCGCCGCTCTGGGCGGAAATTGCTTGTCCAGCGGTTGGACTCAGGCGATCTTCACGTCAACCGGCACGCCACTTGGGGAATGTCGGGCTGGACCTCTCTTGCTTCGCGGTGAACAAAAGTGACCGCAATTCTCGTTTCTGCATCAAGTCTTGGGTAAAGGTCAGCCATGCAGCGTTTCGCCCATTCCGTTCCTGGTCGGCCCGAGCAGGACTGGGAGCTGGTGGCGCACCACCTTGCAGCGGTCGGCGAGCGCGCAGCGGGGTTCGCGGCACATTTCGGGGCGGACGCGATGGCCCGCGCGATGGGCCTGCTGCACGACATCGGCAAGTGCTCGGAAGCCTATCAGCGCTATATCCGCCAGCCCGAAAGCGAGGGAGCAGCAAAGGGGCCTGACCATAGCACGGCGGGCGCGCGGGAGGCAGAACAGGCGTTCGGCAAGGGGTTTGGCCGGCTGATGGCCTTCGGCATTGCCGGGCACCACGGCGGGCTGATGGACGGGGCGGATTTAACCGGGCGGCTTGGCAAGGCGCTTGAGGACTATGACGGTTGGCGGAAGCACGCCGGGACGTTGCCGACACAACAGACCGTGGCAGACGTTCCGTTCAAGCCCAACGCCATCGACAAGGCCTTCTCCCTCGCCTTCCTAGCACGGATGGCGTTTTCCTGCCTGGTCGATGCTGACTTCCTTGAGACTGAACGGTTCTATGCCCAGTCGTGCGGTGACGAGCCGCCCCGGCGCGGCGGGATTCTCGAACCGCAGCACCTGGACGCCGTGCGCGCACACATGGCGAACTGCCGCCGCGACGACACGGAGGTCAACCGCCTCCGTTCTGCCATCCTCGACCACGCCAACGCTAAGGCGACGCTGCCGCCGGGGCTGTTCACGCTGACCGTACCGACCGGTGGCGGCAAGACGCTGACCTCGCTCAGCTTTGCGATGGAACACGCGGCCGCCCATGGGTTGCGGCGCGTAGTCTATGTTATCCCGTTCACCTCGATCATCGAGCAGACGGCGGCCGTGTTCCGTGAGCAGGTGGGGCTGGGCGAGGACGCGGTGCTCGAACACCATTCCAGCTTCGATTGGGATCAAAAGGCGCCAGCCACCGGCAACGATGTGGAAGCGGAAGGCGCACAGGGCCTAGCCAAGCTGCGCCGCGACGCTGAGAACTGGGACGCGCCCATCGTCGTCACCACCGCCGTGCAGTTCTTCGAAAGCCTATTTGCCCGCCGCCCCAGCCAATCGCGCAAGCTGCACAACCTGGCCGGAAGCGTGATCGTGCTGGACGAGGCGCAGTCAATCCCCGTGCATCTGCTGCGCGCCTGCATGGCCGCAATCGACGAACTGGCGCGCAACTATGGCGCCAGCGTGATCCTGTGCACCGCCACCCAACCTGCACTGCGCAAGCAGGACGAGGCTTTGCCGATCGGACCGCAGGGAGTGGCCGAAGGGCTGGACATTCCTGCGGAGCGCGAACTGGCTCCCGATCCGGCGAAACTCTACGAAAGGCTGAAGCGGGTCGACGTCGAGTGGCGGCGCGATGCAGTGGGCGATGCGGAAATTGCCGCCCGTTTCGCTGAACGGCGACAGATGCTGTGTATCGTCAACAGCCGCGCCCACGCCCGCGACCTGTTCAACGAACTGCGCGAGCAGGGGCAGGCGGGCGCGGCGCACCTCACCACGCTGATGTGCGCCCGGCACCGCCGCCAGATGCTGGCGCAAGTGCGCGCGGATCTAGCGGCGGGCGAGCCGGTCCGGCTCGTTTCCACCAGCCTGATCGAGGCTGGCGTCGACGTCGACTTTCCCGAAGTCTGGCGCGCGGCGGCGGGACTGGCGAGCATTGCCCAGGCTGCCGGCCGCTGCAACCGTGAGGGCCGGTCGGAAGGCATGGGCCGCGCAGTGGTGTTCGAGGCCGCCGGTCGCAAGGTGCCGCCGATGATCGAGGCGTTTTATGCCCCGGCCCGCGAGGTGCTGCGGCGCGAGGGGCTGGACGTGCTGGGTCTGGAGGCGATCCGGGACTATTACAAGGCGCTCTACTGGCGGCAAGGCCATGCCGCGCTCGACCGCGCCATGCTGCCCGATGGCGAGACGCTGGCAATCATTCCGGCGATCCGCGAGACCGCCCGCAGCGCCGAGTTCCCATTCGCCCGCATGGCTCAGGCCTTCCACCTGATCGACGAGGCGATGGACCCAGTGATTATTCCTTACGACGACATCGCTCGCGAGGCAATCCGGGCGCTAACCAAGGAGCCATTCCCGCCTGCCGGCGTCCGCCGCCGCCTGCAGCAATACGTCGTCCCCGTCCCGCCCCGCGCTCGCGATGCACTTCTCGACTGTGGTGCCGTGCAGGCGATCCGGCCAGAGGAGTACGGCGACCGCTTCATGGTGCTGGTCGAGGAAAAGCCTGGCTTTCTGCCCGAACTCTACGATGCCGGCATCGGCCTGCGGATCGATCTTAACCCGGCTAACCGTTCGGCCGAAAGCAACATACTTTCCTAATGTGTCCGGAATATTCGCATCATTGTTCACGTATTTTTAGGTAATTTGTGCGTTTCCTGCGTTGAATGGGAGCGGCGGCGATGGCTGTTCGATTACGTGTCTGGGGCGAACGCGCCTGTTTCACTCGCCCCGAGATGAAGGTCGAGCGCGTCAGCTATGACGTTATCACCCCCTCGGCCGCACGCGGCATCCTCGAGGCGATCCACTGGAAGCCGGCGATCCGCTGGCAGGTGGACCGCATCCATGTGCTGAAACCCATCCGCTTCCAGTCGCTCCGCCGCAACGAGGTGGGGGCCAAGGCGAGCGCCGCCAACGCCGCCAGCGCCATGAAGCGCGGCGACACCCAAGGGCTGGGCATCGTGGTAGACGAGAACCGCCAGCAGCGTGCGGCACTGGTGCTGGTCGATGTCGCCTATGTGATCGAGGCGCATTTCGACATGACGGCGAAAGCCGGACCGGAGGACTCGCCTGCCAAGCACGTCTCGATGTTCAACCGTCGCGCCGCGCAGGGCCAGTGCTTTCACCGCCCGTGCCTCGGAACCCGCGAGTTCGCCGCCGAGTTCGCGCTGATCCCCGAAGGCGAGGCCCTGCCGCCGAGCGAACTGCCGCCCGACAAGCACGACGCCGACCTGGGCTGGATGCTGCACGACATCGACTTCGCTAACGGCAATGAATCTCGCTTCTTCCGCGCAGAGATGCGCGGCGGCGTGATCGAGGTACCGCCGTTCTACGCCGCAGAGGTCGTGCGATGACGATCCTGCAATCGCTGGAAAGCTATTATCGCCGACTCCCCGGCGTGGCCGAGCCAGGGTGGAGTCCGGAAAAGTTTGGATGGTCCATCGTGCTCAGCCGGCAGGGCGAACCCGTTGACGTGGAGGACATCCACGACTTGCTCGGCAAGAAGCCGCGTCCAAAGCTCCATGCCGTTCCGGCGGCAGTGAAGCGCACGGTTGGCATCGCCCCCAACTTCCTGTGGGACAAGACCGCCTATGTGCTGGGCCGCACGGCGGGCGAGGGCAAGCGCACCGCGCAGGAACACGCCGCGTTTGTCGCCACGCACCTCGAACGCCTGGCCGGGCATAATGACGAGGGGCTCGCAGCCCTGCGGCGGTTCCTTGAAAAGTGGGCGCCCGAACGGTTCGACGCGCCGCCCTTCAAGCCGGAAATGCTCGACGCCAACGTCATGTTCCGGCTAGACAGCGACCGCTGCTATATACACGAACGACCCGCCGCCCGCGCGCTGGTCGCCACAGGGCAGGGCGGGGCCGAAGAAGAGGGAATCCTTTGCCTCGTCACCGGCGAACGCGGCGCGGCGGCTCGTCTGCATCCGACGATCAAAGGCGTGGAAGGCGCGCAATCATCGGGCGCTCCTCTGGTTTCGTTCAACCGCGACGCCTTCACCTCTCTCGGCAAGGAGCAGGGCGAGAACGCGCCGACCAGCGAGGCGGCAGCGTTCCGGTATGGCGCGGCGCTCAATCACCTGCTGACGCGCGACGGGCCGAACCGGCTGCGCCGGCCGGTGGGCGATGCGACCGTAGTGTTCTGGGCCGACGCCAGCGATGCGCAAGCGGGCGAGGCGGCGGATTCCTTCTTCGCCCAGTGCTTCGACAGCGACAATTTGGAGGAAGCGCAAGCCTACCAAATCCGGAAACAGTTGGACGCTGTCGCAGCTGGTAAACCGCTGGCCGAGGTGTGCCCGGCCATCGAACCGGGTACCCGGTTCCATGTCCTAGGCCTCTCGCCCAACGCGGCGCGGTTGTCGGTGCGGTTCTGGCTGAGCGATACGCTCGACGCTTTCGCGCAGCGGCTCGCCCGCCATCACGAGGACTTGCGCATCGAACCCGCGCCGATGGGCTGGGGCGCCGCGCCGTCGGTCAACCGGCTGCTGGTCAATACCACTGCTCTGCAGCGCGAGTACAAGAATATTCCACCGCTGCTCGCCGGAGAGGTCATGCGAGCGGTGCTGTCGGGTACGCGCTATCCGCTGAGCCTGCTTTCGGCCGCACTGGTCCGCCTGCGCGCGGGCGACAATGCCGAATCGGGCTGGCATGCCGCCGCGATCCGCGCGGTGCTCGTCCGCCTCAACCGCCGCAATCCCGAAATTTCCGAACAAGGAGAAACGCCAATGAGCCTGAAGAGGGACCACGCCAATCCGGGCTACCAGCTCGGGCGGCTGTTCGCCGTATACGAACTGGCGCAGCGCGCCGCGCTGGGCAAGGTCAACACCACCATCCGCGACCGCTATTTCGGCGCCGCCTCGACCACGCCGGCCAGTGTCTTTCCGCTGATCGTGCGCGGCGGCCAGAACCACCTGGCCAAGGTGCGCAAGGACAAGCCGGGCTGGGCCACGCTGATCGAGCGCGAGTTGGAGGAGATCAACGACCGGTTCGAGCCGCGCCCCGATGGCATCTGGCCGCGCTCGCTGCGCCTCCAGGACCAGGGCGAATTTGCCATCGGCTACTACCACCAGCGTGCGGCGAAACTGAGCAACGACAAGGGCGAGGCCGTCACCGCCGACGATCTGCACGAAACCACCGACCACGAAGGGGCCGAATGATGAGCACTCCCGTCACCAACCGCCATGAATTTGTCCTCTACTTCGACGTGGCGAACGGCAATCCCAATGGCGACCCCGACGCCGGCAACATGCCGCGCCTCGATCCCGAGACCAACCAAGGCCTCGTTTCCGACGTCGCGCTGAAGCGCAAGGTGCGCAATTTTGTCGCGCTGGCGAAGGGTGATGCGCCGGGTCACGAAATCTACATGACCGAAGGCGCCACGCTGAACAACCAGCACAAGAAGGCATGGGCGGCAAAAATGCCCGAAGTGACCAAGGACGAGGAGTTCAAGAAACTCCCCAAAGACCAGCAGAAGTCCCGTGATCTCACCGCGTGGATGTGCGCCAATTTCTGGGACATCCGCACGTTCGGCGCCGTGATGACCACCGGAGTCAACGCGGGGCAGGTGCGCGGGCCGGTGCAGTTCACCTTCGCCCGCTCGGTTGAGCCGATCCTGCCGCTCGAAATCTCCATCACCCGTATGGCCGCGACGACCGAGAAGGACGCCGAGGACAAGGGCGGCCGCACGATGGGCCGCAAGCACATCGTGCCTTATGGCCTCTATCGCGCCCATGGCTTCGTGTCTGCCCCGCTGGCCCGACATCCCGCCAAGGGTACCGGCTTTTCGGAAGACGACCTCGAACTGCTATGGCAGGCGCTCACCCAGATGTTTGACCACGATCGCTCCGCTGCGCGCGGCGAGATGGCGACGCGCAAACTGATCGTGTTCCGCCACGACAGCGCGCTCGGCAACGCCCAGGCACAATCGCTGTTCGACCGCGTGAAGACCTGGCGCGTGCACGAAGGCTCGACGCAAGCTGTCGGCGCCCGCGCGACCGATAACTGGCCACCTGCCCGCCATTGGTCCGACTACGCCGTGACCATCGACCGCGAGGGCCTGCCCGGCGGCGTCGAGGTGATCGAGCGGTTCTGATCGGATGATGCAACCGCCGCCACCGGATCCGGCCGCCGAAGACGCGCTGGTGCCGGTGTCAGCCTTGCAGCACTACCTGTTCTGTCCGCGCCAGTGCGCGCTGATCCACGTAGAGCGCATCTGGACCGAGGACGGGGCGACCGCCGAAGGGCGCCTGACGCATGAACGCGTCGACGGCGGCCGGCCCGATCGCCGCGCGGGGGTGCGCACGGTGCGCGGGCTGGTGCTGCGATCGTTTGCGCACGGCCTTTCGGGCAAGACCGACGCGGTCGAATTCCATGGAGCCACGCCCTATCCGGTCGAATACAAGCGCGGCCGGCCCAAGGCCCACCGCGCCGACGAGGTGCACTTGTGCGCGCAAGCGTTGTGCCTCGAGGAGATGTTCGGCGTTCCCGTTCCCGAAGGTGCGCTGTTCTATGGCCAGACCCGCAAGCGCATGGTTGTACCCTTCGAAGCAGATCTACGCGCGCTAACCGCCCGCGTCGCCGCTGACTGCCGTGCCATGATCGCCGAAGGCCGCACGCCCCCGCCGCATGAGATGCCCGCCTGCAGCCGCTGCTCGCTGGCCGAAGCCTGCCGACCGGGTAGGCTGGAGAAGCCACCTTCGGTCCGCCGCTGGCTGCTCCGCCAGATCGGCCCGGCGACAGACGACTGAACCGCATAGTAGCAGGAAGCCGGAATGATGCGCCGTCACCTCAACACCATATACGTCACCAGTGACAACGCCTGGCTGCGCAAGGACGGTGCCAACGTTGTTGTCGAGGTGGAGGGCGCCGAGCGTGGCCGCGCCCCGCTGCACATGATCGAGGGCATCATCTGCTTCGGCCGGCCCGGCGCTTCGCCCGCGCTGATGGCGGCCTGCGCCGAAACGGGCATCGCACTGTCCTTCCTCACCCCGCAAGGCAAGTTCCTCGCGCGGGTGGAAGGGCCGCGCACCGGCAACGTTCTACTGCGACGCACACAATACCGCGCCGCCGACGATCCGGCCCGCTCCGTGCCCATCGTGCGCGGCATCGTCACTGCCAAGGCGGCCAACCAGCGCACCGTCCTGCGCCGGGCGCTGCGCGATCACGGCGAGAGCATGGCGACCGGGGCGCGTGCCGCGCTGGAGGCGGCCGAGGCCCGCCTGTCACACATCGCTCGCCGCGCTGCTCTGGCTGAGGATATAGACACAGTGCGTGGCCACGAAGGCGACGCGGCCCAGCTCTATTTCGGCACGTTCGACGCGATGATCCAGCGCGACCGTGATGCATTCGTCTTCCGCGGCCGCTCGCGACGGCCGCCGCTCGATCGGATCAACGCGCTGCTCTCGTTCCTCTACGCGATGCTTGGGCATGATTGCCGTTCGGCTCTGGAGGGCGTGGGCTTCGACCCGCAGGTCGGTCTGCTGCACGCTGACCGTCCGGGCCGCGCAAGCTTGGCTCTCGACCTGATGGAGGAACTGCGCCCCGTCATGGCCGACCGGCTCGCGCTGACGCTGGTCAATCGCGGGCAGGTGAAAGCGGGCGACTTCCGCACCGACGAGGGCGGTGCCGTCTCCCTGACCGACGACGGGCGCAAGGCTGTGCTCGTTGCCTGGCAGGAGCGCAAGAAGCGCGAGCTGCGCCATCCGTTCCTGGGAGAGGAGATGGCGCTGGGCCTCGTGCCGCATATTCAGGCGCTGCTGCTGTCGCGCCACCTGCGCGGCGATATCGACGGCTATCCGCCCTTCGTTTGGAAGTGACCGATGCTGATGCTGGTGACCTATGACGTGAACACCGAGGACACGGCGGGCCGCAGGCGCTTGCGCCGGGTGGCGAACGCCTGCAAGGATTTTGGCCAGCGCGTCCAGAACTCGGTGTTCGAGTGCGAGGTGGACCCGGCGCAATGGACCCTGCTCCGGGCCCGCCTGCTCGACGAGATCGACGCGCAGAAGGACTCGCTGCGCTTCTACCGCCTCGGCGCCGATGGCAAGCGACGGGTGGAGCATGCAGGCGCCAAGGAGCCGACGGATCTGGGAGGTCCTCTGCTGTTCTAACCGCAGCGCCATGCCTGCGCGAACCGGAGTCTGTTTGCGGAATTGACGAGGTGTTCGCGCGGCAATAAAATCCAACTAAGTCATTGATTTGATCGCCTTCGCGAACAGTTCCACACCTTGGACGTGCAGCACCTCCGCTAGGTTCGCGCAAATCGGGCGATTTACGTATCTTTATCATCCGTTTATATGACGGCTGTCGCCCCCGCGATGGGGGCGACCGGAGAATGTCCTTACGCATGGCACCGGGGCGCTGTTTCGATCCACGCCCCCGCGAAGGGGGCGACGGACTTACCGGCAGAAAGTCATTGACCAGTATTTGTTTCGATCCACGCCCCCGCGAAGGGGGCGACCATAGCGCCCGGAGTTCACAAACTGCG
>NZ_JBJTER010000063.1:0-16834 GCF_046093005.1 Aestuariivirga sp.
GTCATGCAAACTGGCCTCCAACCCAGTGGCCAGCTTGAATCAGACCTCAGGTGATTTGGGAATCCCCTTTCGATTCAATCAGACTGAAAATTGCTCTAGCGTCCCGGCAGAAGCCGCTCTAATGCCGGCCTTAATGGCGAGTCTTGCTCCAGATTTTAGGAGCAGTGAACCGCAGGCAACAGCCTTTTTCCGGAATGTCGCCAGCTGTGATTTCTTATCTTTGTCCTCGATGAGGATTACAACTTCTCTTGCAAGAGCGGCAAAGGCATCTTCGACATAATCATTTTCGAATGCATCAAAATATATAACGGGAAAGGAATTTTCTCTATGCTCAAGGCTGTGTTTCCATTGCTTGAGAAAAGTTGTCTTACCCGATCCCCAATCGCCATCAAGCGCTATAACCAAGGGCTGCTCTACTTCACTGATAAGATTTGTAAGTCCTTCAGCTAGGCGCTCGTTACCAAAAAGATCATTCTCAAATGGCGCTTGTGGGTTCACATTTGGAGGTTCGGGGAGTATCTTCATTGACATCATCGGAGTTAGTGGGTGGGGATAGTGAAACTTGAGAGAAAGCCATTGAGATCAGTGCAGGAACAGAGACATCAGCGGGCCATTTCTTTCTCCCTATCTCCTTCCCAGCCATTGAGAGCCAGCAGGTCAGGCGCGATAGAGGCAATTCTTTCGCAAAACGCATCAAAGCTCGCCGCTTCGGTCGCGAGACCGGGCACTTCAGAATCTGACACATACCAAACTCCCGCATCGCGGTCGAAGGTGGCCTTAACGACAAGCAGAGCCATTGCAACTCCCCAATTGCTTATGCGGGATGCTGTGCGCTCACCGCGCGGCAGTCAAGCCATTCCGTCTAAAGGCCCAACGCGCAACTTTCCTTGTCGCGGTGAGCGCAGTTGCCAGCCGGGGCGGGCGCCGCGCATGGTTCGTGACCGGCAATGACTTTGATCGAGGTCTTCTTGGTATTGAGGCCCGTGATCCACATATGAACCTTGCTCGGCGTGAGGAGCTTCGACAGCGTGCCGGTTTTGGCAGGGCCAGAACATTGATCGAAACCGACGTCTCCTTGAAATAGTCTCCCGCAAGCCACGCCTCGCATGTGCTCTCGCCGCTCTGGGCAAAAGCAATCACGGATGACGCTACGGCACAAGCCACAACTTGACTCCGTACGCTGTTTCCCCTATGTCCTGCCATCCGCGCGGAAAGGGTCTTGCCCCCGCGCCACATGCGCTGCCTCCGGCAACCCGATTTTGTCTGATATTTCAGACGGTTAAAGCGCACTGGGCCATGGGTTTTCCAGTGCCGCCAAAGGGCGCGGGACAAGAAGGAAGAAGACTATGTACGCAGTCATCAAGACCGGCGGCAAGCAATATCGCGTTGCGGCCGGCGACAAGATCCAGATCGAGAAGCTCGACGGCAACCCGGGCGACGAGGTGAAATTCACCGAAGTGCTGATGGTGGGCGGCGATGGCGCCGTGAACATCGGCGCCCCGCATGTGGCCGGCGCCAGCGTGGTGGCGGAAATCGCCTCGCAGGACCGCGGCCCCCGCGTCATTATCTTCAAGAAGCGCCGGCGCAAGCACTACCGCCGCCGCAACGGCCACCGCCAGGACCTGACCTCGGTGACCATCCGCGAAATCCGCGCCTGAGCGCAGACAGACACCAGGAGATCATCCCATGGCACACAAGAAAGCAGGCGGCTCATCCCGCAACGGGCGCGACACGGCGGGCCGCCGTCTCGGCGTCAAGGCCTTCGGCGGCGAGACCGTCGTGGCCGGTAACATCATCATCCGGCAGCGCGGCACCAAGGTTCATCCTGGCACCGGCGTCGGCATCGGCCGCGATCACACCATCTTCGCGACCGTCCAGGGCGTGGTGAACTTCCGCCGCACCAAGGGCGACCGGCAGACCGTCTCGGTTATCCCAGCCGTGGCGGCGGAGTAACCGGCGGGCTCCAGATCAGCAGCCGCCGGATCCACCGATCCGGCAGCATGGAAAGACCAGAGCGGAAAGGTGGCCTTCCACCTTTCCGTTTTTGTTTGCAGCATGTTCGGATTATTTGCTCTGGCAGCACATAGTAACTGGCGCTACAAGGCGCGATCATGAAATTTCTCGACCAGGCAAAGGTTTATATCCGCTCGGGTGATGGCGGCGCGGGCTCCGTCTCGTTCCGGCGCGAGAAGTTCATCGAGATGGGCGGGCCAGACGGCGGCGACGGCGGCAGGGGCGGCGATGTATGGGCCGAGGCGGTCGATGGCCTCAACACGCTCATTGACTACCGCTACCAGCAGCATTTCAAGGCGGCGACCGGCGGCCATGGCATGGGCCGCCTGCGGGCCGGCGCCAATGCCAGCGACATTGTGCTGAAGGTGCCGGCCGGAACCCAGATTTTCGAAGAGGACAATGAAACACTGGTGGCCGATCTGGCGAAAGTGGGCGACCGGTTCCGCATCGCCAGGGGCGGCAATGGCGGTTTCGGCAACGCCCATTTCAAGTCTTCCACCAACCGCGCGCCGCGCCATGCCAACCCCGGCCAGCCGGGCGAGGAGCGCTGGATCTGGCTGCGCCTCAAACTCATCGCCGATGCCGGCCTGCTGGGGCTTCCCAATGCCGGAAAGTCAACGCTGCTGGCCGCTGTCTCGGCTGCAAAACCGAAGATCGCGGACTATCCCTTCACCACGCTGCACCCGCAGCTTGGCGTCGTACAGGTGGGAAACCACAGCTTCGTGCTGGCTGATATTCCGGGCCTCATCGCGGGCGCGCATGAGGGCCACGGCCTCGGCACCCGGTTTCTGGGCCACGTCGAGCGCTGCGCGGTGCTGCTGCACCTGATCGATGTCACCGCCGAAGACCCGGTGGCGGCCTACCGGGTGATCCGCAAGGAGCTCAAGGCCTATTCGCCAGAGCTGGCCGCCAAGCCGGAGGTGATCGCCTTCAACAAGACCGACCTGCTCTCCACCGAAGCGATCGAAGACAAGCTGAAGGACTTCAAGCGGCGGGTGCGCAAAACACCGCTCCTGGTTTCGGGCGCCACCACCATGGGCGTACCCGCGGCGATGAAGAAGCTCCTTGAAGTGATCGACGCCAGCAGGCGCGGGGATCGCCCCGCCGATGCGCCCGGCATCACCACCGAGGAGTGGCGCCCTTGAGCGCCGCGCGGCTGGAGACGGCGCGGCGCATCGTCGTCAAGATCGGTTCGGCGCTGCTGGTGGACGGCAAGACCGGCGCCATCAAGGCGTCCTGGCTCTCCTCGCTGATCGACGACCTGGCGGACGCACGGGTGCGGGGCGCGGAGATCATCATCGTCTCGTCGGGCGCCATCGCGCTCGGCCGCCGCACGCTGGGCTTGCCGCGCGGCAATCTGCGGCTGGAACAGAAGCAGGCGGCCGCCGCCGTGGGCCAGATCGCGCTGGCCCAGGCCTGGACCGAAGCGCTCCGTACACGGAACATGGTGGCGGCGCAGGTGCTCGTCACCCTCACCGACACCGAGGAGCGGCGGCGCTATCTCAACGCCCGTGCCACACTGGCAACGCTTCTCGAGCAGGGCGCGGTGCCGGTGATCAACGAGAACGACACGGTGGCGACGAGCGAAATCCGCTATGGCGACAATGACCGGCTGGCGGCGCGCGTCGCCTCGATGATGTCGGCGGATTGCCTGGTGCTTCTGTCCGACATCGACGGGCTCTATACAGCACCGCCAGATCAGAAGGGGGCGGCCTTCCTGCCATTGGTGGCGGAGATCACGCCGGAGATCGAGGCGATGGCGGGAAAGCCGGTGTCCGGCGTCGGTTCCGGCGGCATGGTCACCAAGATCGAGGCGGCGAAGATCGCGCTGGGGGCGGGCTGCAACATGGTGATCGCCTCGGGCCATGAGATGCATCCCCTGCGGCGTATCCATGAAGGAAGGCGCTGCACCTGGTTCGTGGCCAATGCCTCCGCGCTGCAATCACGCAAGCGCTGGATTGCCGGAACCCTGCAGCCCATCGGCCGCCTGGTGGTGGACGAGGGCGCCGCGACGGCGCTCGCCAAAGGCAAGAGCCTGCTGCCAGCCGGCGTCAAGACGGTCGCGGGGGCCTTCGCGCGCGGCGACACGGTTTCGATCGTCACCAGCGCCGGCCGCGAGATCGCCCGCGGGCTCGTTGCCTATGACGCCGCCGATGCCACACGCATTCTGGGGCTCAAATCCTCGGAGATCGAGAAGGCCTTGGGGTTCCGGGGACGCGACGAACTCGTGCACCGCGACGACATGGTGCTGATGGGCGGAGACCGCGCATGACGGCAGATATCTCAATCCGCGACATGATGCTGACGCTGGGCCACGCCGCCCGCACGGCCGCAAAGCTGCTGGCGCTGGCGCCGCCCGCGCAGAAGAACCAGGCGCTCAACGCCATGGCGGCGAAAATCCGCCGCTCCACCGCCGACATCCTGTCAGAGAACCGGCGCGATCTCGAGGCCGCGCGGACGAAGGACCTCAAGGCCAGCTTCATCGACCGGTTGACCCTGAACGAGGCCCGCGTCGAGGCGATGGCCAAAGGCCTTGAGGACATCGCCGCTCTGCCCGACCCCGTGGGCGAAGTGAGCGCCAGATGGACAAGGCCCAATGGCCTCGAATTCTCGCGCGTGCGGGTGCCGATCGGGGTGATCGGCATCATCTATGAATCGCGGCCCAATGTGACGGCTGACGCCGGCGGCCTGTGCCTCAAGTCAGGCAATGCGGCGATCCTGCGCGGCGGTTCGGATGGGTTTCATTCTTCCGCGGCGATCATCGCCTGCCTGCAGCGCGGCCTCGACACGGCGGGCCTGCCGCGCACCGCCATCCAGATGGTGCCCACCGCCGACCGTGCCTGCGTGGGCATGATGCTGGACGGCCTCGGCGGCACAATCGACCTGATCGTGCCGCGCGGCGGGAAAAGCCTGGTGGCCCGCGTGCAGCAGGATGCCCGCGTGCCGGTGTTCAGCCATCTCGAGGGCATCTGCCACGTCTATGTCGATAAGGCCGCCGACATCGAGATGGCGCGGAAAGTGGTGCTCAACGCCAAGATGCGGCGCACCGGCGTGTGCGGCGCCGCCGAGACGATCCTGATCGACAGGGCGGGGGCGGACAGATTTCTGAAGCCAATCATCAGTATACTGATTGACGCGGGCTGCGCCGTGCGGGGCGACGAGGCAGCCCAGGCGGCGGATCCGCGCGTGATGCCCGCGGGCGAGGCCGACTGGGGTACGGAATATCTCGACGCCATTGTCGCCATGAAGCTGGTGGATGGCGTTGACGGCGCCATGGCGCATATCGCGCGCTACGGCTCTCAGCACACCGATGCGATCATCACCGGGGACCAGGCCGCCGCCGAACGCTTCCTCAAGGAGGTGGACAGCGCCATCGTTCTGCACAATGCCTCGACGCAATTCGCCGATGGCGGCGAGTTCGGCTTTGGAGCCGAGATCGGAATCGCCACGGGCAAGCTGCATGCACGGGGCCCGGTCGGTGTCGAGCAGCTCACCACCTTCAAATATCAGGTGCGGGGCGCGGGGCAGACACGGCCATGATCCGGAAGGCGCCCGCTTTCGGCGAAGGCCAGCGCATCGGGCTGTTTGGCGGCTCCTTCAACCCGGCGCATTACGGCCACTACCGGGTGGCGCTCTATGCCCTGAAGCGGCTCGATCTCGACTGGGTGTGGTGGCTGGTTTCGCCGCAGAACCCGCTGAAGGACCCCGCCGAGACGGGCGAGTATGCCGGCCGGCTCGCCGGAACAACGGCATTCGCCCGCCATCCGCGTTTCGTGGTGAGCGACATCGAGCAACAGATCGGATCGCGCACCACGGCGGAAACGCTCAGAGCGCTGAAGCCGGCGCTGAAACGCGGGCACTTCGTGTGGATCATGGGCGCCGACAGTTTCGCCAATCTCCACCACTGGCATGACTGGCTGGAGATCATGGAAACGCTGCCACTCGCGGTGCTGGCCAGGCCCGGCTATTCGCTGCGGGCGCTGGGCGGGCCGGCTGCAACCCGCTTCTCGGAAGCGCAGGTGCCAGCCGAGCTGGCGCCGCGCCTGGTCACCATGCGGCCGCCCGCCTGGTGCTTCATTCCGATGCCGCTCCGGCGCGAGAGTTCAACGGCGATCCGCAAGGGCCAGAGCTTCGCAGCACCTGCCCCTTGAACGGCGTCCCCAAAGGCTTTAGCTTGTTAAGTGTTGTTCCACCCGAAGGCATGCGACTCGCAATAGATGCAGAGACGTCACCGGAACCGAGGATCAGACCACTGAAACCACCAGCGAAGAAGACCGCTGCCCGCAAGGCGGCGGCAAAGACCAACGCTGCCGCCCCGCGCAGCAAGGCGCCTGCCCGCCCTAAGGCCATCACCGACCCGCCACCCGTTTCCTTGCCGGATATTCCGCCAGAGCTTCTGGCGGCGTCGCCCAAGCCATCAAAGCCACGCAAGCCGCGGGGCAAGAAGCCGGCAACTTCGAAACCGCAGGGCGCGCTCGACCTGATCCTTTCGCAGCTCGACGATGCCAAGGCGGAGCAGATCGTGACCATTCCGCTGGACTCCAAGGCGGCCGTGGCGGATGCCATGGTGGTGGCCTCCGGGCGCTCCAACCGCCATGTCGGCGCCATCGCCGACCAGCTGGTGCAAAAGCTGAAAGAGAAGGGCTACCGGGACCTGCGCATCGAGGGCATGCCGCAATGCGACTGGGTGCTGGTCGATGCCGGCGATGTGGTGGTGCACATCTTCAGGCCCGAGGTGCGCAGCTTCTACAACCTGGAAAAGCTGTGGTCGGCCAACGCGCCCGCCGCGCCGCCGGTGACGTGACGCCTTGCGGCTTGCCATCATCGCGGCCGGACGGCTGAAACCCGGCCCCGAACGAACGCTTGCCGAGGACTATCTGAAGCGGGCGCAGGGGCTCGGCCGCGGCTGCGGTATCAGCCGGATCGCCATGACCGAATTCAACGAATCGCAGGCGGCTTCCACCGAACTGCGGCTTGCTGAAGAGGGGCGGATCATCGCCGCGGCACTGCCAGACATAAGCTTCGCCGTGGCGCTGGACGAGCGCGGCAAGGCGCTGGCCAGCGCTGACTTCGCGAGTCTGCTCCGCCGCCATCTGGATGGCGGCACCGGCGATGTGGCGTTTCTGATCGGCGGCCCGGACGGCCATGCGCCGGCAGTGCGGGACAAGGCTGCGCTGACCCTGAGCTTCGGACCGATGACCTGGCCACACCGGCTGGTGCGGGTGATGCTGCTCGAGCAGATCTACCGCGCCATCACCATTCTCGCAGGGCACCCGTATCACCGGGCCTGACGGCTCCCGGCAAGGCCGGGAGCCGTGGCAGACGGCGTGTCAATTGGTGATCATGGACATGAAGTTGACCCAGCCGGTGGTGCTGAGCTTGGCCTGGGTCTGAGGATCGAGCGTCACCGTATCCTGGCCGCCGGGCGGAATGGTCATGATCGCCTCATCGGACGGGAGGTCGCCGCCGGCGCTGACATCCGCGAGGTAGAATTGGGCGGGCTTGTCGGTGTCATTCAGGATGTCGATGGTGAAGCTGAAATTGGTCATGCCGTCATAGCCGCCGCGCTTGAAAACCGGCATGGCGAGCAGCTTCTGCTGTGCGGCCTGCAACTGCGGCAGGTTGAGGAACAGGCCCACCGACAGGAGACCCTTGTGCTTGCCATGCGGGAACACGGCGAAGCGCGCGGTGTCGCCTTCCAGCACATTGGTGAGGATCACGGCATCGCTCTGGCCACCGTCGGTGCGGATCAGATTGGTGTTCATCTGGAACTGGCCCGTTGCGCCGTTGCCGGCGGGCGTGCAACCCGTCAGCTGCAGCGGCACGTCAGGCGTGGAGATCGTCTCGACCGACATGGTGCCTTCGTCCCTGCACCATTGCGGCGTCACGAAGGTGCCGGTGATCGCGGCGCTCACCGGGACGGGCGCTCCCGATTGCGCGACCGACATGATCTCCGACACGCGCATCGGCGTCCGGGTATCGATCTGGCACCCGGCAAGGACAAGGGCCACGGCGCCGGCAGCAAGGCTTGAAACGAAGGTTCTGCGCGTAATCATTGTTTTTCTCCGGGAAAGACTTGAGGGCGGGACAAGAGGGGATCTCTATTGCGATGTTCTTTCTATAGCCCTGATGAGCGGCGCCGTCGAGATTGCCGGGCGCCGCGCCACAGAAGTCGGGGATGAATCAGTCCTTATTCAGCATGGCATCCTGCAATCTTTTGCGGTCAGCTTCGCTGAGAACCGGGCGGTCGAGCTTGACGGTGAGCCGGTCAAGCCTGGCGGTGAGCTGAAACGGCGGCTGATAGTCGGCGTCGTTCACGCCAGTGAGCGTGTCCGAGCCGACATCAAAGCTCTCGTCCCATTGCAGGATCATCGGCAGCGTTTGCTTCATGACCTGGGTGGCAACCACCTTGCCATCGACCGACAAGGTGCCGGTGCCGGAGCGGCCAACGCCTTCGAAGTCATTGAAGGCCAGGGTTTCCGGCCCGAGGCCGTCATATTTGAAGTCGAAGACCACCGTGTGCTTGCCAGGGCTCAGCGCATCGGGGCCTTCCCACTTCAGGCGCTCGAGATCGACCATGTTCCACAGCCACACCGGCTTGCCCTGGAGAAGGTAGAAACCATAGCCGCCGAAGCGGCCGCCAGAGGTGAGGATCATGCCCTCAGCACCGCCTTCCGGCACTTCGACCTCCGCGGTGACGGTGTAGGAGGTGTTGAGCAGCAGCGGGGAGTCACCCTGCGGCAGGCCGACCATTGGCACGGTATAGACAAATTCCGAACGGCCTGCCGTGATGTTGGGGCGCGGGGCCACGATGCGCGAGGCTACCGAGGCATCAAGCGGCAAGACGTTGTATTTCCGGGCCTCCGCCAGAAACACTTTCTTCAGTTCCTCGACCTTCTCCGGGTGTTGCGCCGCGATGTCCGTCACCTGCGAATAGTCATCCTTGAGATTGAAGAGCTCCCAGGTGACGTTGTTGAGCGGATCGGGGTTAGCGGGTCCGAAGGCCTCCCACGGCGCACGCTTCACCTTGGTGCTGAGCATCCAGCCATCCTGATAGATGGCGTGATCGCCGAACATCTCGAAATACTGCGTCGTACGACGCGACGGCGCATCGGCGTTGCTGGCGTCAAATGTATAGGCGAAGCTGATGCCTTCGACCGGCGCCTGCCTGATGCCGTCAACGACGTCTGGCGCGCGGATGCCGGTGGCCTCCAGGATGGTCGGCACCACGTCGATCACATGCATGAACTGGTTGCGGATGCCGCCCGGATCAGAGATGTGACCCGGCCACGACACCGCCATGCCCTGTCTGACGCCGCCCAGATGCGAGGCGATCTGCTTGAACCAGCTGAACGGCGTATCGAAGGCCCAGGACCAGGCTGCCGACATATGGTTATAGGTCTGGTCAGTGCCCCAGACGTCGTACCACTTCATCTGCACATCGACGGGCAGCTTGTTGAGGCCGTTGAAGAAGGCCACCTCATTGGGCGTGCCGAGCGGGCCGCCTTCGGCCGAGGTGCCATTGTCGCCGTTGATGTAGATGATCAGGGTGTCGTTCAGCTTGCCCATATCCTCCACCGCCTGGATGACCCGGCCGATCTCATGATCGGTATAGGCGGCATAGGCGGCGAAGACCTCGACCTGGCGGATGAACAGTTTCCTCTCATCGTCCGTCGTTTGGTCCCACGGCTTCAGAATGTCCGATGGCCAGGGCGAAAGCCTGGCGTCCGGCGGGATGACGCCGAGCTTCTTCTGGTTGGAAAAAATCCGTTCACGGAGCTTCTCATAGCCGTCATCGAACAGGTGCATGGCATGGATCTTGTCCACCCATTCCTGGGTCGGATGGTGGGGCGCATGCGTGCCGCCGGGAACGTAATAGACAAAGAACGGTTTGGAAGGATCGATCTGGTTCAGCTGGTTCATGTAGCTGATGGCGTCATCCGCCATGCCGGTGGTGAGGTTCCAGCCCGGCTTGCCTTCGAAGGGATAGATCTGCGTGGTGTTGCGGAACAGGTTGGGCTGCCACTGGTTGGTGTCGCCGCCCACGAAGCCATAGAAATACTCGAAACCCATGCCGACCGGCCACTGATCGAAAGGCCCGGCCTGGCTCGCCTGGAAGGCGGGCGTATTGTGGTTCTTGCCGAACCACGACGTGGCATAGCCATTGTCCTTCATGATACGGCCGATGGTTGCCTTGTCCTTGCCGATGATCGAATTGTAGCCGGGAAAACCGGTCGCCTGCTCCGAGATGACGCCGAAGCCCGCCGAATGATGATTGCGGCCGGTGATCAGCGCCGCGCGGGTGGGCGAGCACAGCGCCGTCGAATGCATCTGGGTGTAGCGCAGGCCGTTTGCCGCCACCCGGTCCAGCGCCGGGGTGGGGATCACGCCGCCAAAGGTCGATGGCACGCCGTAGCCGGAGTCGTCCGTCATGATCAGCAGCACATTGGGTGCGCCCTTGGGGGGCAAGATCCGGGGCGGCCACCATGGGGTGGACTGCAAGGCGCCATCCTTGATCACGCCGCCAAACGGCGGGGCCGGCGCCGGCAACTGCTCGCCACTGATCGACATGGTGGCGCCCGGCGAGCCGGGCGTGCCGTTGATCTGCTGCGCAACCGCCATGCCGCTGGCTGTCATCATGAGCAGACCTGCTGCCATGCGTGAAACGGCTGTCCTGAAACCCATGGCTTCCCCTTTCGGACGGCCATTCCGGCCGCCTGCAACTGTGATAATGCGCAACACAGCAGATCGGCTCATTCTCGGCCTTGATCCAGGACAACCCATCGCGACAGCGCCGGGACAACTGACCAATGTTATGGGTTGTCTGTTGGCGCGGTGACATGATTAACCAAATGTAAATCGCCTCCGGGCATTGCTCGGGTCTAACCTCCCACGCTGAAGGACTCATGCGGCGTCTCGCTGTCATAATTGCCATGCCGGTAATGGCGCTGGCCGCCAGTCCTCCGGCCGCCATGGGCCAGGACGCACAACAGCTCGAAACCCTCCAGCAGCAGATCGAGAGCGGCAAAGCGAATGAGGCGCGGCTGGCCGGGGAGATCGCCGCCGCCATCGCCGCGGAAGATGAGGTAGGGCGGAAGCTCGCGGCCATCGCCGGGGAGGTTCAGGCCCAGGAAGAGGTGGTGGCGAAAAGCGAGGCCGAACTCGCCGTCATGCAGCGCGAGCGCGCTTCGGTTCTAGCCGAGCTGGGCGAGAAACAGGATGCGCTCTCGGAACTGCTGGCAGGGCTGCAACAGCTGGAGCAGAACCCGCCGCCCGCCCTGGTGGTGCGGCCGGACGACATTCTCGCGGCGCTGCGCGGCGCCATGCTCCTCGGGACCATCGCCCCGGACCTGCAAGACCAGGCGGCGGAACTCACCACCCGGCTCGACCGGCTGCAGGAACTGGAAGCCACCATACGGACCCGCAAGGACGACGTGGCCCGCGAGATTGCCCGGCTGAACAGCCAGCGCGGCGACCTCGGCCAGCTGGTGGAGCAGAAGCGGGCCTTGGTCAGCAAAGGCAATACCGACCTTGAGGCGGAACGCCAGCGGACGGCCGAACTGGCCGAGAAAGCCAAATCCCTCAAGCAGTTGCTCGACAGGCTGGCGGAAGAGCGCCAGCAGGCGGATGCCGCCGCCTCGGCCGCCGAACAGGAACGCCAGCGGAAAGAGGCGCTGTTGCGCCAGCCCAAGCTGGCCTTCGCGGATGCCAAGGGCAAGCTCTCCCTGCCGGCCCAGGGCCAGGTGTTGCTCCTTTATGGCGAGCCCGACGGACTCGGCCGCGACACGCAGGGCCTGATGATCGCCACCCTGGCCGGCGCCCAGGTGACCGCCCCGGCCGATGGCAAGGTGGAATTCGCCGGTTCCTTCCGGTCCTACGGCCAGATGGTCATTCTCAACCCCGGGGGCGGCTACCGGGTGCTGCTCGCCGGGATGGACAGGCTGACGGCGAATGTGGGAGAGTTCCTCCGGGCCGGGGAGCCGGTGGGAGAAATGGGCAGTGGCCCTGCTTCCGTCACACTTTTCGGCGATCTGGCAACGGACGGACGGCCGGTGCTATACATCGAATTCAGGAATGGCGCCGAAGCCATCGATTCAAGCCCCTGGTGGGCCGGTGATTTGAAAGAGGCACGAGGATGAAGAATAACCGTTTGCACAATGTCGGCCTGGTGCTGGCGGGCGCAGTGTCCACCGCCCTGCTGTGGCACGCCTTCGGCGCCGCGGGCGCCACCTCAAATGCGGATACCTACAAGCAGCTCAACCTGTTTGGTGACGTGTTCGACCGGGTACGGGCCGATTACGTTGAGGATCCGGACGAGCAGAAGATGATCGAAGCCGCCATCAACGGCATGCTGGCTTCGCTCGATCCGCATTCCAGCTACATGAACAAGAAGCAATTCCAGGACATGAGCGTGCAGACCCGCGGCGAGTTCGGCGGGCTTGGCATCGAAGTCACCATGGAAAACGGCCTGATCAAGGTGGTCTCGCCGATCGACGACACGCCGGCCTCGCGCGCCGGGCTGCAGGCCAACGACCTGATCGTGAAAATCGATGGCACGGATATTCAGGGCATGACCCTGAACGAGGCTGTCGACAAGATGCGCGGCAAGGTCGGCACCGACATCATCCTCACCATCCAGCGCAAGGGCAGGGATGCCTTCGAGCAGAAGCTGACGCGCGACCGCATCAAGGTTCAGTCGGTGAAGTATTCGATCGAAGGCAACGACATCGGCTACATCCGCATTTCGTCCTTCACGGAGCAGACCCAGGAAGGCCTCGAGAAGGCCATGGCGCATTTCCGCACCACGCTGGGCGACAAGGTCAAGGGTTACATCATCGACCTCCGCAATGACCCCGGCGGCCTGCTCGACATGGCCATTGCCGTGTCGGATACCTTCCTCGACAAGGGCGAGATCGTATCCACCCGCGGCCGCCATGCCGATGAAGCGCAGCGTTTCAACGCCACCAAGGGCGACCTTGCCGGCGGCAAGCCGGTGGTGGTGCTGATCAACGGCGGCTCCGCCTCGGCCTCGGAAATCGTGGCGGGCGCGCTGCAGGATCACAAGCGGGCGACCGTCATCGGCACCCGCAGCTTCGGCAAGGGCTCGGTGCAGACCATCATCCCGCTCGGCGGCGAAGGTGCGTTGCGGCTGACCACCGCGCGCTACTACACGCCCGCCGGCCGGTCGATCCAGGCCAAGGGCATCGACGCCGACATCGTGATCGAGCAGGAACTGCCGCCCGAACTCAAGGGCAAGGACGTTTCGACCGAAGGCGAAGCCGGGCTTCGCGGCCACCTGAGCAATGAGGGCGGCGGCGAGGAAGGCGGCGGCTCCTCGGCCTATGTGCCCGAGGACAAGACCAAGGACGTGCAGCTCAAGGCGGCGATCGACCTGCTGAACGGCGTGAAGGTGGTCTCCAACGTCAAGCCGAAGACGGAGACAACCGGCAAGGACGCGCCGGCCGAGGCCACCGCGAACTGACCGGCGGCTCGCGTCCGCGATTCAGGGTTAACAGGACGTTAACGCTTGCCGCCTGAGATTCGTCGGCTAACGAATCACTGTGATCGCGACGTCCTGTGCCCACGCCCCGTGACGAATTCCACCAGCCCTTACGCAGGCTGAGCCGCAGGCCGCGGCGGCGGCGCATGATGCCGCTCACCATCGCGGCGATCTCGCTGCTTGGCGTCGTCGCGGCGGGTGGCGTCTGGCTCACACGCCTGCCGCCGCCCCCGGCCGCAACGCCAGCTCCCGCTGTGGCAGTGCCGCCAGCGGCGGCGGCCTCCGAGCTGTTCACCGGCTCCATCGGCAAGGCGAGCGATGTGCCGCCGCCCGCGCAATCCGAGGCCGAAACCCTCCCAGCCGAGGATGTGATCGACCAGAGCGCCGCCGAGATGGAGAGTATGGCGGCGGACGCCGGGCCCGCCGAACCGCCAGAAGCCATCGAGGAAGCCTCGATCATCGCCGCCCCTAACCGGCCGCTGCGCAAAGCCCCCATCGCTGCCGTGACCGAAACCACGGCGCAAGGCCCGCTGCCGCGCATCTCAAGCGGCGGCAAAACGCCGTTCGAGGCCTATTCGCACGCCACGCCACTGGCGGTTCTGCATACGAACCAGCCAAAGATCGTGCTGGTGCTGGGCGGCATGGGGCTCAATGCCCGCCTCACCCGCAAGGCCATCGAGGAACTTCCCGGAGACATCACGTTCGGCTTCGCACCCTATGGCGATGACCTTCAGGCCCAGGTGAACAAGGCGCGGTCGCGCGGCCACGAGATTCTGCTGCAGGTGCCGATGGAGCCGCTTGGCTATCCCGGCAACAACCCAGGCCCCCACACGCTGCTGAGCGATGCGTTGCCGAAAGAAAATCTCGACGCGCTCAGATGGCACATGAGCCGCTTTGCCGGCTATTCCGGCATCACCAATTACATGGGCGCAAGACTGCTCGGCGCCGAGGACGCGCTCAGGCCGGTGATGCGGGAAATGACGGCGCGCGGGCTGGCCTATCTCGAGGACGCCACCGTCAGCCTTACCCTGTCGCCCAAGCTGGGAGCGGAGACAGGCCTGCCGATGCGGCAGGCCAGCATGGTGATCGACGCCGCGCCGACAGCACCCGCCATCGCCGCGGCGCTGGCCCAGCTTGAACAGGAGGCGATCGCCAATGGCGTGGCGATTGCCACCGGATCGGGATTGGAAATCACCATCGACACCGTTGCGGAATGGGCGAAAACCCTGCAGGAGAAGGGCATCCTGCTGGTGCCCTTGAGCGCCGCCTATAAGGGAAACCCCGCCTGATGGCCCGTCATGACGAGATTACCGCCTACCGCCCCTGCGTGGGCGTGATGCTGTTCAACACGCAAGGCCTCGTATGGGTCGGCCGCCGCTTCGACAAGCAGAACGACGAAGGCACGGGGCACTGGTGGCAAATGCCGCAGGGCGGCATCGACAAGGGCGAGGATGCCAGGCTGGCGGCGCTGCGCGAACTGGCCGAGGAAACCGCCGTCACCTCAGCCGAGGTGATCGGCGAATCCCGCCAGTGGCACAATTACGATCTGCCGGAACATCTGATCGGCAAGTCATGGAACGGCAAATACCGCGGCCAGACGCAGAAATGGTTCGCGCTGCGGTTTCTGGGCGATGACAGCGAGATCAACCTGAAGCCACCCGGCCACAAGCAGGAATTCGACCAGTGGCGCTGGGCCAGCATGGACGAGGTGCTGGCGATGATTGTGCCGTTCAAACGCCAGGTCTATGAGCAGGTGATTGCCGAATTCCGGCACCTGGGAGCGTGAGACAATCGACGACTCACAATCTGTCGATCCACTCATGATCCGGATCGGCTGCGAGCAGTGCCTGCTTCAACCATCGCCGATCCTGCAACCGCATTGCCGGCAACACAGTTTCAAAATCATGACGGTCCTTCTCCTGGATGCGCTTGCTCTTGAAAAGCAAGGCAATGGCGGGATTTAACACAGGCAAGCCGGAAGACGTCATCAGCATGGCCTCCGACGCCGGCATGCGCACCTGCGGATTACGCCGGTACCACCAGACATCGCCCTCACGCTCGATCATCAGTACCTCCATCGTCTGCCGGCCATTCTGGCCATGGGCATTGTGGACAGGGAGTTCGAGGCGGGCCTGGGCGAGCCAAGGCCGAGGCACACCATTAACGAATGTTTGCCACTGCCAATCGGCAAAGCAGGACCGAAAGGCGGTCTGATCCTGGCGCCAGATGACGATGTCGACATCCGCATGATAGCGGCTCTCCCGGCCTGCCCAGACATCGCAGGCCCACCCGCCACCAATACACCACGGCGCGTGGAAGTCCTTCATCAGGGCTTGGTATTGGCGCAGAGGGACAAGGCTCATGTGATGCTCCGGGTTATCTTTCAATAGAGCAATTTTCAGTCTGATTGAATCGAAAGGGGATTCCCAAATCACCTGAGGTCTGATTCAAGCTGGCCACTGGGTTGGAGGCCAGTTTGCATGACCAAGCCTTATCCGATGGAGATGCGCGTTCGTGCTGTGCGGTTTGTGGAGGCAGGCGAAAGCCGCCATGCGGTAGCCGAGCGCCTTGGCGTCAGCGTATCGAGCGTTATCAAATGGCTGCAGCGCTTCGACAGGACGGGGAGCGTGGCGCCTGGCAAGATCGGCGGGCATCGCCGTCCGAAGATTGCCGGAACCCATCGCGAATGGGTTCTGGCTCAGCTGGATGCGGGGGACGTCACGTTGCACGGCCTCAGCGACGGCCTTGCCCGGCGCGGCCTGAAGGTCGGTCCCGCCACGGTCTGGAAGTTTCTGCGCCGCGAGGGACGGCGCTTCAAAAAAAACGGTTCATGGGGCTGAGCAGAGCCGCAGGGATGTGGCGCGGCGCCGCTACTGGTGGCGGAAATATCAGACCCGGATCGAGCCCTCACGCCTGGTCTTCATCGATGAGACCTGGACCAAGACCAACATGGCCCCGATCCGCGGCTGGGGCCTCAAGGGCAAGCGTCTCAACGCCTATGTTCCGCATGGCCATTGGAAGACGCTCACCTTCCTGGCGGCGCTGCGCCACGATCGGCTGACCGCGCCCTGCGTATTTGACGGCCCGATCAATGGCGAGAGCTTCCTCCGGTATGTCGAGCAGTTCCTTGTTCCCACGCTGAAGCCCGGGGACCTCGTCGTCATGGACAATCTCGGTAGCCACAAGGGCGAGGCGGTGCGGGCTGCCATCAAGGCCGCAGGCGCCAGGCTCATCTTCCTGCCGCCCTACAGTCCGGACCTGAACCCGATCGAACAGGTCTTCGCCAAGCTCAAGCACCTGCTGAGAAAAGCCAAGGAAAGA
>NZ_JBJTER010000064.1:0-1723 GCF_046093005.1 Aestuariivirga sp.
CCCCAGGCGCGCGGCCGCTCGGAACGCCTGTTTCAGACCCTGCAGGACCGGCTGCCGAAGGAATTCAGGCTGGCCGGCGTGACGACGATGGAAGCCGCCAACCAGTTTCTGAAGGATGTCTATATCCCCGCCCACAACGCCGGGACTGTCAGGAATCTTGTGCGCGGGGCCGGTTAACATTTATTGGCCTATGAACCGTTCGCCGAAGATAACAGCGAACTGGGCCCGCGCTTCATTCCACTCCCGCGGCGCCCGTTTCCAGTCCGCTGAGGCGTGATTGAGAACAAGATAGATCAGTTTCATCGCCGCGTCATCCGTTGGAAAATGCCCCCTGGTTCTGACGGCGCGCCTGACCTTGGCGTTCAAGGCCTCGATGGCGTTCGTCGTGTAGATGATCCGCCGGACACTCTCGGGAAAGGCAAAGAACGGCACGATCTGGCTCCAGTTTCGCCGCCAGCTCTGGGCAATCGCCGGATAGCGCCGGCCCCAGGGACCGGCGTCGAAGTCTTCCAGGGCCTTGAGGCCGGCTTCGGCATCCCGGGCGCGGTAGATGGCCCGCAGGGCGGCCACGGCGGGCTTCCTGTCCTTCCACGACACGAAGCCGAGGGAGTGCCGGATCAGATGCACGATGCAGGTCTGGACAACGGTCTGCGGAAACACGGCGGTGATCGCTTCCGGAAAGCCCTTCAGCCCATCCACGACGGCAATCAGGATGTCGCCAATGCCCCGGTTCTTGAGCTCGTTCATGACCCGGAGCCAGAACTTGGCGCCTTCCGTCTGCTCGATCCAGATGCCCAGGATCTCTTTGTTGCCGTCAGGCAAGATCCCGAGTGCGATGTAGACCGCCTTGTTGCGAACGAAGCCTTCGTCGCGGATCTTGACCCGGATGGCATCGAAAAAGACAAGGGGATAGACCGCATCCAGCGGACGGTTCTGCCATTCGGCCACCTCCTCGAGAACGGCGTCGGTCACGGCCGATATGAGGTCGGGCGACACTTCGATGCCGTAAATCTCTTCCAGATGCGCTCGGATCTCCCGGACCGACAGCCCCCGCGCATACATCGAGATGATCTTCTCGTCGAAATCCGGGAAGCGCCGCTGGTACTTGGCGATGAGCTTCGGGTCGAAGCTTCCCGCCCGGTCCCGGGGAACCGATATGGTCAGCTTGGACGTACCTGTCAGAACCGTCTTCTTCGACGTGCCGTTGCGCCGGTTGCCGCCACTCTCCAGAGCCTCCCTTTCCAGATGCTCGTCCAACTCCGCGTCCAGTATCCGCTCGGACAGCGCCTTCTTCAGGTCGTCCAGCAGGCCATCTTTCGAAAACAGGTCTTTGGGATCACGTCCAGCCAGTAGCTGGTCCAGCAGTTCCTTGTCGATTGCCATAGGTGGTTCTCCTTTCCATCACTATGGCCCCGCGCACAAGATTCCTGACAGTCCCACCGGATGCTGAATGTGCTGGACGAGTTCACGCGGGAATGCCTTTCGATCAGGGTCGCCCGGAAGCTCAGATCAACGGACGTCATCGACGTTCTGTCCGATCTCTTCATCCTCCGGGGCGTGCCGGAGCACATACGGTCCGATCATGGCCCGGAGTTCGTCGCGAAGGCGGTTCAGGACTGGATCGCCGCCGTCGGCGCCAAAACAGCCTACATCGCGCCGGGCAGCCCGTGGGAGAACGGCTACATCGAGAGCTTCAATGCCCGCATCCGGGACGAGCTGCTTG
>NZ_JBJTER010000065.1:0-31818 GCF_046093005.1 Aestuariivirga sp.
GCCCATTCCCCCATTCGCGAAGACCTGTGGAGAGCTGCCTGATGACCGTGCAAGAGAAAGGACAGCTCGTCACCGCCAACCGGCTGCGTGACGGCATCGCCGTGTTTCTGACCCGCAGCGGCGAATGGAGCGAAGTGATCGACGACGCCGCGCTGGCGCTGGAGCCCGAAGCCGCGAAGGCGCTCGAGGCGCGGGCCCGTCAGGACGAAATCAGGACCATCGTCACCGGCGCCTATCTCGTCGAGGCTGAACGGCGCGGCGGCCAGGTGCGCGCCGCGCATATCCGCGAGCGCATGCGGGCGCTGGGGCCCACCGTGCGCATGGACCTCGGCAAGCAGGCCGAAGGCAAGGGAAGCCCCTTTGCCGCGCCCGAAGGAGAGTGAGCCCATGTACCGCTACGACGAATTCGACCACCAGTTCGTGCGCGAACGCACCATGCAGTTCCGCGACCAGGCGGAGCGCCGCCTCAAGGGCGATCTCACGGAAGACGAGTTCAGGCCGCTCCGGCTGATGAACGGCCTCTATCTGCAGCTGCACGCCTATATGCTGCGGATCGCCATTCCCTATGGCACGCTGTCCAGCCGCCAGATGCGCCAGCTTGCCATGATCGGCGAGCGCTGGGACAAGGGCTATGGCCATTTCACCACCCGCCAGAACATCCAGTTCAACTGGATCAAGCTGGAAGATACGCCGGACATTCTCGATGCGCTGGCAGAAGTGGAAATGCACGCCATCCAGACCTCCGGCAACTGCATCCGCAACGTCACCACCGACCAGTGGGCGGGCGCTGCCGCTGATGAGATCGCCGATCCGCGCCCGGTGGGCGAACTGGTCCGGCAGTGGTCGTCGCTGCACCCGGAGTTCTCCTTCCTGCCGCGCAAGTTCAAGATCGCGGTCACCGGCGCGCCGCATGACCGCGCGGCGGTGAAGGTGCATGACATCGGCCTCAGGCTGCACAGGAATGCGGCGGGCGAAATCGGCTGGGAGGTGATCGTCGGCGGCGGGCTGGGCCGTACCCCCATGGTCGGCGTCACGGTGCGCGACTTCCTGCCCCAGCATGAGCTGATCGGCTATCTGGAGGCCATCATGCGCGTCTACAATCTCTATGGACGGCGCGACAACAAATACAAGGCCCGCATCAAGATCCTGGTGCATGAGATCGGCCATGACAAGTTCCGCGAGGAGGTGGAGGCGGAATATGCAAGCCGGCCGCATCCCTCAACCGAGGTCGAAGAGCGCGAGCTGAAGCGCATCGCCGCCTATTTCGCGCCGCCCGCCTTTGAGAAGCTGCCGCGCTGGTCTGCCGGTTTCGAGGAAGCCCGGCTCGCCAACCCGGATTTCGCGCGCTGGGCCAAGAATAATCTCGGACCCCACCGGATCGACGGCTATGCCATCGTCAATGTGTCGCTCAAGCCCGAGGGCGGCATTCCGGGTGACGCCACCTCCGCGCAGATGCGGGTGCTGGCCGATCTTGCCGAGCGCTACAGCTTCGACGAGTTGCGGGTCAGCCATGCGCAGAACATCGTGTTGCCGCATGTGCGCAAGGACGATCTTCTGGCGGTGTGGCAAGCGCTTGGGGAGGCGGGGCTCGCCGCCGCCAATCACGGGCTGGTGGGCGACATCATTGCCTGCCCCGGCCTTGATTACTGCGCGCTCGCCACCGCGCGGTCGATCCCGGTGGCGCAGGCGATTTCCCGGAAATTCGCGGATTCGAAAAAGCAGGACGAGATCGGCAAGCTGAAGATCAACATCTCCGGCTGCATCAACGCCTGCGGCCATCACCATGTGGGCCACATCGGCATCCTCGGCCTCGACAAGAAGGGCGAGGAATTCTACCAGATCACGCTTGGCGGCTCATCCGCCGAGCAGGCCTCGATCGGCACCATTCTGGGCCCCGGCTTCGCCGGACATGAAGTGCCCGACGCCATCGAGACCATCCTCGACACCTACCTCAAGCTGCGCGAACCCGGCGAGGAGTTCCTCGGCACCTACCGCCGGCTCGGCGCCAAGCCGTTCAAGGAGGCCCTCTATGCCACTGCTTAAGCACAACGAGATCGTTCCAGACACCTGGATCGCGCTCGACAGCGAAACGCCGCTGCCGGATTCAGGCGATGTGATCGTGCCGCTGGGCCGCTTTGTGAAGGACAAGAATGATCTCGGGCGCCGCCGCAACCGCCTTGGCGTCCGGCTCGGCAACACCGACAAGCCGGAGGCCGTGGCAAGCCTGCTGCCGGAGCTTTCCGTGATTGTGCTGCCGTTTCCGGCGTTCAACGATGGCCGCGCCTATTCGCTTGCCCGGAAGCTGCGCGAGATGGGCTATCAGGGAGAGCTCCGCGCCTCCGGCAATATCCTGCCAGATCAGCTGCAATTCATGCTGCAGGTGGGCTTCGACGCCTTTGAGATCGGCGACCGCTTCCCGCTGGAAACCTGGCGGAAGGCGGCCCGCCAGATGTCGCTGGCCTATCAGCGGGGGCTGTTCCGCCGCGATCCCGAAGCCGACATCTGGACCGAGCGCCACGCCGACGCCGAACCCTGGCTCGAGCAGCCGCACGCCGGATAGCCGCCGGTGGACAGCGCGCTGTTCGAGACCTACGCGGGGCTTGAAGGCCGCCAGCTTGTGGAGCCGGTCCTGAGGGATTTCGCGGGGCGCACGGCCGTCGTGTCGTCTTTTGGCGCCGAGTCGGCGGTGTTGCTGCACATGGTGGCCTCGGTTGACCGGGCCACGCCCGTGATCTTCCTCGATACCGGCAAGCATTTCTGGGAGACGCTGTCCTACCGCGCCAAGCTGATCGACCGCCTTGGGCTCACCGCGCTCCGCATCGTGTCTCCCGATGAAGCGCACCTCGCCGCGGAAGACCCCGATGGCGCGCTCCACAGCCGCAACGCCGATGCCTGCTGCCGCATCCGCAAGACCATTCCGCTGCAGAAAGCGCTGGCGGGCTTCGATGCCGTCATCTCGGGTCGCAAACGCTATCACGGGGCGGCGCGCGCCACGCTGGACTTTCTCTCGATCAGCGATGGCCGCCTCAAGGTGGAGCCACTGGCTGGCTTCTCAGCGCTCGACATCCAGGGCTACATGGCAACGCATGGCCTGCCGCCGCACCCGCTGACCGGTATCGGATACTATTCGATTGGCTGCGAACCCTGCACCGCGCCGGGTGGAACGGCGGCGCAACCGCGCGCCGGGCGATGGGCCGGAACGTCAAAGACCGAATGCGGCATCCACTGGAGCCACAATGGACGCGCCATCAGCCAGCCGGCCCGCAACTGAGAACGCTTAATCGACCTCATCGGACGGCACGATCCAGCTTTCCTGGAGCGCGGCATCCTTCCATGACCGGAAGGCCGGTGTATTCAGGACCTCATCCATGTAGGCCCGGGTCTCGGCCGCCACCGGAACCGCAGAGGTCTCAAAGCGCGAGACCACCGGCGTGTACATCGCATCGGCGATCGAGAAGCGGCCGAAAAGGAATTTGCCGCCCTTGCCGAATTTCGCCCGGCATCCGCGCCAGATGTGCTCGATGCGGGCGATATCCCTGTGAACCGCCTCGGTCATCGGAACTGGCTTTCTTGGCCTCCGAATATTCATCGGACAGGCGTTGCGCAGCGCCGAAAAGCCGGCATGCATCTCGTTGGAGATCGAGCGCGCCACGGCCCGCGCCGATATCGCCTTCGGCCACAGATGTTTCTCGGGAAACAGTTCCGCCAGATACTCCATGATGGCGAGCGACTCCCACACCGTCTGGCGGCCGTGATGAAGGACTGGCACGCGGCCTGCCGCGGAGTGTTCAGCGATCGCCGCCGCCGTCTCTGGCGCATCGAGGGGGATGACCGTTTCACGGAATGGAATGCCCGCCATGCTCAGCGCCATCCAGGGACGCAACGACCACGAGGAATAGTTCTTGTTGCCGATCACCAGATGCAGCTTGCTCATTTGGGTTCGGGCCTCTCTACGGATCCGCCCGCCTCTTTCCAGGCGCCGAAGCCGCCCTTCAGGTTCAGGACGGGCTTGAGACCCATGCGCTGCAACAGGTCGGTTGCGAGCAGCGAGCGCCAGCCAGAGGCGCAATGGATGATGAAGGTCTTGTCTTCCGCGAACACCGGCTTGTGATAGGGGCTCTCGGGATCGACCCAGAACTCCAGCATGCCGCGTGGCGCGTGAAACGATCCCGGAATGCGGCCCTCACGCTCAATCTCGCGCGGGTCACGGATATCGACGATCACGACGCCTGGATCGCCCTGCAATTTCAAGGCATCTGCCGCCTCAATGTGATGGACCCTCGTTTCGGCGTCCGCCATCAGCTGCTTGTAGCCATGCACGATGGTCTGTGGCATATCCCCTCGCAAAGAGTTTTTTGAATTTGTTGCGCCGCGCGCCGCGGCCCGTCAAGTAGAATGGCTTCTCCGTCTCAGCAACTTCGTCATCCTGGCATGGCCGACCTGCTGAAGATTGCCCTCCTCGGCGCAATCTGGGGGTCGGCGTTTCTGTCCATCAAGCTGTCCGTCCACGAAACGGGACCGCTATGGCTGGTGATGATCCGCGTCGCTATTGCCTTCCTGCCCATCGCCGCCTTTGCGCTCTGGCGGCGCGATCAGCTTCCGCCCACCCGCCATGACTGGCTGGTGATCATCATCATGAGCCTGCTCAATACGGTGGGGCCGTTCTATATCATATCCTGGGCGGAGCTTCACATTCCGGCGGGCGTCACCTCGCTGATCATGGGCGTGGGTCCGCTCGCCACCATGGTGGCGGCGCATTTCACCACACCCGATGACCGGTTCACGGGAACCAAGATGGGCGGCATGCTGCTTGGCTTCGCGGGGCTGGCGCTGGTGGTTTCACCAGGCCTCTCGCAGGGCTTAGGTTTCAATGCGCTGGCCTATGCGGCCGTACTCGCCGGCATGCTCTGCTATGTGGCGGCGGGAACCTTGATCCGTTTCGTCCGGCGCACCAGCGTTACGATGATGACGGCGGTGAATATGGGTGTCGCCATCATCACCCTGATCCCGCTCCTGCTGCTGGACGGCGCGCCGTGGCCCGCGATGAGCGGCACGGCCATGCTGGCCGCACTCTATCTGGGCCTTGTCTGCACCGGTCTGGCCTATCTCCTGCGCACCCACATCACCGTCACCGTGGGCCAGACCTATATGAGCATGGCAAGTTACTTCATGCCGGTTTCAGGTGTTCTGCTGGCGTGGGCGGTGATCGGTGAGCCCATAACCTGGCATATCGCGGCGGCTCTTCTCTGCGTGATCGGGGGCTTTCTGCTCGCCAAGCGCAAGCCCGGCGGCTGATTACAGCGACCGCGGCAGATAGCGCCACGCCACCCAGGCGACCACGCCCAGCGCGCCAGCCAGGATCACGAACACGACGCCGATCGGAAAGAACAGCAGCGCGAAGGCGAAAAAGAAGGCGGGGATCAGTTCCGAGCAATCGATGTAGGTGCGGTAGACAGCCGCCATTTCCTGCCGTTCACGGTGCCGGACGGCGCGAAGGAATGGAATACCCCCCACGCCATCCAGCGCCGAAGCCGCCACCGAGCCCGCCAGGAGGCAGGCGATTGCCACATAGGGCGCCGCCGTTCCGGCAATGCCGGCGATGAACGAGGTGATGGCGCAGACCACGAAAGCGGCGGCGATCACGGTACGAACGCCGAACCTGACGGCGAACCGCCCGGACAGCCAAGCCGTGAGCAACACCGCCTGACTGGCGGAGATCATCAGGCCGCCCACAGTTTTCGGCAGTCCCGCCTCGACGAGAAGCAGCGGCCCATAGATAAAGAAAGTTGACCAGAAGCAGGACCGCCCAAGGGCGATGAACCAGGCAAGGCGGAGGCGTGGCTGCGCCACGAAACGCCGCAGATTGCGCAGCGCGTTGAAGGGCGCCATCGCTGGTGCCGGCCCCGCATGCACATTGTCCGATAGCCGCAAGTGCCAGAACAGCGCCAGCAGCACCGCCGCAGAGAAGATGACCAGCAATTGGGGAGCCCATGGCCCGAAATGCACGTATAGCCATACGCCGAGGGCGGGGCCGGCCGTCCAGGAAAACGTCGAGAGGCTCTGCCGCAACGGTTCCGAACGGGCCAGATCGGCGCGCCGGATGTGATCCATGATGTAGAGCTGCAACGTGATGTTGAGGACCGCCGCTCCCAGATTGCGCAACAGCATGCCGGTGGCCTGCCCCGCCACCACATGGCTGGCCAGCGCCAGGCTGGCCGCCATCATCATCGCCACGCCCAGCGTATAGGCCCAGCGGCGGCGCAGCCTGCCCAGCATATGCGGCAGAAACAGCGTCGCCACCAGCACCGCGAGCGACACCACCGTCGACAGTACGCTCACCTTTTGCGCCGTTCCCAGGATATCGTAGGCCTGCAGGGTGACGACCGTCGAATTGAGCGACCGCACCAGGGATTCGACCGCGAACAGCGCCGCGAATGTATAGGCCCCGCCGCGCCGGTAAGCTTGTTCGCCAGTGAGTGTGGAATCAGCCGCCATTCATGCCCTGTGCCGGAAGACCAGCACCAAATGCACCCCTCGCGCAACCGCTGCAACTGCCGGTCCACATGCCCACAAGGTATGGCTTGAGACGTGGCCGCCTGGCGGCTAGACGCCAGGGCATGTCCAGTTCCGAAAAGCGATCGGTGGCGCTGGTGTCCATGGCGGCCAGCGCCGCCCTGGCGGCCGCGAAACTCGTCGCCGCCGTCTTCACGGGCTCGCTCGGCATCCTTTCGGAAGCGATTCATAGCCTGATCGACTTCGGCGCCACGGTGATCACCTATCTGGCGATCCGATGGTCCGACCAGCCCGCCGACGACGAACACCATTATGGCCATGCCAAGATCGAGAGCGTGGCGGCGCTGGTGGAAGCCGCCCTGTTGTTCCTGGTGACGGGATGGATCGTCTGGGAGGCATTGACCCGGCTGTGGTGGCAGGCTGACCATCAGGTGGAGGTGACGTGGTGGGCGGTCGCCATTATCGCGGGCTCGATCGTGATCGATTTCAACCGCGCCCGGGCCCTAAGGCGGGTCGCCCGGAAGACATCGAGCGAGGCGCTGGAGGCTGACGCGCTGCATTTCTCCTCCGACATGTGGAGTTCGATCGTGGTGCTGCTGGGGCTGGGCGCCGTATGGGCGGGCCTCGCCGCGGCGGACTCGATTGCCGCCGTCATCGTCTCGGTATTCATCGCCCGGGCAGCCTGGCAATTGGGCGGCCGCACCCTCAACACGCTTCTTGACGCCGCTCCCGCCGGCGCAACCGAAATCATCCGCGGGCTGGTGAACGATGTCCATGGCGTGCTCGCCATCAAGTCAATCCGCCTGAGGCCTTCGGGCGCGACGCTGTTCGCCTCGATCGTGGTTGAGGTCGCCCGCACCATGCCCATCGACGAAATCGTCAGGACCAAGGAAACCATCCATCGGGCGATCCTTGGCCGCTTTCCGAACGCCGACTTGACGGTGACCGCCAACCCCGTGGCGCTCGACAATGAGTCAGTATTTCAGAAAGTCATGCTGATCGCCGCCCGCCGCAACCTCGCCATCCATCACCTGAACGCCCAGCAGCTCGGCTCCCGGCTGGCCATCAGCTTCGATCTCGAAGTCGAAGGCTCTATGCCACTCGGCGAGGCCCACGCCACGGCAACCAGCCTGGAAGAGGCGATCCGGGCGGAGCTGGGCAGCGATGCCGAGGTTGAAAGCCACATCGAACCGCAACCGGAGAGGCTGCTCGCCGGTCATGACGCCGATCCCGGTTTGAAGGCCGAGATCCTGGCCGCGCTTGGCGCTCTGGCGGCCCGGCATCCAGGCCTCACCGACATCCACAGCGTCAGGCTGCGGCAGAACGAGGAAGGGTTGTTCCTGCACTATCACTGCCGCTGCTCGCCCGCCGAAACAGTGGAGCGGATCCATGATGATGTCGACCGTATCGAGGCCGGTCTGAAGGACCTGTTTCCGGCGATCCGCCGGGTCATCGCCCATGCCGAACCGCTCGGCGTCAGCCGCCATGCACTATAATCTATGCATCTGAATTATCGTGGTTATCGGCGCTGGCCTGAGATAACCGCTTGATGCGTTCGAGTTCATCCTCCGGAACTTCGATGCGGTTGGCCACCGAAAAGGCCTCATAATAGGCGTATTCCAGTGGAACCATAACGGTATAGAGTTTGACGCTCCGGGCCAGATTACGGAGTTCGAGGATCATCTCGCCCAGATATTCGGCCATCTCGCGTTGCCGTTCGGCAGGGGTCAGGGGCTCCCGCGCCACCAAACTTACGGACTTTTCATTGGCGCTGGCTCCGGTGGAAGCCTGAACCGTCCGTTTGCTCATACATGAACCTCCCTGCAACTGTACGATGACGATATTTCACTTTATACGAGTTATTTCTTAAAAATAGCACCTTTAAATTGTACTCTGATGAGACGGGTGCGAATCCCGCCGCCTTGCGCCCGTCAGGGGATGCCTATATGAGGCCCGGAAACCTGATCAGGATAGTCGATGACCGTCGTCGTTGTTGAATCACCCGCCAAAGCCAAGACGATCAACAAGTATCTGGGCAATAAATTCAAAGTCTTGGCTTCCTACGGGCACGTGCGCGACCTGCCGGCCAAGGATGGCTCGGTGCGGCCCGACGCCGATTTCGAGATGGATTGGGAGGTGGACGGCAAGTCCGCCAAACGGCTGGCCGATATTGCCGCAGCCCTGAAGTCGGATGACCGGTTAATCCTCGCCACCGACCCTGACCGGGAAGGCGAGGCGATTTCCTGGCACGTCATGGAGGTGCTGCGCAAAAAGGGGGCGCTCAAGGGCAAGGCCGTGCAGCGGGTGGTGTTCAATGCCATCACCAAGAATGCGGTGCTGGAGGCCATGCAGCAACCCCGTGACGTCGACGCTGCGCTGGTCGATGCCTACCTCGCCCGGCGGGCCCTGGATTACCTGGTCGGCTTTTCGCTGTCGCCGGTGTTGTGGCGCAAGCTGCCGGGGTCGCGCTCGGCCGGCCGGGTGCAATCGGTGGCGCTCCGCCTGATCTGCGACCGCGAACTGGAAATCGAGGCCTTCCGGGCCCAGGAATACTGGACCATCGATGGCAGCTTCACCACCCCGCAGGGCGAGGAGTTCCAGGCCAGCCTGCAGGCGATCGGCGGGCGCAAGCTCGGTAAATTCGACATCCCCGGCGAAGCAGCGGCCAGGGCGGTTGAGCAGGCGCTCAAGGGTCAGCCCTTCAAGGTCGACACCGTCGAATCGAAACCGGCCCGGCGCCACCCCTACCCCCCGTTCCGCACCTCGACTTTGCAGCAGGAGGCTTCGCGCAAGCTGGGATTCTCCTCCGCCCGGACCATGCAGATCGCCCAGCGCCTGTATGAGGGGGTGGACATTGGCGGCGAGACGGTGGGGCTCATCACCTATATGCGCACCGACGGGGTCGACATGGCCCCGGAGGCCATCGCCGGCACCCGCAATGCCATCCTGAAAACCTTTGGCGAGCCCTATCTGCCTTCGGTGCCGCGCCACTATACGACCAAGGCCAAGAACGCCCAGGAGGCCCATGAGGCGATCCGGCCCACCGAAATGTCGCGCCATCCCAACGGCCTCCGGCGTGCGCTCGACCCAGACCAGCTGGCGCTCTACGAACTGATCTGGAAACGCACCATCGCCAGCCAGATGGAGAGTGCGGAACTGGAGCGCACCACCGCCGACATCGGCGCCGATGGCCATGACGGCAAGCGCTACGCCTTCCGGGCCACCGGCTCCGTGGTGAAATTCGATGGCTTCCTGAAGGTCTATTCGGAAAGCCTCGACGATGGCGAGGACGAGGATTCGCGCCGCCTGCCGGCCATGGCGCGCGGCGACTCGATCGGGGTCAAGAAGATCGAAGGCGTGCAGCATTTCACCGAGCCGCCGCCGCGCTATTCGGAAGCTTCGCTGATCAAGAAGCTGGAGGAACTGGGCATCGGGCGACCTTCGACCTATGTCTCGATCCTCGAAACCCTCAGAACCCGCGGCTATGTGCGGCTTGAGAAGAAGCGCCTCATTCCCGAGGACAAGGGCCGCGTCGTCACCGCCTTTCTCGAGAGCTTCTTCCGCCGCTATGTGGAGTATGACTTCACCGCGGCGCTGGAAGAGCAGCTGGATAAGGTTTCGGCGGGCGAGATCGACTGGAAGCAGGTGCTGCGCGATTTCTGGCGCGACTTCACCGCGGCCCTTGCCGATGTGCAGGACCTGCGGGTTTCCAATGTGCTCGACGCCCTGAACGGCATTCTGGCGCCCCACATCTTCCCGCCGCGCGAAGACGGCGGCGATGCCCGCGCCTGCCCGTCCTGCGGCAACGGCCAGCTGTCGCTCAAGCTCGGCAAGTTCGGCTCGTTCATCGGCTGCTCGAATTACCCCGATTGCAAGTTCACCCGCCCCATGTCACCCAACGCCGAAGGCGGCGAGGCGGTGCCGGCGGACGGCGTTCTGCTGGGCGTCGATCCGGAGAGCGGCGAGAAAGTTACCCGCCGGGTCGGCCGTTTCGGGCCCTACCTGCAGCTGGGCGAGGCCGCCGAGGGAGAAAAGCCGCAGCGGGCCTCGATCCCCAAGGGCCGCAAGCCCGAGGAGATTACGCTCGAGGAGGCTTTGAAGCTGCTGTCGCTGCCGCGCGAAATTGGCCTGCACCCCGAAACCGGCAAGCCGATCGTTGCCAATTTCGGGCGCTTCGGGCCGTTCGTGCTGCATGACGGAACCTATGCCAATCTGGACTCGCCCGAGGATGTTTTCACCATCGGCATCAACCGCGCGGTGGATGTACTCGCCCAGAAGAAGCTGCGCGGCTTCCAGCGCCCCAAGGCAAATGCGCTCAAGGACCTCGGCGCCCACCCCGATGGCGGCGGCGCCGTTCAGGTGATGAGCGGGCGCTATGGACCATATGTGAAATTCGGCAAGGTGAACGCCACCCTGCCCCGCGACAAGGACCCTCAGACGCTCACCATGGAAGAGGCCCTGGCGCTGATCGCGGCGCGCCAGGACAAGGGCCCGGCCAAAAAGAAGGCGCCCGCCAGGAAAGCCGCAAGGTCCACCGCCAGCCCGCAAAAGCCGGCAGCCAAGAAAACGGCCAAGAAACCAGCAAAGAAGCCCAAGGCCGCCTGAGCGCGGATGGCGGCGGCGATGGCCGGAGCCGCGGGCAGACACTTGTCTGCACCTCCAACCTGAGTTCAATGGATCGCCCGAGGCCCTATTCCGCCGCCGGCAAGCCCGCCAGCAGGTCCATCAGCTGACCGCGCAGCGCGGCATCGCCGATGCCTTTTCCGGCCATGGTTGTGCCCGGCGCGAATTTTTCCGGATCGGTCAGAAACACGTCGAGCGTCTCCCTGGTCCATTCCCCGCCCACCGCCTTGAGGCCGGATGAGTAGTCGGCGCCCGGCCAGCCCGCCACCGGCCTGCCGATCAGCCCGGCGAGCGGTATCCGCCCCGGCTCGGCGCCAGCGGCGTTCGCCACGTGGCACTCCAGGCATTGCGTGAACACGCGCTGCACGGCGGCGGGCGCGGCCGCCGCCATGCTCTGGCCGCCGCCGGACTTTCTGGCGTCCAGAACCAGGATTTCATAGCTGTCGGTGAGCATGGCGATCCGGCCATCGGCGAGCTGTACAATATCGCGCAGACGATGGCCAAGGCGGATCGGCTCGTCATAGAGAACGCGGTCTCCCTCGAGCCTCAGCCGCCGCAAGGTCTTGCCGGTGAGCGAACCGGCCAGCACATCTCCGGCCCATTCGCTGGCAAACCCGGTTGCATCAATCAATTGGCTGATGCCGATCGAGGGCATATAGGCAAACAGCGGCGGCGTGAACCCGCCATGACGGCCGCGTTGCTCCGCCGCCGGCAGGTCTTCCCCGCCATAGCGCACACCAAGTGAGGCCCGCGGCCAGCCATAATTCTGGCCGTCCTTGATCAGATTGACTTCGTCGCCGCCCTTCGGACCGTGCTCGGTCAGCAGGATGCGGCCATCCCTGAGACGGGTCAGCCCCTGCGGATTGCGGTGGCCCAAACTGAAAACGCGATGCGCACCGGTGTCCAGACTGATGAGGATAGTTTTGCCGAGATCGGTCGCCGGATCCTGGACAAGGTCGGTTCCGCGCGTGAAGCCGTCGAACTCAAAGTCTCCGACCGAGACGAGCAACGTCTTCTCATCGATCTGAACCAGCCTGCCACCCGCCTGATGCCCGGCAATCGGCCTGACGTCCAGTTGCAGGGCGATGCAAGGCTGCGCTTCAAACACCGTTCTCGCCACTGGCCTGACGGCGTTGAGATCGAGGATGGCCACGGTGAAAGGCACGCAGCGCCGTTCCGCGTCCCAACGCGTATAGGCCACCGCCAGTTCGCCATTGGCGAGCCGCAGCAGCCCATGCACGCTGACCGACGTGACATCCTGCGCGCCTGGGCCCGAGGCGAAGCTGAGCAACGCCGCGGTCTCCAGCGGAAGCGCGAAGCCGGTATCCCGTATCTCCGGCTGGCCATCGATCTTCAACCGGTAGAAGCGGCCGCTGCAGTGGCCGAACACCAGCCCGTTTCCGTCAGCCGCGAGGGCGCCCGGCGAATTGAAATGGCAATGCGGTACGCCCGTCAGCGCATAGCGGGTCAACCGCACATTGACGAGGCCGGTTGCGAGAGTCGTGTCCCCGAGCGGGGAAAGACTGATCTGATCATCCGCCCCGCCGGCAAGGCCAAGCTGGCGCAAGATCGAAAGCTTCGTCTCACGGATCTGATTGCCGCCCACGCGCTGAATCTCGGCGACGACGCCGTCAGGCCGTTCAACATCGTCCAGCAGCAGCAGCACCAGAAGCGCGATCGCCGCGGCGCTGAACAGCGCCGCCAGGCCGGTCAGGGCATAGGTCCATTTAGCCCTGCGCATCAACTCATGCCTCTCTGTCCGTGACTGTTACACCGCGGTCCGGAGGTGTCTAACGCCAACCGGCTGCTTCGCCAAGTCCGGCCGCGTCACACCTCTCTCGCAGCGGGCCGCTAGCCGAGCTTGCGGATGATGGTTTTGAGCTGCGGTTCGTCCACCGCCTCGGCAGCCTCGGGCACGGAAAACCATTGCAGCCGGCGCTGGCCCTGTTCCGGCCATTGCGGGTGCTGCACCTGCTGCTCGAGGGCGAAAACTTCCACCCGGCACGGCTGCACCGCGCCATTGCCAAGTTTCTTGCCGTATTCAAATGCGCCAATGGGCTTGCGGCTCACCTCGCCGCCCAGCCCGGCTTCCTCAAAGGCTTCGCGGGCCGCTGTTTCGGCGGGTGACAGGCCCTTGATCGGCCATCCTTTCGGGATCACCCAGCGGCCCGTGTCCCGCGATGAAATGAGCAACACTTCGCGTCTTGCGCCGCTGTAGCGCCAGGGGAGTGCCGCATATTGGGTCATCTTGGCCGGTTTCTTCACGGAGCCTGTCCAGAGCATGCGAATCGTTGTTCCTCACTATTGCATGATCACAGCAAAAGCTTGGCAAGAGCTTGCTTAATGGCTGGTTGAGGTGTTTCCCCAAATCGCTGGATTTGAGGCCGTGACTGCGGCTAATCATGAGGACATGGCCCGCAAACCACAGCATCGGCCCCAGCTTCCCAGTGAAGAAGACGTTCTCGCCTTCATCCAGGCATCGCCGTCGCTGGCCGGCAAGCGTGAAATCGCCCGCCATTTCGGCATCAAGGGTGGCGACAAGATCGGCCTCAAGGCGCTGTTGAAGCGCATGGAGGATGAAGGCCTGCTGGCCCGCCGCCGCCGCAAGATCATCGACCGGACCGCGCTCCCCCCGGTCACCGTGCTGGAGGTCACCGGCACCGACAAGGACGGCGAAGCCTATGGCGAGCCGATCGAATGGGATGAGCGCGAGGCCGGCAAAGCGCCGCGCGTGGTGATCGAGGGCGCCGAAAAGCCGCCGCGCGGCGGCGAGAGGGTGCTGGCCCGCATCGAGCCCTCGCGCGATGGCCGCTATCCGTTCCGTGGCAAGGTCATCAAGCTGCTGTCCGACCGCTCCGCCCGGGTGCTGGGCGTTTACCGGGTTCTTCCCGGTCTTGGGGCGCGCATCGTGCCCGTGGACAAGAAGGCGCGTCATGACCTGCAGGTCGCCAAGGGCGAGGACAACGGTGCCCGCAACGGCGAACTCGTCGAAGCCGAAATCGTCCGCGACCATGGCCGCGGCCTGCCCATGGCGCGGGTCCGCGAGCGGCTGGGCGACCTCAACGACCAGCGCAACATCTCGCTGATCGCCATTCGCCATCATGGCATTCCGGACGTGTTTCCGGAGCGGGTGCTGCGCGAGGCCGAGGCGCTCAAGCCGTTTGCCCGGGGCGGCCGGGAGGACCTCCGCAAGGTTCCGCTCATCACCATCGACCCGCGTGATGCCCGCGACCATGACGATGCGGTGTGGGCCGAGGCCGACGCCAGGACCGGCGGCGTTGATGTCATCGTCGCCATCGCCGACGTGGCGGCCTATGTCCGGCCCGGCACGGCGCTTGACCGCGAGGCCCGCATCCGCGGCAATTCCGTCTATTTCCCCGACCGGGTGGTGCCCATGCTGCCCGAGCGCATTTCCAACGATCTCTGCTCGCTGCGCGAGAAGGAAGAGCGGCCGGCGCTGGCCTGTTTCATGTCCTTTGACGCCGCAGGCCGAAAGACCAGGCACCGCTTCGCCCGGGTGATCATGCGGTCTGCCGCCAAGCTGGCCTATGAAGAGGCGCAGGCGGCGATCGATGGGCGGCCGAACGCCAGGACCGAGCCTTTGCTCGAAGGCGTCCTGAAGCCGCTCTGGCAGGCCTATGACCTGCTGCGCAAGGGCCGCAATGCCCGCGAACCGCTGGAACTCGACCTGCCCGAGCGCAAGCTGATCCTCGATGCCCATGGGCTGATCGAACGGGTGGTGACGCCGGAGCGGCTCGACGCCCACCGGCTGGTCGAGGAGTTCATGATCCAGGCCAATGTCGCCGCCGCCGAGGAGCTGGAAGCCCGCAAGACCCCGCTCGTCTACCGCATCCATGACCAGCCATCGCAGGAGAAAGTCCGGGCGCTCGCTGAATTCCTGCGCACCGTGAACCTGAGCCTGCCTTTGGGCCAGATCATGAAACCCCGCCATTTCAATAAGTTGCTGAAAGATGTTGCGGGCAAGGATTATCAGCACGTGGTCAATGAGGTGGTGCTTCGCACCCAGGCCCAGGCCATCTACCATCCCGAAAACAATGGCCATTTCGGACTTGCCTTGCGGCGCTATGCGCATTTCACCTCGCCGATCCGCCGCTATGCCGATCTCATCGTGCACCGGGCGCTGATTTCGGCCCTCGGCATGGGGGCGGATGGCCTGAGTGCTGAGGACATCGCGCGGCTCGCCGAAACCGCCGCCATGATCTCGGATGCCGAGCGCCGCGCCATGGCCGCCGAGCGCGAAACCATCGACCGGCTGATCGCCGCGCATCTCTCCGCCAGTACCGGCGCGGTGTTTCCCGGCCGGATCGCCGGGGTGGTGGGGGCCGGGCTGTTCGTGAAGCTCGATCAGTCCGGCGCCGATGGTTTCGTTCCGGTAACCACGCTGGGGCGGGAGTATTTCGTGTTCGACCAGGCCCGCCACGCGCTGGTGGGCGAGAGAACCGGCGATACCTATCAGCTGGGCGACCGGGTAGAGGTGAAACTGATCGAGGCGACACCGGTCTCGGGCGGCATGCGTTTTGAAATGGTCTCCGAGGCCCGCCAGGGCAAGCCCACCTCCCGCCGCGCGGCCCGCCTGCCGGCCCGGGCCTTCAAGGGCGGCAAGAAACGCCGCTGACGCATTTGCGGCAGACCGTCGCGCAAGGCCGCGCACGGCTTCAATTTTCGGGCGGGATGGGCCAGATAGACGTCATGTCTCTTGTGATCGAAACGCCGGTAATCGCGCAACCGGAACAACGTTCGTGGAAACGGGCCATGGGACGTGGCTTCCTCTGCGCCTGCCCGGCCTGCGGCAAGGGCCGCATGTTCCGCGCCTATCTGAAAGTGGCGGACAACTGCCCCCGCTGCGGCGAGGAGCTTCACCATCACCGGGCCGATGACGCCCCGCCCTATTTCACCATGTTCATCGTCGGCCACATTGTGGTGCCGCTGGTGCTGGTGGTCGAGAAACTGTGGCGCCCCGATCTTTCCGTGCATTTCATGATCTGGACGGCCGTGACGCTGGCGCTGACCTTCGCGCTGATGCCCGCCGTCAAGGGCGCCATCGTCGGCCTGCAATGGGCGCTGCGCATGCATGGCTTCGATGCCGCCATGCGCCGCGACGGCGCATGAGCTACGATCATCCGGAATTCGCGGGCTCGCAGCTTCACACGAGGCTGCTGCGCCCGAAAGACTCCGCCACGCTCATCCTGGTGCGCCGCGACCGCGGCAGCCCCCGCATCCTGATGGGCCAGCGGGCCGGCGGCCATGCCTTCATGCCCAACAAATACGTGTTTCCGGGCGGCAGGCTGGACCGCGCTGATTGCCGCGTGAAGCCGGGCAAGGATTTGCACCCCGCGACCCTCGCGAAGCTTCTCCACCGCATGCGCGGCAAGCCCACGGAAACCCGCGCCCGTGGCCTGGCGCTCGCCGCCATCCGCGAGACATGGGAGGAAGCCGGGCTGCTGTTCGGCCGGACCCGGCTGGAGGACGCCCCGGACCTCTCCGGCCTCACCCTGTTCATGCGGGCGATCACCCCGCCGGGCCGCTCGCGGCGCTATGATTCCCGCTTCTTCGTGGCCGATGCCGGGAACCTCTCCAACCTCGACCAGCCGCAGCATGACGGCGGCGGCGAACTCCTGACGCTCGCCTGGCTGACACTGGACGAGATCGCCTCGCTCGACCTGCCGCTGATCACCATTGACGCCCTGCGGCGGCTGAAGCCTTTTCTCGATGCCGGGCGCCTTCCCGGCCCCGATTGCCCGGCCTCGTTCCAGTATCACCGGGGCCGGACCTGGGTCGAGGACGAGATCACCGCCTGACCACCGGTTGCCTTGACTTTGCCCGGCAATTCGGGTGTATCGGCGCCAAATCCCGATTGGAGACGATTATGGCCAAAGGCAATGTCATCAAGATCAAGCTGGCGTCGACCGCCGACACCGGCTACTTCTACGTGACCAAGAAGAACTCGCGCACCCAGACCGAGAAGCTCTCGTTCAAGAAGTATGACCCCGTGGCGCGTAAGCACGTGGAATTCAAGGAAACCAAGATCAAGTAAGCGGTTTGCCGCCGCTATCCGTTGAAAGGCACCGCCCGCGCGGTGCCTTTTGCCGTTTCAGGCATTTCAACCTGTGGAGCCGCCAATGGCCACTGACTACCGCGCCATGATCCCCGCCCTCTCCTTGCGCAACCAGGCCTTCATCAACGGCAAATATGTGCCCGCCGCCGCGGGGAAGACCTTCGCCTGCATCTCTCCCATCGATGGCCGCGAACTGACGCAAATCGCCGCCTGTGACGGCGAGGACGTCAACCGCGCGGTGGCCGCCGCCCGCGCCGTGTTCGAGAAAGGCTCATGGTCAGCCTGCCATCCGGGCAAGCGCAAGAAGATCATGCTGAAGCTCGCTGACCTGATGCTCAGGCACAAGGACGAACTGGCGCTGCTCGAAACGCTCGATATGGGAAAACCCATCGCGGCCTCTTCGGGAGGCGACATCCCTGGGGCGATCCAGGCGATCCAGTGGTATGCCGAGGCGGCCGACAAGGTCTATGACGAGGTTGCCCCCTACCGGCCGGACTCGGTTTCGCTGATCACCCGCGAGCCGATCGGCGTGGTGGCCGCCGTGGTGCCCTGGAATTATCCGCTGATGATGGCCTCCTGGAAGCTGGGCCCGGCGCTGGCCACCGGCAATTCGGTGATCCTGAAACCCGCCGAACAATCGCCGCTCACCGCATTGCGGCTTGCCGGACTGGCGGCGGAAGCGGGGCTTCCCGAAGGCGTCTTGCAGGTGCTGCCGGGCTTCGGGGAAACCGCGGGCCAGGCCCTTGGCCGGCATATGGACGTTGACATGGTGGCCTTCACCGGCTCCACCGCCGTAGGGAAATATTTCCTGCGCTATGCGGGCGAGAGCAACATGAAGCATGTCTCGCTCGAAACCGGCGGCAAGACGCCCAACATCGTGTTCGCCGACGCCGGAAACCTCGACCACATCGCCAAGGTCTCGGCGGATGGCGTATTCTACAACGCCGGTCAGAGCTGCAACGCGCCCACCCGCATCCTGGTGGAAGACAGCATCAAGGATGAATTCGTGGCGCTGGTCGCCAAACACGCCAAACCCTGGACGCCGGCCGACCCGCTCGATCCCGCGACCACCATGGGCGCGGTGGTTGACAGCGACCAGATGAACCGGGTGCTGGGCTATATCGAAACCGGCCGCACGGAAGGGGCCAGCGTGGCCCTTGGCGGCCAGCAAGTGCGGCGCGAAACCGGCGGCTCCTACATCGCGCCGACGATCTTCACGGATGTCCGCAACGACATGAAGATCGCCCAGGAGGAAATCTTCGGGCCGGTGGTGGTGGCGGTGAGCTTCAAGGACGAGGCGGACGCGGTGCGGATCGCCAATGACTCGATCTACGGCCTGCAGGCCAATCTATGGACCCGCGACGTGAGCCGCGCCCACCGCCTGGCCCGCAAGCTCAAGGCGGGAACGGTGGTCGTCAACAATGTCTGGGGTTCCGACATCACCAACCCGTTCGGCGGCTACAAGCAGTCAGGGATCGGGCGGGACAAGTCTCTCCACGCGATGGACAAATACTGCCAGGTGAAGAACACCTATATCCAGCTGTAGCAAGGTCAGGCGTTCGGCTCGTCCGGCGCGGGTTCGGGCAGGTCCATTTCAAGCGGCAACTGCTCCTCGGTGCCGTCCAGCGGGTCTTCGTCGGGCAGCAGGCTGTCGCTGGCTTTCGGCATCGGAATGTCGAAGCCGGGCGGCAGGTTGGCGTCGAGCAGGCCGGCGCCTTTCAGTTCCTGCAGGCCGGGCAGATCGCCCACTTCGTTGAGGCCGAAATGGCTGAGGAACGCCTCGGTGGTGCCATAAGTCACCGGGCGGCCCGGCGTCTTGCGGCGGCCGCGCATCCTCACCCAGCCGATCTCGAGCAGCTGGTCGAGCGTGCCCTTGGAGATGGCAACGCCGCGGATATCCTCGATCTCGGCCCGGGTGACCGGCTGATGGTAGGCGATGATCGCCAGGGTTTCGAGCGCCGCCTTGGACAGCTTCCGCTCCTCCACCTTCTCACGGCGCAACAGGTAGCTCAGGTCATCGGAGGTCCGGAACAGCCATTTCCCCGCAACTTCGACGAGGTTCACGCCCCGGTTGGCATAGTTTGCCTTGAGATCGGCCAGAAGCCCTTCCACATCCGTGCCCTCCGGCAGAAAGCCCGCAAGATGCGCCGCATCGACCGGTTGCGCGGTGGCGAACAGGATCGCCTCAACGATGCGCAGATGCTGGTTGCGGTCGGCCCGCGGATGGCGGGTGATCGAGACCACGGCCGCATCCGGGCCAGCCTCGGCGGCAACCTCGATCTCCAGGGGTTCATCGGCCTCGACTGCGGCCGCGGTTTGCATCAGCTTGCTCATTCTGTCACCTCGTCATACGCACTGCACTAGGCCGCGGTGGCGGTCCGCCGCCGCAGGTAAATCGGCCTGAACGGCCCTTCCTGGCGCATCTCCAGCAATCCTTCGCGCGCCAGTTCCAGGCTCGCCGTGAAGGCGGAAGCCGTCACCGACCGGCGCATGCCGGGCTCCGCCAGATATTGCGCCAGCCAGAGATCGAAGGTGCCCCAATTGTCCATCGCCCCCACCAGCCTTTCGAGGGCGATCCTTGCTTCCTTGATGGGCCAGGTGGCGTGGCGCTTGGGCACATAGATCTGATGCACCATCTTCTTCTTGCGCCGGTCGGCATAGGCCTTGAGGAGATCAATCAGATTGTCGGCGTAGGCACGGCGCGTGTCGATGACCAGCGCCTCCGGCGCGCCGCGGGCAAACACGTCGCGGCCCAGCACGCTGCGCTTCATTAGGGCCTCTGACGCGGTGCGCATCGCCTGCAGACGCTGCAGGCGGAAGGCCAGCCGGGCGGCGAGATCGGCGGGCTCCTGCTCCTCCTCGCCGGGTGGCGCCGGGATCAGCAGCCGCGACTTGAGATAGGCAAGCCAGGCCGCCATCACCAGATAGTCGGCGGCGATCTCGAGCTGCAGGCGACGTGCCTTCTCGATGAAGGAGAGATACTGCTCGGCCAGCTGCGTGATCGAAATCTGCTTCAGGTCGATCTTGTGGTGGCGGGCCAGTTCGAGCAGCAAATCGAGCGGGCCTTCGAAGCCACCCACATCGACGATCAGCGTGCCCTCATCGCCCTCGGAGGCCTGCTCCGGCGCCCGCAATGGCTTGTCGCCATCCGGCCAGGATGCCTCTGGGCTGCCGTCCGCGGCGGAGACTGTTTCTTGTTCGTTGCTCAAGCGACTCTCTGTCAAAACCGGCGATGCTCACTTGATAACAAGCGCACCGGGGTGATTCGCGGTTGAGGCTTAACTTATCCCCAGATTCAGGCCGCCAGAAGAGCGTTCAGGTCCTCAAGAGCCTGTTTCCGGTCAAAGGGTTGCGGCTTCAGACGGGCTTTGAGCGCGGCCCGCGCCCTGGCCAGTGCCGGGCCCTTGAGAACGCCGGCCGCCGCCGCCACCTCCTGCATCTCGGCCAGGTCGCCATTGCAGTGCAGCACCAGGTCGCAGCCCGCCGCCAGCGCCCGCAGCGTCTTTTCGGTGAACGTGCCTGACAGTGCCTTCATGGAAAGATCGTCGGTCATCAGCAGGCCGTTGAAGCCCAGCCGCCCGCGAACGACCGACGAGATCACCGGTTTCGACAGGGTAGCGGGCGCCGATGCGTCAATGGCCGTGTAGACAACATGCGCGGTCATCGCCATCGGCGCATCGGCCATCGCCGCGAAGGGCGGAAAATCGACGGCTTCGAGCTCCGCGAGCCCTGCCTCGACAACGGGTAATTCCAGATGGCTGTCAGCCCGGGCGCGGCCATGGCCCGGCACATGCTTGATCACCGGCAGTATGCCGCCCGCCGCGAGGCCCGCCGCATGCGCGCGGGCAAGCGCCATGATCGCTTCAATCTCCGTGGCATAGGCGCGGCTGCCGATGATCTCATGGGCGCCCGGCTGCGGCACGTCGAGCACCGGCGCGCAGTTTGCGGTGATGCCCGCCGCGATCAGATCCTCGGCCATCAGCCGCCCCACATTGCGGGCCGTCCGGAGGCCCAGCACCCGGTCCCGCCGGTAGGCCTCGCCATAGGCGCGGGCCGCCGGGTATTGCCGCCAGCGGTTGCTGGGCGGCCCCAGCCGCTGCACGCGTCCGCCTTCCTGATCGACGAACACCGGCGCATGCTTGCGGCCGACGGCCTGGCGAAACGCCTGGGTCAGCGCCTGCAATTGCTCCGGCGACTCGCAATTGCGCCTGAACACGATCAACCCAAAGGGATTGCTGCGCGCGAAGAACCGCTGCTCGGCCTCGCTCAGCACCGGCCCCGCGCACCCGGAAATAAACGCGCCGATGGCCGTCATGGAAGGTTGAAACGAGCCAAAACTCAAGGACCCCTGACGATGCAGTCGCTTTCGCCCCCGGCGATCAGTTCGCTGCAAACCTTCGTCGCCTCGCCGCGCGACGCAATCGGCCCCAGGGCCAGCTGGTAGCGGGTGCTGCCGGCGACGCTGGTTTCGCGGATCTGCTGCGGCAAGGCGCCAACCAGGTCGGGGAAATCATTCCGCAGACGGGCGTACTCGCGCTGTGCGTCAGCCTGGCTGCGGAATGACGAAAGCTGAACGAGATAGCCGCCGCCCGTAGACGCCCGGGGTGCGGTAGCGCGGGGCGCCGGGCTCGGGGCCGGCTGTTCCAATGCCGCGACCTGCCCGTTCTGCGACGGGCTGGCCGAGCCGCCACGCTCAAAGATATCAAAAATGGTGCGGCGCTTCGGTTGTCCGGCGGGCGGCGCTTGCTGGGCAGGGGGCGCAGCCGCGATCGACTGCTGATCCTGCGCCGGGGCTTGCGACGGCGGCACAAGAACCACCGGCTCGGACCCGAGATTCTCGAAGTTTTCGGTGGATTGTTTCTTGCGCGCCGCAGCCTGCTTCTTTTTCGGCGGTGGCGCGGCCTCGGTCTCGGCTGGCGCCGGCGCTTGCACGGCCTCTTGCGGCTCGGCGGGCGGCGGCGGCGGTGCGGCTTCTTCCAGTTTCTTGGCCTCGGCGGCGGCGCCGTCGACGGCGGAGGCTGTCTCCGAAACAAGAGCCGCCCCATCGGTGGCTGTTTCCGGGGGCGGCGGGAGGGCGGCGGCACTCGATGAAAGCTCGGGGCTTGGAACTGCCGCCGGCGGCGGCGCGGTCGCCCCCGGCTCAGGCGGGGCCGATGCCGCGGCGACCTGCGCCGCGGGGGCCTGTTGCAGGCTGCCCTCCTGCCCCGGCGCAGGCGGCGGTATCGGCGGCGGCGGTTCGACCTCCGGAAGGCCCTGTCCCGTGGTCGACTGATCGATTGCGTCAGGCGCTGGAATCTGGTTGGCGGGCGCTGGCGGCTGCGCTTCCTGGACGGGCACGGCCGGCTGAACGTCTGCCGGCGCCACCGGGATCTCTTCGGTGGACTGCAAGGCGGCTCCGCCAGTCACTTCCTGATCGCCAACGATCCGATCATAGATCAGCTTTTTCTGCTGACCAGGCGCTTCAGCGTCAGGCGACGGCGAACTCTCAGCTTCAACCTTCGCGGGCTCCTCAGGAGCCTTCACCACCGGCAACGTCTCGGCGGGCTGCGGTGCGTTGCCGGCCCCCGTCAGGCCGCGGAGGCTGTCGCCATAATACCAGAACACGGAACCGAGCCCGATCGCCGCCAGAAGCAATCCGAGGAAGACCAGCCACGGGCCGCTGGACCGGCGCTGCTGATCGGCGAAAACCTCGTCAGTCTCCTCATAGGCGTCCTGATAATCGCGCGCCGTGGGGCGCTGGCGCGGCGGGGCTTCATCCTCGAACACATCTTCATGGCTGTCGCGCGTGGGCGCGGAAAGACCAGGCCGCCCCAGCCGGGCAGCCGGACGCTCGGCCTCCGCCTCGGTCTCGGCGGCATCGCGCTGCTCAGAACGGCGCGCGAAAAGCTCAGTCCCGGCCGGTCGCCGGGTTGGCAGGCGGCTCGCCCCGTAGGCGGACGAGTCTCCGCCAGCAGTGCCGCGCAAACCGCCAGGCGGCGGCAGGCGCGCCGTGGCGGCGCCAGAACCGGAATCGCCCGGCCGGAAGGCGGACGCGCTTCTGCCCGCCCCGCTCCCGTTCAGCGCGGGACGGAGGAATGGCGGCTGGCCGCGCTCGCCGCCAAGCGTTGGCCGCGGCGGCGTGAGGGATGACTGCGCGTTCTGGCCGGTGCGACCGGAGTCCGCGCCACGGTTCTCGTCGGCGAAGCCGAATTTGGGACGGCTGCCAGCCAGCCCTGCCGCCGGACGCGCCCCGCCACCGGACGCCGCGGGACGCGGCGGAACGCTCTTGCCCTCGGCCTTCTGCCGGGCCGCCTGCACGCGCTGTTCGGCAAGCCGCTCAGCGGCGGCGCGCTGGGCCCGGAGCTTTTCGGCCAGCGCGTCCTGCACGGCATTGTCGGCGCCTCGTGGGGTTGCCCGGGAAGCCGCGGCTGCCGGACGTTCCGCGGTGGCGGGCGGCGCGGGCTGGTCCACGGCGGGCTTGCGGGCGACGCGCGGCGCCATCGGAGCGGGCTTCACAACAGGCTGCGGCGGCCGGGCTGCGGTCTTGTCCTCTTCCGCCGCGGACTGGCCGCGGAACTCATCCGAGAGTTTCGGAAGCTCCTGTGCGCCAATACCAAGCCGTTCCCGCCAATTGCGCTTGTCGGGCCCCGAGCCGTTGGTCGAATCCTGATCCATCTAAACTACCTTGACGCCCCTACATCTCTTCGGCCGGTCTCACCCCGAGGATCCGAAGCCCGTTGGCCAGAACATATCTGATCGCGCGCAACAATGCGACACGTGCGCGGGTAAGTTCAAGTTTTTCTTTGAGAATGAAGCGCAACTGTGGCGAGTCTTTGCCCTTGTTCCAGAGGGCGTGAAAATCGCCCGCCAAATCATATAGATAGAAGGCTATGCGGTGCGGCTCATGCGCGCCTGCCGCGGCCTCGATCAACCTCGGAAACTCAGCCAGCCTGCGGATCAGGGCGAGTTCGGCCTCGTCCGCCAGCAGGCTGAAGTCCGGCTTGCCGGTCAAGACCAATCCCTCTTCGGCGGCATTGCGGATCACCGAACAGGTCCGCGCATGCGCGTACTGGACGTAGAAAACCGGATTATCCTTTGACTGTTCGGTCACTTTTGCGAAGTCAAAATCGAGCGGCGCCTCGTTCTTGCGGAACAGCATCATGAAGCGCACCACGTCGGGGCCCACCTCATCCACAACTTCGCGCAGCGTGACGAACTCGCCTGCCCGCTTCGACATCCGGACCGGCTGTCCCGCCCGGTAGAGCTTGACCAGCTGGCACAACCTTACGATGACATCGACACTGCCTTCACCCGCCAAAGCGGCGGCAATCGCCTGCAACCGCTTGACGTAGCCGCCGTGATCGGCGCCCAGCACATAGATGAGCTCTTTATAGCCCCTCGTAATCTTGTTTCGGCTGTAGGCCACGTCGGACGCGAAATAGGTGTAGGACCCGTCCGACTTGAGCAGCGGCCGGTCGCTGTCATCCCCGAAGGCCGTTGCCCGGAACAGGGTCTGCTCCCGGTCTTCCCAATCCTCCGGCATCTCGCCCTTGGGCGGCGGCAAGCTGCCCTGGTAAACCAGACTCTTCGCCCTGAGGTCAGCGATGGCTTCCGCCACCTCACCCGACTCATGCAGCGACTTCTCGGAAAAGAACACTTCCTGACGGATATTGAGCGCCGCCAGATCGTCGCGGATCAGCGCCATCATCATATCCATCGCCATGCCGCGCACGACCGGCAACCAGGAGGTTTCAGGCTTGTCCCTGAGGCTGGCGCCAAACTCCCGCGCCAGAGCCTCACCCACCGGCTTCAGATAATCGCCGGGATAAAGCCCCGGCGGGATCTCTCCGATGGGCTCGCCCAGCGCTTCCAGGTAGCGCAGATAGGCCGAGCGCGCGAGCACATCCACCTGCGCGCCGGCATCATTGATGTAGTACTCGCGGGTCACAACATATCCCGCTTCGGTGAGAAGCTGTGCCAACGCATCGCCGAACACCGCGCCCCGCACATGGCCTACATGTAACGGGCCGGTCGGATTGGCCGAGACATACTCGACATTGGCTTTGCGGCCACCGCCCAGCTCCGAGCGGCCATACCGGTCAGCTTCCGCGAGAACCGCGGACACCACGCGTGGCCAGACATGAAGCTTGAGCCGCAGATTGATGAAGCCCGGTCCGGCGACGGTAACTTCCGCAACATCGGCATGGCCGCGAAGCCTTGCGGCGATCGCCTCCGCCAGTACCCGCGGCGGCTGACCGAACGCCTTGTTCAAAACCATCGCCGCATTGCTGGCGATGTCGCCGTGTGCCTGCTCGCGCGGGGGCTCGGCGGTCAGCCGCGACAAATCCATCGGCGCGGCAATGCCTTGCGCGGCGGCGGCGTCCTCCACCGCCCCGCGGATCACCTGCAGGAACTCAGCAAACAGATTCATTTTTGCCGTCGGATCGTTATCGGAACCCGGGCCGCCCTAGCGGAAAAGCGCATCGAGGTCAAACAGGCGCTTGTGTGTCGGATGCGCGGCAACCACGCCGCCAGTGCCAGGGGCCGTAAGTCGAACCAGAAATCGATATAGCTGGCCCCGGCAGGCCGATCATATCCCGCCACGCCATTCCCAAAAGTCATCGTAAGAGCTGGTTTCCGTAGCGTCAGCAGAAGCGGGGCTGACGATCCTTTGACGCTCGATTGACGCTGGTTTGACGCTGCGTCTCGAGAACGAAACCACGCAGCTTACGCCCGCCGGGACAAGCGTTCGATGGAGCACCTCGCGATGAGCATTGCCAGTTTCCGCCGCGTGCAGCCAGCGCTGGTCAACCGTTTTGGGGTGCCCAGATGAGCCCGCTGATGGCATCTTTCGCGGCAATGCCGGCCACCCTGGCCTGGGGCATCGGCGGGGTCTCGCAAACGACCGTGCCTGTTCATCTGGACAGCTTCACAGCCACCGGAATCGGCCGCCTTCCGGGGGCAATGGCGCGCTTTTCCCTGGCAAGCCGTGACGGCTTGAGAGGGGTTCCACGTGGCCGGCCAGATGCGGGCGCCATTCTCACGGTCGCGATCCCGCGTTCCGCCGCGACCGTTCTGGCGCGGGCGGGTTTCGGCGACACTTCGGTGGCGGATGCCGGTTTCTTCGTCAAGGCCTCGGCCGTGATCACGCCCTTCGCATCATGGGCGCCGCTGCGCCAGCGTCCGCCGCTCTGGGTGTTCCCCGCAAGCCTCTGCGCATCGGCGCTCGCCTTTTCCGTCTGGATGGTAGCGATTGGCGAGCACGTTGCGCGCCACCGGGACTCCGCGGGCATCGCCTGTTCGCAACTGGCGGTCTGCGGCTTCGCATGCCTTGTCCTTAGTTTCATGTTTTGTGGCTTGCCGCCGGAGTCGGCATCCGTTGAGGCGCTGCCCGGCCTGCCGATCATCGGCATTCTCGCCAAGGGTCTGGGCCTCTGCCTGTGCGCATCGGTGCAACAGCACGTCTCGGCGGGCGCGGCGGCCATGCTGATCAGCGCCGGCGCGCCGTTCGCGATGTTGCTCATCAATGAAATGATGACGCCGGGGCAAGCCGCCGGCGCACTTCTGGTTTTGGCCAGCATCGCCATCGTCACGCTGAGAACAAGCCAGCCCGCGCAACCGTCTCAAGCCGCAAACCGATGATGCATCAGGATAGGCCTTGAACCCTCGAAAACAACCAGGACTTCAGAGTGAGAACAGAAAACATGAGCGGTCTTAGCATTTCAACCGGCTGGAATTACACGCTCCGTCCACTGAGGACCGTACTCGCGGCATTGGCGGCGTGGCGGGCCAGGCGCCGCCGGCGCGCCGCGCTCGCCAGCCTCGCATCCCTCGCGCCGGAGATACGTTCCGATATCGGCGTGGATGTCAGGGAAGTGCCAGGAAAAGAGAGCATGCTGCTGCAGTTCCATCCGGCGGCGGTGTCCGTCCAGTGCATGGCGATGGCCAGCGCCCATGCGCCGCCTCGGGAACAATCAAACGCATCGAAATCCACGGAGACCGGCCATGCCGCGGCTGAATAGAACAACGACGGCATCACGAGGGCGGCGGGACCAGAGGGATTGGGGCGAAGTCTCCACCCCGCATGTTCCACTGCCCGAGGGCTGGCGCGAGATCCATGATTTCGAGACCGCGCCTATCGCTCTGGAAAGGTTCCTGCCGCATCCGAAACCATCCGGACCATGTCTGGAGGGCAAGCGCGTCTTGATCACCCAGGCGGAGGATTTTGTCGGGCCGGCGCTCATGGAGCGGTTCCGGATCAACGGGGCGGAGGTATGTGGCGACGCCGGCGACCTCATCGAACCATCGGCCGCCGGCAAGCTGATCGCCGCCGCCGGACATATCGATGTTCTGGTCGTCAACCTCGTTTTCTGCAATCCCAGAATAGCGCTGACAGCCACCACGGACAGGCAGTGGGCGATGCAGTTCGAGGCGCTGGTCCACCCGCTGCACCGCCTGGTGCGCGCCGTGCTTCCGCAAATGATCAAGCGGCGCGCAGGCAAGATCGTGGTGATCGGCAGCGCCAATGGCCTGCGCGGTTCTGCTTCGCATTGCGCCTTCGCGGCGGCGTCGGGCGCCCAGCTCGCCTATGTCAGAGCGGCGGGCGCCGAGGCCGCGCCGCACAATGTGCAGATCAATGCGATCGCGCAGCGCTTTGTCGCCAGCCGCATGTCCTTGCCCGATGCGGATCTCGCGGAACCGGGTATTGCCGCTCAGGTTCAAGACATCCCGCAGGGCCGGTTCGCGGCAGCCTGGGAATGCGCCGCGCTGGCAGCCTTCCTCGCCGGTTCCGGGAGTGACTGCTTCGCCGGCCAGGCGTTTCCCTTTGCCGGCGGCTGGACAGGTTAGGAGGGATAGATGGGCACCCGTTTGACTGGGCGGCGCGCCGTGGTGACCGAGGCTGATTCATTCATGGGCCCGGCCATTGTGAACCTGTTCCGCGATGAGGGAGCCCAAGTCATCGAAGACCGCCGCGACCTGTCGCAGCGCGGCGAGGCCGAGCGCCTGATCACCGAAGCACGCGCGATCGACATTCTGATCGTCAATCTGCGCGCGCCGGGCCGGCGTGCGCCCGCTCATCAGACGACCGATGAGGACTGGGACCACGTCTTCAGGCGGATTGTGACGCCCACCCATCGCCTCATCCGCGCGGTGCTGCCACAGATGCTTGCAAGGCGCTCAGGCAAGATCGTGGTCATCGGCGGCGCGGGCCCGGAATACGGAACGCCCAACCTCAGTTGCCATGATGCCGCGCGCGGGGCGCAGCATGCCTAGGTGCGGTCTGTCGGCATAGAAGTTGCGAGGCATAATGTCCAGGTGAACGCCACCGGCCAAGGCAGCGCCGGCCAGTTCGGCCATCTTTCGGCCGGCGGACAGGTTTCGTCATTCTCGAATACGAACGCTGAACTTGTTCTTTTTCTTTGCGGGGCGGGCAGCGATTTTATTTCAGGACAGGTTTTCGCAAACACGGAAGACATGCTGAACGCCTGATGGCGCGCGATCGCGCGGGGTCGCATTCTCACACGATGTCAGCGGAACAGCGGATCAAGGTCAAACAGGCGCTTGTGCTGGTCGAGCGCGTAACGGTCCGTCATGCCGGCGATGAAATCGCAAACCTGCCGGGCATGAACAGTGGTATCCGATGCCGCAGCCTCGGCGCGCCAGGTTTGCGGCAGCAGTGATGGATCATTCATGTAGACATCAAAGAGGTCGCGCATCACCCGGCGCGCCCGTTCCATGATCTGCTCGATCCGTTCGTGCCGGTACATTTTTTCGTTGAGGAAGGATTGCAGCACGCGATTGTTTTCCTGCATCTGCGCCCCGAAGCCCGCCAGCGGCCCGGCCATGGCGCGGACCGCCGCCGCAGAGCCGGGCCTTGCCTGCTCCGCGCGTCTCCGGGTTTCGGCAATCACATCGGTGACCATGGCCGACATCACGCGGCGCACGGTTTCATGCACGATGCGGTCCGGCTCAAGGTCCGGATAAAGCCTGAGAACGCTGGACAGCGCCTCCCCAGCCAGAGGCACGTCGCCGAGATCGATCAGGTTGAAGAGACCAGCCCGCAAGCCATCGTCAATGTCATGCGCATTGTAGGCGATATCGTCGGAAATCGCGGCCACCTGGGCCTCCGCCGAAGCAAAGGAGGCAAGTTCCAGGTCATGGGCGGAGGCATAGTCGATGATCGCCTCGGGAAGCCCGCGCTCGCGGTAGCGGCCAACCGGATCGCCTTCGGGCGTGATCAGCGGCCCATTGTGCTTCACGAGACCTTCGAGGGTCTCCCAGGTCAGGTTCAGCCCATCGAAGCCCGCGTAGCGGCGCTCGAGCCTGGTCAGGATGCGCAGCGACTGGGCGTTGTGGTCAAAACCACCAAATGGGCGCATCAGCGAATCGAGTTCGCGCTCGCCCGCGTGGCCGAAGGGCGTGTGGCCCAGATCATGGGCCAGCGCCAGCGCTTCCGCCAGATCCTCGTCGAGCCCCAGGGCGCGGGCGATCGAGCGTGCCACCTGCGCCACCTCGATCGTATGCGTGAGCCTCGTGCGGTAGTGGTCGCCCTCGTGATACACAAAGACTTGCGTCTTGTGCTTGAGACGGCGGAACGCCTGGCAGTGGATGATGCGGTCACGGTCGCGCGCAAAGGCGGACCGGTAGTCGCCGCCCGGCTCAGCGAAAACGCGGCCGCGCGTCTTCTCAGGCAGGCAGGCAAATGGGGCGGTGAACCGCTTCATGGCAGAATCCGTTGACAAGCCGCGCAATCGCCCCAACATACACCATCATGACTGGTTCCATCACCCTCACCGAGCGGGCCGCGGCGCGCATCGGCCACATCCTGGCGAAGGAGCCAGGGAAACAGGCCCTGCGGATCGCCGTCAATGGCGGCGGCTGCTCCGGCTTCCAGTATGAATTCCAGCTTGCCGAGGCTCCCGCGGCCGATGACCTGGTCATCGAGCGGAACGGCGTCAAGGCCGTGATCGACCCTGTGAGCCAGGGGTTCCTGGAAGGTGCCGAGATCGATTTTATCGACGATCTCATGGGGCAGTCCTTCCGCATCCGGAACCCGAATGCCACGTCATCCTGCGGCTGCGGCACCAGTTTCTCGATTTGACAGCATCATCGCCGGGCGGTCATCATGCCAGCCATGAAGATTGCCACCTGGAACGTCAATTCCATCAACGCCCGGCTCGACAATGCCCTTGCCTGGTTTAGCGAGGCCAAGCCCGATGTGGCATGCCTCCAGGAACTGAAATGCGAGGACAAGGCTTTTCCCGCCCAGGCCTTTGAGGACCTCGGCTATCATTGCCTCGTCCATGGCCAGAAGACCTATAATGGCGTGGCCATTCTCTCCAGGGCCATGCCGGAGGACGTGCGGCGCGGGCTTCCGGGCGAGGACGAGGACGGCCAGGCGCGCTACCTGGAAGCGGTGTTTCCCGGCAAATCCGGCATCGTCCGCGTCGCGTCGATCTATTTGCCCAACGGCAATCCGCTGGGAACCGACAAGTTCACCTACAAGCTGCGCTGGATGGACCGTCTCCATGCCCATGCCCGGGCGCTCCTGAAGCTGGAGGAACCGCTGGTGCTGGCGGGCGACTACAACGTGATCCCTTCAGCGCGCGACGCCAGGAACCCGGAAGCTTGGCTGGGCGATGCCTTATTCTCGGCGGAAGCGCGCGCCAAGTTCCGCACCCTCCTCAACCTGGGGCTCACCGATGCCATCCGCCAGGTCCACGGCGACGAGCCCGATCTCTATACCTTCTGGGACTATCAGGCCGGCGCGTTCAAGCGCAACCACGGCATCAGGATCGATCATCTGCTACTGTCGCCGCAGGCCGCCGACCGCCTGAAATCAGCGCGAATCGACCGCGACACGCGCGCCCAGGACCACCCCTCGGACCATGTGCCGGTGATGATCGAACTGACATGAAAAAGCCCTCCGGCCGGATGCGGCCGAAGGGCTCATTTTTCAAGCCCGGGAGGGGCTGATCGAAACCTACTTCGGCGCCTTGACGCCGAACGCCGCGAACGACGCCTCGAACGGCTTGAAGGCTTCCTTGGCAGTGTGCATGTAGAGCTCGTTCATCTTGCTCATCTGGGCCACGGCCGCTTCATAGCTTTCCTTGGCGAACGCCTGATGAGCCTCAATCGCCTTGTCGACAGACTTGGCGGCCGACAGCTTCTCAAAAGCCGCGGTGCCCTTCTCCAGCGACTTGCGCGAGAAATCAGCGGCTTCCTGGGCCATGGCCTGAAAGCCCTTGGTCAGCGCGCTCGAAGACGCGACATAGGCCTCAAAACCGTCTTTGCCGAAGGACTGGAATTCTTCAAAAGACTTCATCATTGGGCTCACTCCGTGTTGCCGCGTGTTGGATGCGCCTAATATGTGCACTGCAACATGAAAGTCAATCGAATTTTGCGTTGCAACAACCTCATCCTTTGGTAAGGACCCCCCACGTGCCGGCTTTACTCTCCGCTAACGAAGGCTGCTTCACATAGCGCCAGACGGGGGCAAGGGAAATTCCGGACGGGCGGGTTGGCCTGTGCGGTATGGTTGTGTTAATGGTCTGACCTCCTACGGGTCGGCCAGGCTGGTGGAGTGGGCATGTTTGATCTTGGGATGTTGTGCGGGCGCATCGGAC
>NZ_JBJTER010000066.1:0-23187 GCF_046093005.1 Aestuariivirga sp.
GATAAACTGTTCATTCTCAAGCCGGGGCCAGGAAATCGGCCACTTCTTGATCAGATCGACCTGCACGGTGGTGGTCGAGGGCATTTCGACGGCGACGCCGCAAAGCTCGCCATCGCCCTGGCGGGCGTGGCAATCGCCCAGATAGAGGTAGGCGTCCTTGTGCAGCACAGGGAAATAGGCAATGGCGCCGGGCGCCATGTCCGGCAGGTCCATGTTACCGCCCCAGTAGTCCGGTTGCAGCGAGAGCACGGCCTCGATCAGCGGCGAGACGCCCAGCGTGCCGATGAATGGCTCATAGGGCAGCATGACCCGGTCACTGAACTTCACCCCTTTCTCTGTGACTTCATATTTCATGACCCGCTCGGGCAGTGGCGGGTTCAGCATGGCTGTCTGGCTATTGGACACGAGGCCGCCGAATTCCGGGATCAAGGCGGAGGTGCCAACGGGCTGGGGGCCGCGCGGCAGGATCGAGTGGATCGACACACACAAGACATCGCCCGGCTCGGCGCCCTCCACGGCGATTGGCCCGCATTGGGGGTTGACGAAGGGCATGTTGAGCTTCTGCGAGGGAAGGTCCCTTTCTGTCTTGATGGCGCCGCCGAAAGCGTCCTCGGTTTCGGCCACCACGATATCGCCCGGGTTGATGGTCATCACGGGCTTGGCATAAGGCCCGTATACAAAGTGGTACTCACCCTGCACGGCCTTGTTGAGGTGATGGGTCTTGCCGGGCTGGCCCTTGGCGATACCCCGCCGCGCCATGTAGCTGTCGGTCATCCATGTCATTGCAACATTTCCTTCTCCTCGGCCTGCGAAACCTTATCCAAGATCACACCGTTCGCCCTGCATTGTCCACGCCCGGCTGTGCCGGCGCGTTTGAAACCATTGGATTGGCGCCCGAACCCGGACGCAATAAATCACATTTATGTGGACTTGACAGGCGAAAGTTGCAGACCCGATACTCGATCAGTTCATGAGTAGGGTTATGGCATCAGCCTATACCGAGCACATTGAGGAGTTGATCCGTGCCGCGGAAGGCCGCCACACGGCGCGCGATGATCTGATCCTGAAGTCCTGGCTTCGCTGCATCGACAATCACAAGCTCGATCCCACCGTGATGCGTCCGGCCCAGATCGTGGAGGAACACCGGCTCCGCGAGCACCGCGACGCCATGGAGGAGCTTCTGCGGACGGCGCGGCTCGGCGTCGAGGCCCTGTACAGCCAGATATCCGGGCTGGGCTATCTGCTGTTGCTCACCGACCAGAACGGCATCACCGTGGACTATATCGGCGATCCGGCGGTTTCCGAAAAAGCGAGATCCGCCGGTCTTCATCACGGCTTTGACTGGAGCGAGACCCAGGCCGGCACCAACGGCGTTGGCACCACCATTGCAACCGGCGAGGCGCTCGTCGTCCACAAGAGCGATCACTTCGATGCGACCCATATTCCGCTGACCTGTACGGCGGCCCCGATCTTTGACGCAACGGGCCGCCTGGCGGCAATTCTGGACGTGGCAGCACTCACCTCCCCAGAGGAAAAGACCAGCCAGTTTCTGGCCTTGCAGATGGTCAAGAGTTTTGCGCACCGGATCGAAACGGCCAATCTGATCCGCTCCTGCTCGCGCAGCTGGATCGTCAAGCTGACCTCGAACCGGGCGCTCGCTGAAGTTGACACGGAATATGTATTGGTTCTCGATTCCGTGGGCCGGATCATCGGCTTCAACAATTTCGGGGCGCGTCTGCTGGCCGAGGAATTCGGTGCAAACTGGCGAGAGAGCGCATCATTTCTTGGGCGGCCCATCAGCGATGCATTTGATTGCGAGATTGACAGCCTAACGCGTTTTGTTGCGTCGCATTCCATCGAAAGAAACGTCATCCGGTTGCGGGCTTCGGGGAGGAACCTGTTCATCCAGGTCGTGCCACCAAAGACCATTCGCGTGCTGCCAAACGCGATGGCGCAGGAAGACTACAAGCTGCATTCCTCGCTCAAGGCGGTGGCCGGCGATGATCCCTCAATCCAGAAGAGCCTCAAGAAGCTGTCGCGGCTTCTCAATACCGACATGAGCATCCTGGTGAATGGCGAGACCGGCACCGGCAAGGAGTTTCTCGCCAAGGCCATTCATCAGGCCAGCGCCCGGGCCAGAGGACCTTTCATTCCAGTGAACTGCGCGGCTCTGCCGGAGAACCTCATCGAAAGCGAGTTGTTCGGCTATGAAAGCGGGTCGTTCACCGGGGCGCTGGCCAAGGGCAAGAAAGGCCTGATCCGTGAGGCCCATGGCGGCACGCTGTTCCTCGACGAAATCGGCGACATGCCGTTGAGTTCCCAGACACGGTTGTTGCGCGTGCTGGCCGAGCGTGAGGTGACGCCGGTGGGAGGCTCAAAGCCGACTTCCGTCGACATGCGGGTGATTGCCGCCACGCACCGCGATCTTCTGGGCCTGGTGAAGCAGGGCCAGTTCCGCGAGGATCTGTTCTTCCGGCTCAACGGGGTGAATATCGCCCTGCCGCCGCTCCGGGCGCGGACCGATCTGGAATGGCTGGTGACGCAACTGCTTGAAAAGCGCCCGCTCTCCGATGGTACGCCTCGCAGCCTCTCGGCGCCGGCTCTGGGCGTCCTCGCCGCGCACAACTGGCCCGGCAACATCCGGGAGCTGGTGAATGTGATCGATTTCGCCTGTGCCGTCGCTACTGATCCCGAGATCGTTGTCGACGATCTCCCCGATCAGGTGTTTCGACGCAGCTTCGAGGATGCTGCCACAGCCGGTGTCCAGTCCGAGGGAGCGGGCGGCGATGATGCGGCAGTACTCCGTGAGGAACTCCGCCGCGCCAACTGGAATGTTTCAGCAGCGGCGCGGGTTCTGGGCATTGATCGCACGACCCTTCACCGCCGCATGCGCCGTCTCGGCGTCAGCCTGCCGCCGCGCGCAACGTAGCGCCACACCTGTGGCGGCCGCCGCAACAGGTGTTGCAGGTGTTTCGCTTCTTCTCGCAATCGCGAACACCTTGTTGCGCTGCTTGGCTTAGTTTCTGGCCAAGTACTTCGCAGTCGCACAATGGCATGGGACTTGCTGAACCACGATCAGAGTCTTCTTGAGGGTAACTGTCGTCATATGAGCAACGCCATCGGCATCATCGCCAACCCGGTCTCCGCGAGAGACATCCGGCGCGTCATTGCCAATGCCACGGCGCTGCAGATCACCGATCGCGCCAATATCGTGCTGCGGGTGCTCTCCTGCGTGAAGGCCTGTGGCGTCGATCATGTCTACATGATGCCGGAAAATGGCGGCATCCGGCATCACGTCCGCCGTGGCATCGATCGGGCGGAGAACCAGGGGCTGAAGCATTTTCCTGCGGTCGAATATCTCGACTACAAAATCTCTGGTACGGTCGAGGATACGCTGAAGGCCGCCCGCCTGATGAAGGAAAAGGGTGTCAAAGCTATCGTTGTGCTGGGTGGCGACGGCACGCACCGGGCGGTTGTCACTGGCTGTGGCGATGTTCCCATTGCCGGGATTTCGACGGGCACCAACAACGCGTTCCCCGAACATCGCGAACCCACCATCACCGGGTTGGCTGTTGGCCTCGCCGTGTCTGGCAAGGTTCCAGCCGCCGAAGCCTTCCTGCCGAACAAGAAGATCATCGTGCGGGTAGGGGCCCAGGAAGAGATTGCGCTGGTCGACGTCGCCGTGGTCACCGAGCGTTACATCGGAGCGCGCGCCCTGTGGCGTACCGAGACGTTCCGTGAATTGTTCGTGACCTTCGCCGATCCCGAAGTCATCGGCATGTCGGCGATTGCCGGGTTGCTCAAGCCGGTAACGCGGCTTGACCCCAATGGTCTGCTGGTGCGCATGGCCCCGGAAGACGAGGCCAGCATCATCCTCGATACGCCGATCGCACCCGGCTATGTGCGCGGCATCGGTATCCGTGGCTTCGAGGACATGAAGCCCAATGTGAAATACCGCCCGTCGATCACCGACGGCTCGATCGCGCTCGACGGCGAGCGCGAACTCTCCTTCACGCGCGACGACGATGTGAGCATCGAACTCATGCCGAATGCCTTCAGAACCGTGAACGTGAGCGGCTGCATGCAGTACGCCTCGCGTCACGGCCTGATGCGCGTGAAACCGAAGTCAACATCTGAACCTATGGGAGGACACTAGATGACTGCTCCGAACAGCACAGCCGGGATTTTCCCGCTGGACAAGGCAGGTCTGCTCAAGGCCTATCGAACCATGCGGACCATCCGCGAGTTCGAGGAACGCCTGCACGCGGATTTCGCGAAGGGCGACATTCCGGGCTTCGTTCACCTCTACGCCGGCGAGGAAGCCGCCGGCACCGGCATCATGATGCACCTTGAGGACAAGGACCGCATTGCCTCCACTCACCGTGGCCATGGCCATTGCATCGCCAAGGGCGTCGACCCCAAGGAGATGATGGCGGAAATCTATGGCAAGATCTCCGGATCCTGCCGCGGCAAGGGCGGCTCCATGCACATCGCCGACCTGTCCAAGGGCATGATGGGCGCCAACGGCATCCTCGGCGCCGGTGCGCCGCTGGTCTGTGGCGCGGCGCTGGCCGCCAAGTACCGTGGCGACGGCGGCGTTGCCATCTCCTTTGTGGGTGACGGCGCCTCGAACCAGGGTACCTTCCTTGAAAGCCTCAACCTCGCGGCAGTCTGGAATCTTCCGGCGATCTTTGTTGTCGAGAACAACGGATACGCTGAATCGACCTCCCGCGACTACGCGGTGGCGGTTGACTCCTATGTCGACCGCGCGGCTGGCTTCGGCCTTCCCGGCGTCACCGTTGACGGGCTCGATTTCTTCGCCGTCTACGAAGCGGCGGGCGAGATCATCAAGCGGGCCCGCGAAGGCGGCGGCCCGGCGCTTCTGGAGTGCAAGATGATCCGCATGTTTGGTCACTTTGAAGGTGACCAGCAGACCTACCGCGCCAAGGGCGAACTCGAGGACATCCGCACCAACAAGGATTGCATCAAGATGTTCTCGCAGCGCGTCAACGAGGCGGGCGTGATCAGCCGCCCTGAACTCGACGCCATCGACCGCGAGGTGGTGGCCGAGATTCAGCAGGCTGTCGCCTTCGCAAAGGCGGCGCCACTGCCCACCGCGGCGGACCTCCTCACCGACGTCTACGTCAGCTACTGATCCGAAGGGAGATTAAGCAAATGGCACGCAAGATCAGCATGCGCCAGGCAATCAACGAGGCGCTCGATCAGGAAATGGCCCGCGATCCCAGTGTGATCGTGATGGGCGAGGACATCGTCGGCGGCGCCGGCGGCCAGGGCGAGGAGGACGCGTGGGGCGGCGTGCTCGGCGTCACCAAGGGCCTCAACGCCAAGCACAAGGGACGGCTGCTCGACACGCCGCTGTCGGAATCGGCTTACATTGGCGCCGCTATCGGGGCCGCCGCCTGTGGCATGCGCCCGGTCGCGGAATTGATGTTCCTGGACTTCATGGGCGTCTGTTTCGACCAGATCTTCAACCAGGCCGCCAAGTTCAAATATATGTTCGGCGGCAAGGCGGAGACTCCGGTCGTCATCCGCGCCATGGTGGGGGCGGGCTTCCGCGCCGCGGCCCAGCACAGCCAGATGCTGACGCCGCTGTTCGTGCATATCCCGGGCCTCAAGGTGGTGTGTCCGTCAAACGCTTATGACGCCAAGGGTCTGCTTATCCAGTCGATCCGCGACAACGATCCTGTGATCTTCTGCGAGCATAAGAACCTCTATGGCCTCGAGACCGAGGTGCCAGCCGAGTCCTATGCCATTCCGTTCGGCGAAGCCAATGTGGTTCGGGAAGGAAAGCACGCCACCATCGTGACTTACGGCATGATGGTGAACCGCGCCATGGAAGCCGCCGCCGGGCTCGCCAAGCAGGGCGTTGAATGCGAGGTGATCGACCTTCGCACGCTGTCACCCATCGATTGGGATACGGTGATCGACAGCGCCGAGAAGACCGGCCACGTAATCTGCGTCGATGAAGCCAATCCGCGCTGCTCGATCGCCGCCGACGTTTCGGCGATGGTCAGCCAGGAATGCTTCAAGGCGCTCAAGGGCTCGGTTCAGATGGTGACCGCGCCACACACGCCGGTACCGTTCTCGCCGGTCCTGGAAGACCTCTACATCCCGTCGGCGGACGCCATCGCCAAGGCGGTGAAGAAGTCGATGGCGCACTGAGACAGCGAAAGAACGAAGTGAGGAAGTGACTATGACCGATACCCGTATCGTGCCGATCGTCATGCCCAAGTGGGGCCTCTCCATGAAGGAGGGAAAGGTGACGGGCTGGCTGTTGGAGGATGGCTCGAAGATCAATCCCGGCGACGCGATCCTCGAGGTCGAGACCGACAAGATCGCGGGGTCCGTCGAGGCGCATGAGGCCGGCGTGCTGAGAAGGCGCGTCGGCCAGGCCGACACCGTCTATCCGGTGAAGACGCTGCTCGGCGTCATCGCTGATCCGGCGGTTCCGGACTCGGAAATCGACGCGTTCGTGGCCTCCTACGTGACCCCCTCAGCCGAGGAAGACGAGGAGGAGCAGGGTCCGAAATATGAGTTCGTGGAAACCTCGGCCGGAAACCTCCGCTATGCCAAGCGTGGCGCGGGCGACGAGACCGTGATCCTGATCCACGGCTTCGGCGGCGATCTTGATAACTGGCTCTTCAACATCGATGCGCTGGGAGAGAAGGCCACCGTTTACGCGCTCGATCTTCCGGGGCATGGCCAGTCGGTCAAGAAGCTCGAGAAACCCGGCTTGAAGGCCATGGCGGCCGCGGTGGCGAGCTTCATGGACAAGCTCGGCATCTCCAGGGCCAATCTGGTCGGCCATTCGATGGGTGGCGCCATCGCCATGCAGATGGCGGCGGACTACCCCGCGAAGGTGAAGTCGATGACATTGATCTGCTCGGCCGGCCTCGGCTCCGAAATCGGCAGCTACGTGGACGAGTATGTTGCCGCCCAGGGCCGCAAGGACCTGAAGCCGGTGCTCGAGCAGCTGTTCGCCGACAAGAGCCTGGTGAGCCGTCAGCTGGTTGACGATGTGCTGAAATACAAGCGGCTGGATGGCGTCGAGGCGGTTCTCAAGAACCTGTCGGCGGCTCTGTTCGGCGGCCGCAAGCAGCAGGACGCGCCGGCAGCGGGGCTCTCCGGAAAGCTGCCGCCGACGCTCATCATCTGGGGCAAGGAGGACCAGATCATTCCCGCCGCCCACGCCACCAAGCTGCCGGGCGCCAAGGTGCATGTCATCGAGGGTGCTGGCCACATGGTGTTTATGGAAAAGGCCAATGATGTGAACGCCCTCATCAAGGCGCACATTGCAGGTTCGTAACTGGAAGTCTCAACAAGCCGTTGGTACGGCCCGGGAAAGGAGGAACAAGACGCAAAAACGCCTGAAGTCTTCCTCGGGAGCGACCCGCCAACGGCGTGCCGTCTCGCGCAATCCACAGAGTAGTCTTTAAAATCAACATGGGAGAAAACGCACATGTTTTCGATACCTAAGAATGCAGTCTATAAGCGCATCAGCCGCCGCAAGTTCCTTGAACTGGGCGGCGGGGCGGCATCGGCCCTCGGCGTAGGGTCCATGACGCTGGGCCTGGGCTCCACCATCACCCGCAGCCGGGTGCAGGCGGCCTCCTCCGACGATGCGAAGTGGAAGCAGTATGCCGGCTCGAAGCTGGTGTTCATGTCCGAGAACACCCCGCCGTCATTCGCCATCCGCGACAACATCAAGGCCTTCACCGATCTCACGGGCATCGAGGTGACCATTCTCACCGACGACCTGCCGGTTGTTCAGCAGAAGGTCGGCATCGACCTTCGCGGCGGCAAGGCGGACTATGTCCTGAACTACGTGCAGGACAAGCCAATCGGCGCTCCCTTTGGCGAGTTCTACGCTGACATGACGCCGCTGTTCGGCGACTCGACGCTGCCGCAGGATGCGGATGGTTACGGCGACGAGGCCTGGTTCGACAACTTCCTTTCGGCCTGCGGCCGTTTCTACGACAAGGAGAAGATCATCGCCCTGCCGTATGACTGCGCGGTGGCCTGCACCTTCTACCGTCAGGACCTGTTCGAGGCCAACTCCAAGGATTTCGAAGCCGAATATGGCTACCGCCTGGAGTTCAACAAGGACTCGACCTGGCAAAACGTCATCGACATGGCGGCCTTCTTCAAGAAGGCCAAGGAAGCCGGCAAGGACGTGCCGTATGGCTACGCCCAGCACCAGGGTTCCTTCGCCTGGACGACGCAGCTGGACATTCAGCGCTTCCTGTTCGCCAACGGCCGCTGGATGGACTGGAACATCGACGACGTTTACGGCTCGAAGGAGCCGGGCAAGACCAACTGGGGCGACGAGTCTTCCATCGCCATGCTGACCAAGTTCAAGGAGCTGGCGGATGTCTGCCACCCGGACAATCTGGCCAACGGCACGCTGGAGCTCAACACCGTCTACCAGGCCGGCAACATCGCGATGCAGACACAGTATCACGAGTTCGCCGCCTCGATCGAGGACGAGAAGACCTCGCGCGCGGCCGGTGGCAAGACCGCTTATGCGCCATGCCCGAAGGGCGACGCCAAGTGGATCAAGAACGGCGGCGAAGCGGTGAATGGCACCAACTGCGGCATCGGCGGCATCGGCATCAATGGCAATGCCTCCGAGGACCTGAAGCGCGCCGCTTACATCTTCGCGATCTGGTCGGTTTCCAAGAACAATCAGTTCAACGTGCTGAAGGGCCTCGGCGGTACGCCGACCCGCAAGGCGGTTCTGGAAATCGACGAAGTGAAGAAGGCGCAGCAGCGGCCGACAACCATGCCGAACGCGCTGACTTTTGACGCCGTCTATAACTACGGCATCAAGAACCCGCACTTCGTGCTCGGGCCCAAGATTCCCAATGCCAACGAGTATCACTCGATCCTGGCGGCGGAAGTCCAGAAGTGCCTGTCGAACGAGCAGTCTCCGGAAGAGGCCGCGAAGTCGATCCAGACCCAGCTCGACGAGCTGAACGGCGCGGGCTGATCCCGCACCACCTGAATAACCGGCGGCCGTATACGGCCGCCGGAACCCTTCTCCTCATCCCCGAGGGATCACGATGACCGATACAACCATGCCAGCCGCGGCTGCCGGCAAGAAGGCGCACGGTGGCCAGTCGATTGACTTGTTCCGTGTCCGGCAAATCCCGGACAGCGTGGAGTCACGGCCTGTTTCCGCTGTAGCCGCGGAACCGCCAACCATCAATCCGGCGGCCTCCAAGGGCTATTACTTCATGCTCATGGCGCCGGCCATCCTGGTTCTGGCCTTCATCTCGATCTATCCATTCTTCTGGATGATCTACATGAGCTTGCATGATGTCGACATCGGCAAGATCGAGTGGAACAATTTCGCCAACTACCTGAAGCTGCCAAGCGATACGCGGTACATCATGGGCTGGGTGCTGCTGATCCAATACAGCGCCATGTGCCTGTTCCTGCAGATCGTCATCGGCGTGTTCCTGGCGGTGGCGCTCAACGGCTCCCGGTATGAGAAAGTCCTGGTCACGACACTGCTGATGCCCATGATGATGGCGCCGCTGGTGGCCGGCATGGTCTGGTACTTCCTGTATAACGGCACCTTTGGCTGGTACCACTGGCTGCTGCAGAGTCTCGGCATCCTGGGGCCCAAATCGATCCTGGCGAGCCCCAACACGGCAATGATCGGCATTGTGCTGGTGGACGTCTGGCAATGGACGCCGCTGATCACACTCATTACGCTGGCCGGCCTCAAGCGCGTGCCGCAGGATCAGCTGGAAGCCAACATGGTGGACGGCGCCTCGCCGATCCGCAACTTCGTCTCGGTGACGCTGCCCAATCTGTACCCGGTGCTGCTGATCGCCATTGTGCTGCGCTTCATGGACAATTTCAGGTTCATCGACTCGATCTTGGTGCTCACCGGCGGCGGCCCTGGCAATGCCACGAAGATACTGCCCGTCTATCTGTTCGAGGTGTCGTTCAAGTTCTTCAAGCTGGGGCGTGGTGCGGCGATCGCCTTCACTCTGCTCATCGTCACCATCATCCTTGGCATGATTCTGGTCCGCGTCTTCGAGCGCGGCCAGCCGAAGAAAGGGTAAGTCATGGCCTCGCGCGAAGTGATCGAATACGATACCGGCCTTACCAAGGCGTTCCGATGGTTCGCCGCTGTCTTCATCGCCTTCTACGTGGTGTGGACGGTACTGCCGATCTTCATCATGTTCATGTCGTCCTTCAAGGACCTGCTGGAAGCCTTCAAGCTTCCAGAGGTCGGCGACTGGGCGGGCGTGAAGGTGTTCTTCGAGTTCACGCCGACAACGAAGCACTATTATGAACTCTTCGCCAATCTCGGCTTCTCCACCTACCTGTTCAACTCGCTGGTCGCGGCCGGCGGCTCGGCGGTGGTTTCGGTGGTGTTGGGGTCGATGTGTGCCTATTCGCTGTCGCGCATCGATTTCCGTGGCAAGAAGGACCTCTTCTTCTGGATCATCTCGACCCGCATGGCGCCCGTCGTGGCGGTCATGGTCCCGCTTTACTGGATTTTCCGGGAGCTGGAGCTGGTTGGCACCCTGCCTGGCCTGATCCTCGCTTACACCACCTTCAACCTTCCCTTCGCCATCTGGATCCTCAAGGGCTTTTTTGACAACGTGCCCTACGCAATCGAGGAAGCGCAGATGGTGGATGGCGCCACGCGCCTGCAGGCGTTTCGTGCTATCCTGCCGCTTGTTGCCCCGGGTATTGGCGCCTTCGTGGTGCTCTGCATCCTCTTTGCCTGGAATGATTATCTCTTCGCGGCGATCATCGGATCGGGTGGCGCCAAGACGCTACCTGCCGCAACGCGCGAGCTGGTGCAGCCGCAAAACATCCAATGGGGCCAGATCATGGCGGCCGGCGTTGTGACCACGCTGCCGATGATGTTCCTGGGCCTCGTGATCCGGAAATACCTCGTTACCGGCCTCACCATGGGCGCGGTCAAGGAATAGCAGGAGCTGGCAATGGCTAAAGTTTCATTCAGGAATGTCTGGAAGAAGTACGGCAATCTTCCCGCCGTGAAGGACCTCAACATCGAATGCCCGGATGGATCGTTCCTGTCGATCCTTGGGCCGTCGGGCTGCGGTAAGTCATCGACCATGCGCATGGTTGCTGGACTTGAACACATTACGTCCGGACAAATCCTGTTCGACGAGAAGCCGATCAACGAGCTGGCCCCAAAGGACCGTGACGTGGCCATGGTGTTCGAGAACTATGCGCTCTATCCGCATAAGAGCGTTTACGACAACATGGCGAACCCACTGCGGCTGCGCGGCCAGAGTGAGGACCAGATCAGGGAGCGGGTCACGGCGGCCGCCAAGCTCCTCGAGATCTCGCATTTGCTGGAGCGGCGCCCGCAGGAACTGTCTGGCGGGCAAAAGCAGCGCGTGGCTATCGGCCGCGCAATCGTGCGGGAACCCAATCTGTTCCTCTTCGATGAGCCTATCGCGCATCTGGATGCCAAGCTCCGGGCCCATATGCGCGGTGAGATCAAGCATCTTCAGCGCACACTCGGGACCACCATGATCTATGTGACCCATGATCAGCTCGAGGCTATGTCGATGGCTGACATGATCGCGGTTATGCATGAGGGTGAATTGCAGCAGCTGGGCACGCCGCGTGAGGTTTACAACAAGCCGGTCAATGCCTGGGTGGCTGGCTTCGTGGGCGAACCGGCGATGAATTTCGTTGATGTTGGCCTGCAGGACAAGGCTGGCCATACCCACTTCATCCACCCGAATTTCTCGATCCCCGTGACGCCTGAGCAGCAGCGGCTGATCGCGTCTGGCGCAAGGCCCAACGCGCTGCGCATGGGTGTCCGGCCGGATGCCATGTCGATCTCCATGACCAAGCCTGAAAAGGAACATGTGACCGGCAAGATTTTCGTTACTGAGCTTCTTGGGGGCGACATGATCGTCGATGTCGACCTCGACGACAGCCGCATCCGCGTCAAGACCTCGACGGAATTCATGGGCGAGGAGGGGCAGACCTGCTACATGACGGTCAATACAGCAAAGTGGCATGCCTTCTCGAAAGAGAATGGCAAGGCGCTGTTCTGAGAGGGAGATAGCCATGGCGGATGCGAAGGAAAAGCTCGACGGTGTGAATGCCCGGTTGCTGAACCTGTTCGAGGCCGAAAAGCAGACCATGATGGCCTTCAACGGCCTTGCAACGGCGGCCACCCGCGCGGGCAAGATATCGCCTGCCATGAAGGAGCTCACCGCGGTTGCAATTGCGGTGGCCAAGGGTTGTGAGGACTGCATCATCTATCATGCGGCGGCAGCCAAGAAACACGGGGCAACGCGCGACGAACTGGCAGAGATGCTGGCAGTGTCGGTGGAGATGGCGGGCGGGCCGGGGGCCGTTTATGCGGCAAAGGCGCTGGAGACGTTCGACCAGTTGCCCTAGCTACCGTGCGAAAAACCGGGTCGCCGCGGCGACCGTGAGGGCGGAGACGCTTCCGGTCAGAACCGTGCCCCAGAGCATGTCGATAATGGCGATCCTGGTGGTGAAACCCTTCATCACCGCAAGATTCGTAAGGTCGTAGGTGCCGTAGGCAATGAGGCCCAGCAGCGCGCCATAGACGAGCCCTTGCCAGGCCGACTGGGCCTGAACGGCGGGCCAGATGACCATGATCATCAGGCCGGTAATATAGAGGATGTAGAAGGCTCCGGCGGCCGCGAAATTGGGCGGTTGGCGGAGGATGTCGCCGATTTCCGTGACATAGATGCTGCGGCCGAGCCACAGAAGCCACACCATGTCGATAACCAGGAACAGGATGGCGGCAACCACCCAGAGAATGATCCACTGCGGCATGTCACGGGCTCCCATTGGAAAGCCTTCTTACGCGGGTATGACCAGCGAGATCAACAGCCCGTCATGCCACCGCGCGGGCCAGGGCGCATTGTGACCACAGTTCCGATAGTGCCGAAACCAGATGGTCCATGTCGGCTTCGGAATGAAGCGGGGTGGGCGTGATGCGCAAGCGTTCGGTGCCGCGTGGCACGGTGGGATAGTTGATGGGCTGGATATAGATGGCGTAGCGCTCCAGCAGGATATCGCTGATCCATTTGCACTTCTTGGCGTCACCCACCATCACGGGCACAATGTGGCTGGCGTTCGCCTTGTAGGGCACACCAGCCTGGTCCAGCTTGCGGCGCAGCTTGGCCACGCGTTCCTTGTGGCGCATGCGCTCCATCTCGCTGGCTTTCAGGTGGCGGATCGAGGCGGCGGCGCCCGCCGCCACGGCGGGCGGCAGCGCGGTGGTGAAGATAAAGCCAGATGCGAAGCTTCTCACGAAGTCACAGAGCGCCGCCGAGCCGGTGATATAGCCACCGACCACGCCGAAAGCCTTGCCGAGCGTACCTTCGATCACCGTGAGGCGGTCCATGAGTCCCTCGCGCTCGGCAATGCCGCCGCCGCGTGGGCCGTACATGCCAACCGCATGCACTTCGTCGAGATAGGTCATGGCGTTGTAGCGGTCGGCGATGTCGCAGATTTCCTTGATCGGCCCGATGTCGCCGTCCATCGAATAGACCGACTCAAAAGCGATCAGTTTAGGCCGGGCGGGGTCTGCGGACTTGAGCAGCCGTTCGAGATCCGCCACATCATTATGCTTGAAGATGTCGCGTTCGGCGCGGCTGTGGCGGATACCTTCGATCATCGAGGCGTGATTGCCGGCGTCCGAAAAGACCATGCAGTTGGGAAGGGCGCTCGCCAGTGTTCCCAATGCGGCCCAGTTCGAAACATAGCCCGATGTGAACAGCAAGGCCGATTCCTTGCCGTGAAGATCGGCCAGCTCATGTTCGAGTTCCACGTGGTAGTGATTCGTCCCGGAGATGTTGCGCGTCCCGCCGGCGCCCGCTCCGCAGCGGTCCAGCGCTTCGTGCATGGCGGCGAGCACCTTTGCGTTTTGCCCCATGCCGAGATAGTCATTTGAACACCAAACGGTAATGTCTTTCTTCCCGGCGCCATGATGGGTGGCGCGTGGAAACTGCCCGGCCTTGCGCTCGAGATCGGCAAATACCCGGTAGCGTCCCTCGTTGCGGAGTTGCTCCAGTTCCGATTTGAAGAAGCTCTCGTAATCCATCTTGTCCTCTCTGGACGGCGCAGCGCCGGCTTTCCTCAGGGCGTGAGTTTGGTGTTCAGGGCGGTATAGTCGATACGGGGTGGAACGGATTTGTGGGATTTTGCCGCGCCTGGCCGGTGCGGCAGGCTCCAGCGCCAGAGCTTTTCAACCGGTAGCGGCAGCATCAGCAGCCAGTGCTCGAGAACGGCGAGGCCAGCCAGGGCGGCGAGCAGCGAATAACCCGTCCGGTCAGCCATGGTCTCGGCCGCAAGCGCTTGCTGGAACAGCAAGAGGGTTCCGGCCGTTGCCGCGGTGATCGAGAAGGGAAACAACAGGTTCATCGGCTTACGGGTGAGGAAGCTTTTCAGCACCGCCATATGCGGCGGCACGAACTCCTCGCTCACGTTGCGGACACCCAGGAAAACATTGAGCCTGGCGCTCAAATGCATGGCCCACAACAGAAGATAGACCCAAAGGCCCCACTGGTTTGGACTGTCCCAGGTGAGGCTGAGGATCACCACGGCCACAACAACGATCGCGACTTCGTGCCAGAGATTGACGGCAATGGCATGGCCAAAATGCCGCCAGCCGCTGCATCCCGCCCCGCAGGCATGCTTGCGCGGCCCTGTGACGAATCCCGTGTAGAGGCTCACCTCCTGCCACCCCCAGGCCAGCAGCCCGGCGGTAAAGGCCGCGTAGACTGCAAACGCCGATTGGTCTCCGGCGCTTGCCCATATTGCGTAAAGCGCAGCTGCCAGCACGGCGGTTGCCCCGGCCATCGTCCACTTGAAGGTGCGCACCGGCAGCTGATCGAGGTAGAAGATCAGCCCGGTGGAGAACCACCAGAGGAAAAGGGCGAAGGCCATCGGCAACAGGTAGCTCATCGATGGCGCATCACCACGTTGGCGCTAGCCGGACATTGCCAGGCAGTTCGTTGGTCTTGGCGGGAATCGCGAACAGGCGGAGCATGGTCCAGCCCGCCGACAGGACCGTCGCTGGTTTGCCAAACAGCTTGGCAAGCCCGCCCTGCTTCTGCCAGCGCGCGGCGCGCTCGTTGATCCGCTGCAGTCTTTGCAGACCCGCGAAGAAGGCGGGGTTGTCGATGTCGAGTTCCAGCGGAAACACCTGCCGTGAGATCTCGGACGTGATCTTGAAGACCTTGTAGCCGTATTCGTCGGGGTCGATGCCAAGCGCGGCATGGAAATGCGGTCGCTGGTGATCGCGGACATACATGGTGGCGAACACCGCAAGCAGGAAGAACTTCACCCAAAGCTTGTTGATCCCGCTCAGCAGTTCTGGGTGGGCCCGCATGATCAGCGCAAAAGCCTCGCCATGGCGGAATTCGTCATTGCACCATTTCTCGAACCACTTGAAGATCGGGTGGATGCGCCGCTCCGGATGTTGCTGCAGGTGGCGGTAGATTGTGATGTAGCGGGCGTAACCAATCTTCTCCGATAGATAGGTCGCGTAGAAGATGAACTTCGGCTTGAAGAAGGTATATTTCTTGGTTTTGGTCAGGAAGCCCAGGTCAACGCCGATCTTGAAGTCCTTCAGCGTGTCGTTGATGAACCCGGCGTGGCGGGATTCATCCCGGCTCATCAGCCGGAACAGCTCGCACATGTCGGGGTTGGTGCCGCGCTTGCGCATCTCGGCGTAGAGCACGCAGCCGGAGAACTCGGCGGTGAGCGAGCTCACGAGAAAATCCACAAACTCCTTCCGCAGGCCTTCGGGCATGCTTTCAAGCGTCACATGGTCCCATTCCGCGTTACGTTTGAAGTGGGTCTTATTGGGATCGCTCTGCATTTCGGCGATGAGCGCGTCCCACTCCTTGCGCACCGGCGTGACGTCAAGGCTGTCAAGCGCCTTGTAGTCGGTGGTGTAGAAGCGCGGGCTCAAAACCGTCGATTCCTGCGCTTTTGCGAGCGTGTCCGCAGGCCTGATTCCGAGATTTTCAATGGTCATAGCTCTTCCCCCGAGAAGCTGAATTCCAAAAGTTCCATGAATTCGAGATCACCCGTCATCTTCGTCCACTTTCGTTCGAGCCAGTTGGCCCGTGTGATGGTGGCCTTGCGCCGTTCGATGGCGGTCTCGCCATAGGGCACAATGATCGGTTTGCCATGAACCAACACCGCGTCACCCGGTTCGACGGTGACGCCGCCGTCCAGTTCGACATGCGCGGCCAGGCTTTCGAAGGTATTTACCACGTGCACGGTGCACATCACCTCTTCGGTGCCGGCGGGAGCGAAGGGATTAAGCATCAGCTGTTGTCTCCTCTTGCTACTAGGAAGTTGTCGAAGACCCGGGCATTGGCATGGCCATAGGCGTTGAGGTCGAGGCTGACACCTGTTGCGGTGTCGGTCAACATCACTTGTCCGTTCTCAAGCTTTTCGAGCCGCCAGGCATGCGCGAGGTCGGCTTCGGCGTTGCGGCGTATGCGGTTAAGGCCGCGCAACACGCCAGGGACGAAGCCTTCACGGCCTGCATTGGCGATGACCGCGCCGGTCTTGGCGTCAAGTACCTTTATCTCACCTGCTTCCGAGGCCTCGAAGCGGATGAGCCGGCTTTGCACGATCTGGGCCTCGGTGACCGCCGGTTGCGGGGTGAACCCCGAAAGCCGTGCGCCCGCCACCGCAATGAAGGCGAGGGCGGCAATGCCAAATGCGACGGCCAGCGGCAGCTTGGTGAGCGGGACGGGGGCGCGGACGTTTGTCATCTCAGGCGGCTGCCGGTTGCTGGGTAAGGGATGAACCCGCTGCCCTGGCGGTTTCGCTGAGCGGGGCCGGAGCCTGGCCGGCGAGTGCGGCTGCAAGCAAGCCGGCAACCCGGTCAGCCTCGGGGATTGCCCTGAGGCAGGGTTGCGGGTGGGTGAAGTGGAACGGCCGGGCGTGCGGCCAGAGGAGCAGATAGGCAAGACGCTCCTTCTTGGTGATCTTGAGCGGGATATCGCCGGACCCATTTCCGAACAGACGCAGCGCTGCGCTGTCGATCTGGGTGAAAGGCAAATTGATGCTGACTTGCACCGCCATACCGATGCGCATCACCAGCCGCTTGCTGGTGATGGTATAGACGGTGGTTCGTGCGCTGAGATAGGCTAGTCCCGCGAGCAACCCCGCAGCAGCAAGGCCCATCGGAACAAGCCAGCCGAAGGGCCGCATGGCGGCATCGAGGGTAGCGCCCTCGGCAAGCCGCAGCGTGGCCGAGAAGGCGGCAAGCGCCGCGAAGTACCAGATCGCTTTCCGGGCGTGAAAGGCATGCACCGCCAGGTCCTGCCAGCGCGGTGAACCCTGCCAAAGCATGCGCTCGCCTGGCGGCAGCAAGGCAGGAAGGCCGCGCACCGGCTCGAAAGCGAAATCGTCGTGGTCTGTGCTCATACCAGCGGCTCGGCCCGTTCCGGTGTGGCATAGAGGTGGCCGCCTGAATAATAGGCGCAGATGCGGTCTTCCTCGAGCCGCGTGACGACATCCGGGTTGCGGGTTCCAGGCACCTTCAGGAACTGCTTTGAGGTGATGGACTTGACCCCGACCTCCCGGCGCGAGCCGGAGATACGGGAGAGGGTCGCCGGCAGCAGAACATTGCGGCGGTTGCCTTCCTTGTCGCTCACCTCTACTTCGAGGTAGCGCATGATGTATTCGGCCACATCGACCCAGACATCCTTGACCACGCCACCCACCTTGCCATCCGCGGCTATCACCCGCATGCCGCGCGGGTCAGGATCGCGCTGCTCGATATGCCAATCCTTGGCGTTGCGCAGCGGCACCAGTTTCGGTGTGCCGTGGAAGGTGGCGTCCGGAATATCAAGACGCTCTGCATAGGCAGCTGGTCCAACGCCATCGACCAACGGGTCACCATCGGGTTCAAGCGGGGCGCCTGGCCATGGACCAATCGGCGTCGCCTTGACGGGGCGCGCGTCATAAGGCTGGGCACGTGGCGCTTTCACGGTGGAGCCGTCCGCCAGAAGATAGGTTTTCGGCGCCGGCACCGGCGGCCAGCCCTGTACGACGACATGGCCCGAGCGGTCAGACTCGAGCGGGTAGCCCTCGCGTTTATTCTCGCGGTGGAGATAGATGAGGATCACCGCAAGGAAGCCCCAGAAGAGATAGAGCACCACCTGTGCGACATCGACATATTGGGTGAAGGCTGCTGACATGGGCGTTCTCCTTCGATCAGCCTGGATATTGCGCCAGGCCAAAGCCCGGCTGTCTGATGATGCGTCTTGCTCCGCCGCGAACCATGGGCCCGATGGCCACAAGGGTTGCAAAGAGCAGCAGGATTTCGATGTGGTAGACAAAGAGATAGCCGGCGGCCGGCCCACTGAAGGCCGCGCCGAGCGCGCCTTGTTCGGCAAGGGTTGATACGAGGTCTCGCAGCACGCCGCTGACGCCGACTGCGAGTCCGGCCGCGGTAGCCTGTACGCCACCCCATGCGCCGAGCGCAAATCCGCTCAGCAATCCGGAGCCGCTGGAAGCGAGGTCCATGGCCGCGGTCAGCATGCCGACGGCAAACAAGCCGCCACCCAGCCCGATGAAGAAGGTTGCTGTCTGGAATAGGGCTGCCAGTTCGAGAAGTGGCGAGAAGATGACCCCGGCGAATGCCGCTATGCCCGCGAGGATGCCGAGCGCGGCTAGCCGGTAGGGGTCTCCGCCGCGGCTGAGCCGGCGCGCGGCGATCGCAAAACCGGCGAGCGTACCTCCGGCCAGCGTGGCGGTGAGCCAGGTGGTCTGACCAACATCCATGCCGAAGACCTGGCCGCCGAATGGCTCGAGCAGAATGTCCTGCATGCTAAAGGCGGCGGTGCCCAACCCCACAGTCACCAGCAGGCGTTTGGCGCGGCCAGCGCGGGCGAAGTTGCCCCAGGCCTCCGCCATGCTGGTCCGCGGCCCTTTTGGTGTGGTCAGTGCGGGGTTGCGGGCCTCCTGCTTCCACATGGCGGCGACATTCAGTACCACGGTGATGACGGCAACGGCCTGGATGATCTGGATCAGTTCCACGGCGGTGAAGTCGCTGAGCAGGCTGCCAAATACAAGCGCGCTCAGCACCATGCCGACGAGCAACATGACATAAAGCAGAGCGACGACTCGAGGGCGGGACTCTGGCGGCGCGAGATCATTGGCCAATGCAAGGCCCGCCGTTTGGGTGACGTTGATCCCCGCGCCGATGAGCAGGAAGGCGAGGCCAGCGCCGACCTGTCCCCAGACGGCGGAGCCGTGGCCTTGTCCGGTGAGCAGGAGAAGCGCGAAGGGCAAAATGGCGAAGCCGCCGAACTGCATCAGCGTGCCGAACCAGATGTATGGCACGCGCCGCCAGCCAAGCAGCGACCTGTGAGTATCGGACTTGAGTCCTATCAGCGCACGGAATGGCGCAAACACGATCGGCAAGGAAACCATGAGACCGACAAGCCAGGCCGGTACGCCGAGTTCAACGATCATCACCCGGTTGAGCGTACCTGTCAGCAGAACCAGCGCCATGCCAACCGAGATCTGGAACATTGACAGCCGTAACAGGCGGCCCAATGGCAGATCCGCAGTCGCTGCATCGGCAAAGGGAAGGAAGCGCGGTCCGAGGGACTGCCAACCTGCCATCATGCCGCGGTTGAGCTTCCTCATGCGCGGGTCATCTCCTGGGCATGGGAAATGTAGAAGCCACTCGAAATGCGGATATCGCGGCCCAGCCGCCAGCCGCCTAGCCGCTCATGGTGGCGGACGGCGTTGTGGAGCGACGGCGTCGGATGTGGGACGATGCGGGGCGACCGGTCACCCCGCGGAAAGACTTTCCCGATCATGTGCATGGCGGCCAGAGCCGGGGTGCGGGGCGCATAGGTGAAGTGAACTCCGCCGCGGCTCATCTCGGCCAGCCGCGTGAGCATGCCGACCATGTCAGGCAGGCTGTAGTGGATGAGCGAGTCCATCGCCACCACCTGATCGAACGTGCCCAGTTTCCGGTCGAGCATGTCACCGGCGATAAAATGGATGCGGCCATCGCCCAGGCGCTCCGGCAGGCGCTCGCGCGCAATGCCGATCAGCGTGGGTGAGATGTCCACTGCCGTCACATCGGCGCCGCGCCGCGCCGCCTCAACCGCAAGGGCGCCGGTGCCGCAGCCAGCATCGAGAAGCCGCATGCCGCGCAAGTCCTGTGGCAGGAAGCCGAGCAGCGTGGCGCGCATCTTGTCACGTCCGGCCCGCACCGTGGCGCGGATGCCGCTCACCGGCGCGTCGGATGTCAACCTGGACCAGGCGGCAGCCGCCGTCCGGTCGAAATAGGTCTCGATCTCTCCGCGCCGCTCGAGGTAGCTGTCGCTCATCAGTCAAACCCCAGGAAATCGAAGATGTCGCGGTCCTTCATGGAGCGCGCGTCGCAGGGCTCTGAACCCGCCCAAAGGCTTGCAGCAAGCCTCATGTATTCGTTCTGTACGTGTTCCACTTCCGGGCTCGGTGGCATTTCGAACAGTGTCGATTTCTTGAGGCGGCTAAGCCGGATGGCGTCGACATCCGGGAGATGCGCCAGCCGCCTGAGACCCGTGGCTTCGGCGAAGCGGTCGATCTGGTCGGTGTCTTTCGAGCGGTTGGCGATGACTCCTCCCACGCGCACGCCATAGTTCTTCGCCTTGGCGTTGATCGCCGCAACGATGCGGTTCATGGCGAAGATCGAGTCAAAGTCATTGGCCGTGACGATCAGGGCGCGGTCAGCGTGCTGCAGCGGCGAAGCCAAGCCACCGCAGACAACATCGCCCAGCACGTCGCAGATGACCACGTCCGTATCTTCCAGCAGAGGGTGCTCCTTCAGCAGCGTCACCGTCTGCCCCACCACATCGCCGCCGCAACCGGTTCCCGCCGGCGGGCCGCCGGCCTCGACGCACATCACGCCATTGTAGCCCTGGAATACGAAGTCTTCGGGGCGTAACTCCTCGGAATGGAAATCGACCTGTTCCAGAATGTCGATGACCGTCGGCACCAGGCTCTTGGTCAGCGTGAAGGTCGAATCATGCTTGGGGTCGCAGCCGATCTGCAGCACACGCTTGCCCAGCTTCGAGAATGCCACTGAGAGGTTGGAAGAGGTGGTGCTCTTGCCAATACCGCCCTTGCCATAGACCGAAAACACCTTCGCGGTGCCGATCGTTGCATTGGGGTCAAGGTGCACCTGCACGCTGCCCTCACCGTCTTCGCGCGGGTTCACGCGCGCCTTCGGTTTCCGGTCGATCACCAGGGTCATGCCGCTGCCTCCACGCCTATGCCTTCAAGCTTGTCTTCGAGTTCCTCGCCTGCCTGTTGCAGAGCGGCGAGCGTTTCGGCATCAGGTTGCCAGAATTCGCGCCGCTGCGCTTCGAGCAGCCGGTTCACCACCTTTACGGCGGCCTTTGGGTTAAGCGCTGCCAGCCGGTCGCGCATCGCCTGGTCCAGCACATATGTCTGTGTGAATTGCTGGTAGACCCATGGCGCCACCTGGCCCGTGGTCGCGGACCAGCCGACCGTGTTGGTCAAATGACATTCAATGTGGCGCACACCTTCGTGGCCGTGCTTCAGCATCCCTTCATACCACTTCGGGTTCAGCACCCGCGTGCGGGATTCGAGCGCCACCTGGTCGGCAAGCGTACGCACCACGCCAGCGCCCCGCGTCTGATCGCCGATGTAAACGGGAACCGCTGCACCGCGCTGTTTCTCAGCGGCGCGGCTGATGCCTCCCAGCGAGTCGAAGTAATGATCAACAGTGGTCACGCCCAGTTCGACCGATTCGAGGTTCTGATAGGCGAGATCGACGCCACCCAGCACCGCAGCCATGATGCCGGATTGCTGTTGCGATTGCCCGTTGCGGCCATGGGCAAAGCATTTGCGCTTGGCGAACATCTCGCCCAACTCGTCTTCGTCCTCCCACCGGCCACTATCCACCAGCATGTTGACGTTTGAGCCATATGCGCCATCGGCGTTGCTGAAGACGCGCAGCGCCGCGGTTTCCAGGTCACAGCCGGTCTGCTTCATATGGGCCAGCGCATGTTTCCGCACGAAGTTCTGTTCGGATGGCTCGTCCGCGGCGGCGGCGAGGAAGCAGGCTTCAGCCAGCATGCGCGTCTGCAACGGCAGCAGATCCCGGAATATGCCGGAGAGGGTCAGCATGACATCAATGCGCGGACGGCCGAGGTCTTGAAGCGGCAGCAGTGACGCGCCACACAGCCGTCCAAAACTGTCGAAACGCGGTGCCGCGCCGAGAAGCGCCAGCGCCTGCGAAACCGGGCCGCCCTCGCTTTTCAGATTGTCCGTTCCCCACAGCACCAAGGCCACGGTCTCTGGCAGGGGTTTGCCGGAGCTCGTATGGGTCTCGAGCAGCAGGGCCGCCTGGCGAGCACCATCCTTTACTGCAAATGTGGACGGGATACGGAAGGGATCGAAGCCGTGCAGGTTGCGCCCAGTTGGCAAGATTGCGGGTGTCCGAATAAGGTCACCACCGGGCACCGGGCGGATAAACCGCCCGTCAAGCGCTCTGAGCAGAGCAGGGATTTCGTGGTCCTCGGCGAGCAACCGGTCCATGGCAGCGAGGTCGGCAGTCGTTCCAGCCTCCTCAACACTGGCAAGCGTCTCACGGCGCGCTTCCGCGTCCATCCCTTCGCCCACGACATGAAGGCCATGGGGGATCAGCGTATATTCGAGCTCAAGGATACGCCGTTGCAGATCTTGTATGGCCGGCTCCGGATCGGCCCAGGCAGGCTCTGCCGCTGACAAATCGACCTGCGCTGCCTGTGCCTGAACGAGCAGGGCCAGATCGTGGCGTTCCGTGGCATCCGGCTCAAGCCCGCGCCAGCGGCTGATTGATCCCTTCAGATCGACAAGACCGCGATAGAGGCCCGCCTGGGCGAGCGGCGGCGTCAGGTAGCTGATCAAAGTGGCGCCGGCCCGGCGCTTCGCGATGCTGCCCTCGGAGGGGTTGTTGGCGCAGTAGAGATAAAGATTCGGAAGATCGCCGATCAGTCGGTCTGGCCAGCAGGCTGCTGACAGCCCGGACTGCTTTCCAGGCATGAATTCGAGTGCGCCATGCGTGCCGAAGTGCAACACAGCATGCGCCGCGAAATCCTCGCGGAGATAGCGGTAGAATGCCGAGAATGCATG
>NZ_JBJTER010000067.1:0-4291 GCF_046093005.1 Aestuariivirga sp.
GCCGCGGGTCAAGTCAGGGACTTCTCCTTTCTGGTTTTCGGCTTCGTCGAACTGGCTTTGAAGCGGAAGCTGTCGTTCCCGGTTTCAAGGATGTGGCAGTGGTGGGTGAGGCGGTCGAGGAGTGCGGTTGTCATCTTGGCATCGCCGAACACGCCAGCCCATTCACTGAAGCTGAGGTTGGTGGTGATGACGACACTGGTCTGTTCGTAAAGCCTCGAGAGCAAGTGGAATAGCAGCGCCCCGCCCGAGGGGCTGAAGGGCAGGTAACCGAGCTCGTCGAGGATGACGAGGTCAAGCTTGGACAGCCTGTCAGCCAGCTGCCCTGCCTTGTTCATGGCCTTTTCCTGCTCGAGCGCATTGACCAGATCGACGGTCGCGAAGAACCTGACCTTCTTGCGGTGATGCTCGACGGCCTGGGCGCCGAGGGCGGTGGCGATGTGGGTCTTGCCGGTGCCCGGCCCGCCGATGAGAACTACGTTGTGGGCGCCCGCCATGAACTCGCCAGCATGCAGCTGGCGAACCAGGGCTTCGGCGACCTCGCTGGAGGCGAAGTCGAAGCCGGTCAGATCCTTGTAGGCCGGGAACCGGGCGGCCTTGATCTGGTAGGCGACGGAGCGGACCTCGCGTTCAGCAAGCTCGGCCTTGAGCAGCTGCGACAGGATGGGGACAGCCGTGTCGAAGGCAGGCGCCCCCTGTTCGATGAGGTCGCTGACGGCCTGGGCCATGCCGTACATCTTGAGCGAACGCAGCATGACCACGACGGCGGCGCTGGCGGGATCATGACGCACGGTTGACCTCCTTTCTGCGCAAGCCATCGTAACGGGCGGTATTGGCCTTCGGCTCGAGCCGCAGGCTCAGCGCCTGTGGCGCATCGATCGGTGTCGGCGTCCCCGGCTTGCCGTCGATCAGCCGGTGCAGGAGGTTCAGGATATGGGTCTTGGTGGCAATGCCGGCGTCCAGAGCCATCTCGACCGCGCAGAGCACGGCCTGCTCATCGTGCTGCAGGACAAGGGCGAGAATCTCCACCATCTCCCGGTCACCCCCGGGCCGCTTGAGCAGATGGCCCTGCAGCTGCCGGAAGGCGTCGGGCAGATCGGCAAAGGGTGCTCCGTTGCGCAGGGCACCGGGCTTTCGCTGGATGACCGCAAGATAGTGCCGCCAGTCATAGATTGTCCGCGCCGGCAGGTGGTGGGATCGTTCGATGACCCTGGTATGCTCGCACAGCACCTGGCCCTCGGCGGCAATGACGATCCGCTCCGGGTAAATCCGCAAGCTCACCGGCCGGTTGGCGAAGGAGGCCGGCACGCTGTAGCGGTTCCGCTCGAAGTGTACCAAGCAGGTCGGGGACACCCGCTTGCTGTGCTCCACGAAGCCGTCGAAGGGCCGCCCCAAGGGCATAAGGCTCAGGACTTCATCAGCATGCGCCTCGGCAACGGTGCCGGGCAGGATGCCATTCTGGATATCCCTCCACTGCATGACGCAGCGCTCCTCCAGCCAGGCGTTCAGGGCGGCGAGGTCAGCAAACCGCGGCATCGGCTGCCACAGCCGTCGCCGGGCATCCTGGACGTTCTTCTCGATCTGCCCCTTCTCCCAGCCCGAGGCCGGATTGCAGAACTCGGGCTCGAACAGGTAGTGGCTGGCCATGGCTGAGAACCGGGCGTTGACCTGCCGGGCCTTGCCTGACCCGATCCGGTCCACGGCGGTCTTCATGTTGTCGAAGATCCCGCGCCGCGGGACCCCGCCCAGAACGCGGAACGCCTGGGTCAGGGCATCGAACAGCATCTCGTGGGTCTGCAGCAGATAGGCCCGCACGATGAAGGCCTTGCTGTGCGACAGCTTGGTGTGCGCCACCTGCAACTTGACCCGTTCATTGCCGAGGACTGCAAAGTCCTCGCTCCAGTCGAACTGGAAGGCCTCTCCCGGCGCAAAGGCCAGCGGCACGAAGGTGCCCCGCCCACTCGTCTGGGCGTCCCGCTGGCGCTCCGCCTTCCAGGCCCGCACAAACGCCGCCACCCGGCCGTAGGAGCCTCGATAGCCCAGCTTGACCAGATCGTTGTGCATCTGCCGCGCCGTGCGCCGCTGCTTGCGAGACTTGCCCGCCTCCACCCTGAGCCACGCCTCGAGCCTGTCGGCAAAAGGGTCCAGGTTGCTCGGCCGGTCGGGAACCTTGAACTTCGGTTCCACGGCACCAGACCTCAGGTACTTGCGGATGGTATTGCGCGACAGCCCTGTCCGCCGCTCGATCTCCCGGATCGGTATCTCCTCGCGAAGATGCCAACGTCGGATAATGCTCAAAAGTGCCATGTCGATCACTCCGTGATCCCCCGGTCCAATTGCCAGGGGGAAGGTCAGAACATGGGTCACTTCTCAGTGGAAACTTGTGCCCCTCCCGGGTCAACTCTCAGTGCAAATCAACACCTGAAGCGCTCCGGGTTGTTTGTCCACTGTTTGCAGATGAACTCGTACGGCGTGAGCCCCTTGAGGGTCTTGAGCCTCCGGCCAAAGTTGTAGGCGGCAATGAAGTGATCGAGATGATTTCTGAACTGGGCGTGATCGTCGTAGTGATAGCGCTTGACCGTCGCTTCCTTGATCGTCCGGTTCATTCGCTCGACCTGTCCATTGGTCCAAGGATGCATCGGCTTCGTCAGCCGGTGTTCGATGTCGAGATCGGCGCATGCCGCATCGAAGGAATGGCAACGGAAGGCAACTCCTTCTGCCCGCATCGTCTTGATATCTGAGACCAGCCATCCGTCACCGGTTGGGTCAGTGAAGTGCGTACCGTTATCGGTCAAAATGGTTTTGATCTTGTATGGAACAGCGTCAGCAAGGTTGCGAAGGAAGTCCGCTGCGACCCGGCGTGTCGCCCTGCTGTGAAGCTCAACAAACGCGAACTTCGACGTCCGATCGATAGCAACGACGAGATAGAGTCTGCCCTCGGCAGTCTGCACTTCGGCGATATCAATATGGAAGAAGCCGATCGGATAGGCCTTGAACTTCTTCTTGGTGACCTTCTCACGCCCGGCATCGGGTAGGTGGCTGATGCCATGGCGCCGCAGACAGCGATGCAAGGATGAGCGCGTAAGGTGCGGAATAGTCGCCTGCAGTGCATAGAGGCAATCATCAAGAGGCAGAAGTGTATGCCGGCGAAAAGTCACGATAACCGCTTCTTCCTCTACCGTAAGAACTGTCGACTTGGGATCCCGCGGTCCCGTCCTCTCGTCGGCAACAAAACTCCGGTTGCGCCACTTGGCCACGGTCTTTTGATTGATGCCGTAGCGCTTCGCCAGGGCTCTCAGGCTCTCTGGACTACGCTGTATTGCTCGACGGACCGCCTCAGTCGTTGTGGCGCTTCCATGAAGAACCTGGCCCATAGTGCCTCCTTCCACGCTGGGGAGAAGATTGCACCATCAAATCCTGGGATCAAACATCTAACGCCCACGCCTCCGATGTTGCCGGTGAGCGACACAGTCAGTTGGCCGCCATCGGACATCGCCATGATGCCAGCCGTGACCGCCAGTTGTAATGTCGATTTGCGAGCTATAATACGAGCGCGCATAATAGATGCCCCGCGCGTATTCTGACGTGATGTTTCCCGTCATGTTGATCGAGATATTGGCAGAACTGCTCGTATCGGCGGTGATGCCGTTTGCGGCGACCGGACTTGGGCCACATCCTGGCCTTCCGCGACAATGTTCGCGCTGCCGGAAATGACGATGTTTCCAGCACTTTCCACGCTCATGTTGGCATATATGCCGGCCTGCTTGGAAGTGATGGTTCCCTCACTGGCTGTGATTTCAATATCGCCATTTGCTGTGGATAGCGCAAACACGCCAAAGCTTCCGGACGAATCAGTATCGCCCGCTGTTGTGACAATTATGTCTCCCGGCAAGCTGGTGGCGCGGATGCCGCGGCGGAACCGAAAAAGGCTGACCGGCACCGCCGCGACAGCTGTGGCAAGTCCTCAGAACCCGATGCGGAGCCGGAGGCCGCCGGCGTGGCTGTAGGTGGTCTCGCCGAAGCTGCCGTCATAGTAGACCCGCAGCGAGTTGCCTTCGGCGTTGAACACGTCAATCCCCGCCGAGATATCGAAGGTCACCGGGTCAAGTTCCGTCTTGGTGACGAAGACGGATGGTTCTTCCGGCGTATCCATGAACTGCGACGACAGGCTGAACTGCGAGTCGCCATAGAAGGTGGCGCCGAGTTGCAGCATCGGGCGGAAGATCAGGCCGTCCTCCGTCTCCCACTGCCCGCCCATCTCGATCCGCGGCGTCACCGAGAACAGGTTTTCCGT
>NZ_JBJTER010000068.1:0-2074 GCF_046093005.1 Aestuariivirga sp.
AGCCTCCTGGATGACGGCGGTGAGGGCCTTCTCGGCCATCCGCCGGGGCTCCAGGAAGCCCGGGAAGTAGCTGCCCTTCCTAAGCTTCGGGATGCGCAACTCCACTGTCCCGGCGCGCGTCTCCCAGTCCCTCTCGCGGTAGCCGTTACGCTGCGCCAGCCGCGCGGGGCTCTTCTCCCCGTGGGCGGCACCCGTCAGGGCGCCAACCTCCAATTCCATCAGTCGCTCGGCGGCAAAGCCGATCATCTCGCGCAGCACATCGGCATCAGGCGTCTTTTCCAGAAGGCTGCGCAGGTTCATCATGTCGTCGGTCATCGGTGGTTCTCCGGTCTGGGGATGAGGTTCAGCAACCAGACCCTATCCGGAAACCCCGGTGACCACCGAAAGCCGTTCGCTCGCTACAGCGCTCCCTGTGGGCGCGCTTCGCGAACGGCTTGACCTTCAGAACCTACACCACGTCCGGGGACAAGGCCAATTTGAGCGCCATCATCATAATTCAAATGAAGAATCTATAGATATTGAACCTGCCTTAGAAAAAGGCGGGGCGGCGGCCGGCGCGCCAGATCCTGAAACGGATGCACTTGTTGCTGACGTGGAAGAAGCGGACACAAGACGCGTGCCAAAGATTCCGCTCCATCTGGTGATCGCGGGCTGCCCGTCGCTGAAGACCTTTTACCAGGGCGATATCCGCCACTGGCATCAGCTTTTCGACGCGGCTTGCCATGTGCGGCCGGCCATGGGGATCAGTGCGTCCGCTTGGGAAGAAGCACAACGGTTCATGGGCCCCGAGCAGGCATCGATCGTTGTCGTTGCCATGTTGGAACGCTTTGCCGATATCCGATCGCCCGGTGGCTACCTCCGCGCGCTGACATCGAAGGCGGCAGCGGGCGAGTTCTCCTGCGGGCCGATGATCATGGCGCTGATGTCCCGGCGAACCGCGGCATAATGTTCACAGCTGTGAACTGGCTCGAGCGGGACGAGAGTTCACAGCTGTGAACTACATGACAGGTCGCGAGACGATGAACGAAGAGAGGGAAAGGTTGGGGGTTTGAGGGGTGACGGGAAGTGAGATCGGGAGAGTGGCTTCCGGCGCCCGTCGTGGAGAAGATCCGATGGCCCAAGCTGCCCAGAAAGTCACCCTGTCCCCTTCGCTGGACATCCCCTTCGACAAGCTCGTGTTGAGCCAGTCCAACGTGCGGCGCATCAAGGCAGGCGTCTCGGTCGAAGAGCTCGCGGAAGACATCGCCCGGCGCGGCCTGCTGCAGGGGTTGAACGTACGGCCCGTGCTCGATGCCGATGGTGTCGAAACCGGCACGTTCGAGATCCCGGCCGGTGGCCGCCGCTTCCAGGCGCTGTCGCTGCTGGTGAAGCAAAAGCGGTTGGCCAAGACCGCGCCGATCCCCTGCATCGTGCGGGATGCGGCGTCGGAGATCCTCGCCGAGGACGACTCGCTGGCGGAAAACATGCAGCGCGTTGCCCTGCATCCGCTGGATCAGTTCCGCGCCTTCGTGGCTCTGCGCGAGAAGGGTCAGGGCGAGGAAGCGATCGCCGCGGCCTTCTTCGTGACCCCGCAGATCGTGAAGCAGCGCTTGAAGCTCGCTTCCGTGGCCCCTGCCCTGCTCGAGGTCTATGCCGAGGACGGCATGACGCTGGAACAGCTGATGGCCTTCACGGTGAACCCCGATCACGCGCGTCAGGCGCAGGTCTGGGACGCGGTGAAGAATTCCTGGAACAAGGAGCCCTACGCCATCCGGCGTATGCTGACCGAGACCTCTGTCCGGGCCTCGGATCGTCGCGCGGTCTTCGTCGGTGTCGATGCCTATGAGGCCGAGGGCGGTATCGTGCTGCGCGATCTTTTCCAAGGTGACGATGGTGGCTGGCTCGAGGACCCTGCCCTCCTCGACCGACTGGTCGCCGAGAAACTTCAAGCTGAGGCCGAGTCGCTCGCTTCCGAAGGCTGGAAGTGGATCGAGGTCGCGACCGACCTGCCCTATGGCTACAGCCATGGTCTCCGGCGTCTGACCGGTGATCCGGCGCCGATGACCGAGGAGGAAAGCGCGGCCCACGCTGTGCT
>NZ_JBJTER010000069.1:0-2337 GCF_046093005.1 Aestuariivirga sp.
GTTCGAGGGTCGAGGTGCAGACCACCGCGCGCAAACGGCCCGCCGCCATCGCCGCCTCCACCTTCCGCCGCTGTGCCACGTCGAGCGAACCGTGGTGCAGCGCGATCGGCAGATTGTCTTCATTGGCCTCCCACAGCGCCTGGAAGATCACTTCCGCCTGGCTTCGCGTGTTGACGAAAACCAGCGTCATCCTCGCCTTGCGGATCTCGCCGTAGATTTCGGGGATAGCGTAACGCGCCGAATGGCCGGACCATGGCACGCGCTCGGCGGAGGCGAGGATGACGCTGGTTTTCGTCAATACGCGAAGCCAGGCGGAGGTCATCTTCCAGGCCCTGTGGGAGGCCAATGACGACAATCTGCCGATCGCCCTGCACCATGGCTCGCTGGATGTGGCGCAGCGCCGCAAGGTGGAAGCCGCGATGGGTGAAGGCCGGTTGCGCGCGGTGGTCTGCACCTCCACCCTGGAACTCGGCATCGACTGGGGCGATGTTGACCTCGTCATCCATGTGGGCGCCCCCAAGGGCTCGAGCCGCCTGTTGCAGCGGATCGGGCGTTCCAACCACCGTCTCGACCTGCCATCGGAAGCACTCCTCGTGCCGTCAAACCGCTTCGAGGTTCTGGAATGCCAGGCGGCGCTCGAAGCGGCGGGCGCCAATGAGCAGGACACCGACTATCCGATGACCGCCAAGCTCGATGTGCTGGCCCAGCACATCCTGTGCCGGGCCTGCGCCGGGCCGTTCCACCCGGACGAACTCTTTGCCGAAGTCGCCAGCGCCTGGACCTACCGCAAGCTGCCGCGCGAGGATTTCGACAAGGCCATCGATTATGTGGCGACCGGCGGCTATGCGCTGAAAGCCTATGAGCGCTATGCCAAGCTGAAGCCGCAGCCCGGCGGCCTGTTGCGCCTCGCGCATCCGCGGCTTGCCATGTCCTACCGCCTCAACATGGGCACCATCATCGAAGACCAGATGCTGAAGGTGCGGCTCGCGTATGCCAAGACGCGGCTCGGCAAGCGGGTGGTGACCGGCGGGCGCGTGCTGGGCGAAGCGGAGGAGTGGTTCCTGGGCCAGCTCACCCTCGGCCAGACCTTCCTGTTCGCGGGCGAGGTCTTGCGCTTCGAGGGCCTCGATGAGTTCGGCGCGCTCGCCACCCGGAGCCGCGGCCAGGATCCGATGGTGCCGTCCTATCAGGGCGGCAAGTTCCCGCTATCCACCCATCTCGCGGCCAGGGTGCGCGAGATGCTGGCAAACCCAGCCGCCTGGAAAAGCCTGCCGCCACAGGTGAGCAGCTGGCTGTCGCTGCAGCGCTTCCGCTCCTTGCTGCCGCGCGCCAGCCAGATGCTTGTCGAAACTTTTCCGCGCGCCGCCAGGCACTACATGGTGTGCTATCCGTTCGAGGGACGGCTGGCGCACCAGACGCTGGGCATGCTGCTTACCCGAAGGCTGGAGCGCATGGGCCAGCAGCCCCTGGGTTTCGTCGCCTCCGAATATGCGCTGGTGGTGTGGATGGCGCGGGACCTTTCGCTGGCGCTGGCCTCGGGCCGGGTCAGCCTCGCCACGCTGTTCGCCGAGGACATGATGGGCGACGATCTCGAGGCCTGGCTCGCGGAGTCAGCGCTGATGAAGCGCAGCTTCCGCAATGCGGCGATCATCGCCGGGCTGATCGAGCGCCGCCAGCCGGGCCATGAGAAGACGCCGCGGCAGACCACCGTCAACACCGATCTGATCTATGACGTGCTGCGCAGCCACCAGCCTGACCATCTGCTGCTGCGCGCCGCCTGGGAAGACGCCGCCGAAGGGCTGATCGACGCCTGGCGGCTCGGCGCGCTGCTGCGCCGCATCCGCGGCCAGATCGTGCACCGGGCGCTTGACACCGTGTCGCCGCTCGCCGTGCCGGTGCTGTTGGAGATCGGCCGCGAATCAGTCTACGGCGAGGGTCATGATGCCCTTCTCGCCGAAGCCGCGGACGCTCTCATCGACGAGGCCATGCGGCTTGTCTAGATCGCAGCGCATACGGCTCGGCAGCATGGAATTCATTCCCGACCTTTCGGGCGCGCTGTTCGCTCCGGATCTTCGGACGCTGCTCGTTGCAGATCTGCATCTTGAGAAGGGAAGCAGCCTGGCGCGGCGCGGCGTGCATTTACCACCCTATGACACACGGCAGTCGCTTCTCCAGCTTGGCGCGGTGATGGCGGCCACGGGTGCGGAACGCCTGATCCTGCTTGGCGACAGTTTTCACGACGAAGGGGCGCGCGGGCGCATCGATGCCGCCGATCTGGCGCTCCTGCGCAGCTTGGTGGCGGCGGCCGACACGCTGTGGATTGCCGGCAATCATGAC
>NZ_JBJTER010000070.1:0-34011 GCF_046093005.1 Aestuariivirga sp.
ACGGCCAAAAACGCTCATGAACTTCATCATTCGCACAACCCCTCGGGTCTCCGTCCGGCTCATGCTGACCCCCAAAAAAAGGGCCAGCCTACCGGACAGATCGTGTGCTACCTAAACCGGTCATATCGTGTGCTACCGACATGCTGCAGGCCACCCCCTTGCCGCGCCGCCGCTCCTCCACTAATCTCCATCCCGTCGCGGGCGTAGTTCAGTGGTAGAACGGCAGCTTCCCAAGCTGCATGTCGTGGGTTCGATTCCCATCGCCCGCTCCAGTTTTCGCTCTCAGCCCAGAAACCGGTTCAGCGCATTGCGGGTGACCTGCATTACCATGTCATCCCTGCGGGCGAGACCCATGACCCAGTCGCAGGTGCCGGCGTGGAACACTTCGCCGGCACCCTGGCGGAAACTGACGATCATGCCGCAGCCGCGTTTGGTGGCCTCGACCGCCGCCGCGTCACTGCGGCCCAGCAGCACCGAGGCCACATATTCGGCATCCTCGGCGCCGAGGAAACTGCGCCCCGCCGGGATGGTCGGGCCTTCATCCAGGGTTCCGGAAAGCCCGAGCGCCAGGATCTCGATCCCTTCTGGCGCATGGGCGGGATCGGCGGGATAGGGCAGCCCGCCGCGGATTTCGTAAGGCAGGCCATCGACCTCATAGCCGAAGATGCGCGATCTGGCGCCCAGCACATCGCCATAATAAAGCCCGGTGCCGGCGAAGGCCCAATGTTCCGGCCGGTAGACCGGAAAGCCCCTGGCGCCGCGCGGCGAACAGCCGGACCACGAGGCATAGAGCCCATGCGTGGCGTTGAGCCCGAAGCTCGCCGCACCCGGCCGCCCGATCTCCGCGGCTTCCCATGATTCCGTGACCAGATGGCGCGGCCCCTGCACCATCAGCGGGTCTTCGGCGCGGGCCAGATATTTATAGCAGACCTGGCGGCGGCCTTCGTCCTCAAGCCGGATCTGCCACATGAAATTGCCGGCGAAGCGGGCAACACGGCCGCCGCGCCGGACGAACGCATCGATTACGTCGCGCATCTCCCAGGACCAGTATTCGTCATGGCCCACCAGCGCCACCGCCGCATAGCCATCGAGCAGCTCCGGCCTGAAATGCAGATCGGTCTGGCTGATGATGTCGAGGTGATAGCCCTCGGCCCCGGCCCACAGCGCGAAATGGCGCTCGAAGCTGGGCCAGCCGGTGGACATGTATTTCTTGGAATAGCCGTTGGCATAGGCCCATTCCATATGCGGGTAACGGGGTGCCGAAAACATCGGCGGGTCTTCCGCCAGCACGGCGCGCGGCGCATCGGGGGGCAGGCTCACGAAGCCTTTGGCCAGCGGCCTTGCGATGCTGAGGATGGGCGAGAACCGGTCTTTGGCGGGGCCGCAATAGCCCTGGTAATGGTTGGATCCGCCCCAGTCATTATAGGCCGTCCAGGTGGCGGTGGCGGCGATCAGCAGCAAGCGGCCGCGCTTGGCCGCGGTGAGCGGCGGGCGCAGGATGAACAGATGCTCGTGCAGCGCCGCCCCCGTGCTGACCCTCAGGATATAGACGCCCGACGGCCAGGCGGGGTCCACCGGGATGGTGAAGGACACCGGCCAGCCGCAGCCATTGACGGAGCAATCCTCCGGCGTGTCGCGCCAGGCGCCCGGCAGGGCTGACTGCCGCCACACCGTTGCAGGCGACAGGCCGTCGCGCACCAGCTCAGCGGCATAGCTGGCGGCGTTGGTGTTGACGCTCACCGCGACAGTGCCGCCGGGCGGATAGGACAGCTGATCGGAGTAGCACCAGATGCGGGTCTCAGGCGGCGAGGCAGCTGGCGGGCGCTCGGCGTAGTTGCCGAACACCGCTTCATGGAGCCAGGCCTCGCTGCGTTCGGTCATCAACGGAACTCCCTTGCGATGGCGCGGAACATGGCGAAGCTCAGCCGGTCCATCGCTTCATCGGATGGAATAGGCTGCGAGGATTGCTTCGCCACGACCAGGCCAGCATCAAAATCAATGTAGACCCACTGGCCGTGAATGCCGATGGCGCAGAGCTCCCGGCTGGAGGGCTCCGGCACATACCACTGCGATCGGTAGCGGCCTTCGGGAAAGAGCCCCGCCATCTCGCCGCGCGACCAGGCCGCCGCATCACCATTGCGGCGGATGTCGGCGATCCAGCCTTCCGGAACAACCCGGCGGCCTGCCAGGCTGCCGCCACCCAACACCATCTCGCCAAAGCGCGCGAGATCGGCGAGCGTTGTGCAAACGCCGCCGGCGCTGCGCGGCGCGCCATGGCGGTCAAGCGTGATCAGGACATCGGTGGCAGCCCCCATCGGCTGCCAGAGATGACGCGACAGCAGTGCGGCGAAGGGCGCGCCGCCCGCCCGCTCCACGACCCAGCCCAGCATATCGGAGTTGGGGGAGACATAATGAAAGCGCCAGCCATGCGGATAGGCCGCCTTCGGCAGGCTGGCGATGAAACTGTGAAGCCCTTCCACGGCCATGCCATCGCCGGGCGGGTTCCAGCCCATGGCCACCCGGTAGCGCGCCACGTCGCCCAGGGGATCGAGATAGTCCTCGGTGAAACGGATACTCACCGTCATGTCCAGCAGGTTGCGCACCGTGCAATCTGCATAGGCGGAGCGCGTTGCCTCCGGAATGTACTGCGTGACCGGCGCATCGGGATCAAGGCGGCCTTCGCCCGCCAGCACGCCGGCCAGCATGGCGGTGATCGATTTGCTCACCGAGAACACGATGTGGCGGTCCTCGGGTGTCTGGTTGATGTAGCGCTGGGCAACCACCGCGCCATGGCGCAGCACCAGAAAGCCATCCGTGTGGGTGAGGCCAAGCGCCTCTTCCACTGTCAGGCGGCGGCCCCCGGCGGAGAAACCAAGGCGCGCAAGGTCCAGCATGGGCCCGCCGGCGAGCGGCACGGACGATGCAGGCGCAGCGGCCGCCGCCACCGGCAGCAGCCGCTCGACATGGGTGAAGCCCCAGATGCTGTGCGGATGTTCCCGCCAGTTGGCCAGCGTGGCGGTCACAGCATCAACCGCCGCTCCACGGTGGGGAAGGCGCGCGCCATGTCCGGCGTTGGGTGCGAAGGATGCGGCGGCAGCGCGATCTTCTGCGAACGCCCGGTCTTTGCCGCTTCCTCGATCGCCCGCATCACCACGACGTCGGCGAGGCCGTCGCCGCCGTCGGGTTCGGGCCGCACGCCTTTCAGGATGCAATCGGAAAAATAGGCGGACTGGCCGCTGAACTGATCATATTGCGGGAAGATCCGCTCCACGGTCTCGCCGCCGCGCGTGAGCCTGAGGCTGATCGCCCGGTCGAAGCGGTAGCCGGGCGAGACCTCAAGCTGACCTTTGGTGCCGATCACGCGATACTGGTCGAGATCGTCGCCGCCGAAACTGACGAGGAACTGGCCAAGCCGGTCGCCTGGAAAGCGCAGGGTGGCGGAGACCATTTCCTCCACCTCCGCAAAGCGCGGGTCTCCCGGCGCGCTGGCAATGGTGGCGATGGCTTCGGTCGGCTCGGACCCGAACAGATGGCGCACGGCATTGACGCAATAGACGCCGATGTCCTGCAAGGGTCCGCCCCAATGCGCCGCCTTGAGGCGGTGGTTACCGGCGCCCACCGGAAAGGAGAATACCGAGCTGAACAGGCGCGGCTCGCCGATCTCGCCGCGGCGGATGATGTCGATGGCTTCCAGCGTGCCCGGCTCGGTGTGCAGGCGGTAGGCCGTCATCAGATAGACGCCAGCCTCATCCGCGGCGCGGATCATTGCCTCGCATTCGGCGGCGTCTATGGCGAGCGGTTTCTCGACCAGCGCATGGATGCCGGCTTTGGCGGCGCGGATTGCGTAATCAGCATGCATGGAATTGGGCAGCGCGATGTAGACGGCATCGACCAGGCCGCTGGCCAGCATCTCGTCATAGCGATCATAGGAATAGATATGCTTGATGCCATAGAATTCGGCGAGCTTGCCGGCATTGGCGGGGTTGCCGGAGACGATGGCGGTCAACTCGGAATTGCCGCTCTGCGCCAGGCCCGGCATGAAGGCGATCTGCGAGATCCATCCCGTGCCGACCACGGCGTAGCGCACTTTCTTCATGGGCTTTCCTCTTCTGGTTTATGAGAGAGATTAGCGCCGCGGGCGATAGCCGTCGAGGCTATATGGTCACGGAACTGGCGTCCACTGCACCTGATCGATGCTGGTGGCGCCCGCCGCGAGCATCACCAGCCGGTCGAGCCCCAGCGCCACGCCCGCCGCCGGCGGCATGATGGCCAGGGCTTCGAGCAGGTCTTCGTCAATCGGGTAGCGTTCGCCATAGACCTGCTGCTTGATGTCCATCTCGGCCAGGAAACGGCGGAGCTGCTCGGCGGGGTCGGTCAGTTCGCCGAATCCATTGGCGAGTTCGACGCCGCAGGCATAGAGTTCAAAGCGTTCCGCGACGCGCGGATCATGCCCGCTGACCCGCGCCAGCGCCGCCTCGGCGACCGGATAATCGTAGAGCACGGTCAGCCGGCCGTTGCCGAGCTGCGGCTCCACCCTTTCCACCAGGATACGGCTGAAGATGTCCGACCACGACTCATCCTTGCCGAAGGCCACGGGCGAGGCCCGCGCCAGGGCTTCGCGGTCTGGCGTGCCATCCGCCGCGACGGTGGCCAGTAGATCTACCCCGGCAGTCTTTTTGAAGGCGTCGTTGACGGTCAGCCACTCGGCCGCGGCGAAGGGTGCTGCCTCGCGGCCCCGCCAGCGGAACAGTTCCGTGCCGGCGGTTTCCGCCGCCAGCCGCACCAGCGCCAGCGCATCCTCGATGACGGCGCCATAGGCCTCGCCGCCGCGATACCATTCGAGCATGGTGAATTCCGGCGCATGCAGCGGGGTGCGCTCACGGTTGCGCCAGACATGGCCGAGGTTGAAGATCTGCGTCTCTCCGGCGGCCAGCAGCTTCTTGCAGGCGAATTCCGGCGAGGTGTGGAGATAGCGCGCGAGACGCGAACCGTCTGGCTGGATGAGCGCGGTGGCAAACCCATGCAAATGCGCCTCGTTGCCGGGCGAGACAGCGAGGGCCGCGCAGTCCACCTCAACGAAATCCCTGTCCGCAAACCACGCCCGGATGGCCGCCGTGATGCGGTTCCGCGCCATGAGCAAGGGCCGGCGGTCGGCATGGCGGCCGGGCGAGAACCAGCGGGAAACGGCGGGGGCCAAGTCTGGCAGCTCCTTGGGGGGTTGGCTTATGGAATGGCCGCTGCTAATACCGCGCGCAATCCCATCCGGCAATTCATCAGAAACGAGTGTGAGACGTGGTCAAGGTAATCGCAAGCGGTGTCCGCAAAGGCAATGTCATCGAACATGAGGACGGCAAGCTCTATGTCGTGCTGAAGGCCGAATCGATGCATCCCGGCAAGGGCACGCCCACCACCACGATCGACATGCGGCGCATTTCCGACGGCGTGAAGACGGTGGTTCGCTACAAGACGACGGACCCCGTGGAACGCGCCTTTGTCGAGACCATCACCCATTCCTACCTCTACCAGGACGGCGAGAACTACGTGTTCATGAACCCCGAGAACTTCGAGCAGATCACCGTCTCGGGCGACATGCTGGGCGACTCGGCGCCGTTCCTGCAGGAAGGCATGGAGTGCCAGATCGCCCTGTTCAACGGCACGCCGATCTCGATCGAGCTGCCGCAGCGGGTGGTGCTTGAGATTGTCGAGACGGAACCGGCGATCAAGAACCAGACCGCCTCATCCTCGTTCAAGCCGGCCGTGCTGTCCAACGGCGTGCGCACCATGGTGCCGCCGCATATCGTCTCCGGCACGCGCATCGTGGTGTCGACAGAGGACGGCGCCTACGTCGAGCGCGCCAAGGACTGATTGCCCTTCAGCCCGGCTCCGAGGTCCGCCAGGAAAGCGGCAAGATCGCCGGTGACGTGGTGGATGTGCTCCTGGCCCGATGCGCGGTTGAGGTGTTCGGCATCGTGGTTGTCAGGGCTGGTCACCAGCACGGTGGTCATGCCGAGTTCATGCGGGGCCAGCAGGTTGCGGGCGATATCCTCGAACATCGCTGACGTTCCGGGCCGGATGCCGGTCTGGCGCACGAATTTCCGGTAGGGTTCCATTTCGGGCTTCGGGATGAAGTCGGCATGCACGATGTCGAAGATATCGCCGAAATGATGGGTGATGCCGATGCGGGCCAGAACCTTCTCGGCATGCGCGACGGTGCCGTTGGTGAAGATCAGCTTGCGGCCGGGGAGCGCATGCAGCGCGGCGTCCAGCGGCTGGTTGGCGGGCACCGCCGAATGATCGATATCATGAACATAATCGAGGAAATCATCGGGCGTGACGCCATGCTCGGTCATCAGTCCGCGCAGCGTGGTGCCATGCCTGTAGAACATTTCCTTCTGGCGGCGCTTGGCTTCCACCAGCTCGACCCCCAGCCGCCGCGAGACGAACTCGCCCATCTTGACGTCGATCTGGTCAAACAGGCGGCAGGACGCCGGATAGAGGGTGTTGTCGAGGTCGAACACCCAGGTGTCGACGTGCGAGAAACCTCTCATGCGCCGGCCCGCGAAATGCGCGTGCCGACGCCATGCGGCGTCAGCAGTTCGAGCAGCACCGAATGCGGCACCCGGCCATCGAGGATGATCACGCCCTCGACGCCCGACTCGACCACCGCCGCGGCACTCTCGACCTTGGGGATCATGCCGCCGGTGATGGTGCCATCTTCGATCAGGCGGGGAAGGTCCTCGACGGTCAATTCGCTGATCAGGTTCTTGTCCTTGTCGAGCACGCCGGCGACATCGGTCAGCAGCAGCAGGCGCTTGGCCCGTAGCGCCGTGGCGACGGCGCCCGCCGCGGTGTCGGCGTTGACGTTAAAGGTCTCGCCATCGCGGCCCACGCCCACGGGCGCGATCACCGGAATGGCGTCGCTCTTCATGATGGTGTGAAGAATCTCGGTGTTGACGCGGGCCGGCTCGCCGACATAGCCGAAGTCGATTTCCATCGTCTGGCCCGTGGCGGGGTCAGTCTTCTTCTTGGTGAGTTTTTCGGCGATCAGCAGGTTGCCGTCCTTGCCGGAAATGCCAACCGCCCGCCCGCCCGCCTGCTGGATCGAGGCGACGATCGACTTGTTGATGGCGCCCGAGAGCACCATTTCGACCACCTCCATGGTGGCCGCGTCGGTGACCCTCAGGCCCTCGCGGAACTCCGGCTTCACGTCAAGCTTGTCCAACATGCGGTTGATCTGCGGGCCGCCGCCGTGAACCACCACGGGGTTCAGCCCGCAGACTTTCAGCATCACGATGTCGCGGGCGAAGCGCTGGGCCAGCGCCGGGTCGATCATGGCGTGGCCGCCGTATTTCACCACGATGATCTGGTCGTCATAGCGCTGCAGAAACGGCAGCGCCTCCGAGAGGATGCGGGCTGTGGTGGCGAGATCATCCATGGAAGTCTTTCCCTGCGCGATAAGGCCCAAGCGCCATACAGGACAACGCCGCCGGTTTCAAAGGGTCTCGACGAGTCCGGCGATTTCCGCGCGGAGTTCCGGAATACCGGCGCCGGTGACGCTCGACGTGGCGTGGATCTCCGGAAAGGCGGCGGGGTGCTTTTTCATCGCCGCCGCCACCTTGGCTGTTACCTTGGCCAGTTCGGCGGGCGTGATCTTGTCAGCCTTGGTCAACACGATCTGATAGGTGACGGCGGCTTCGTCCAGCAGGTCCAGCATGTCCTCGTCGGCCTTGAGGATGCCGTGGCGCGCGTCGATCAGCACGAAGGCGCGCGTCAGGCCCGGCCGCCCGCGCAAGTAGCCCCTGAGCACCGCCTGCCAGGCTTTTACCTCAGATTTCGGCGCCTTGGCGAAGCCGTAGCCCGGCATGTCGACCAGGGCGAGCCGGCCATTCACATCGAAGAAGTTGAGCTCGCGGGTGCGGCCCGGCGTGTTGGAGGCGCGGGCCAGCCCGTTGACCCCGGTGAGCGCGTTGATGAGTGAGGATTTGCCGGCGTTCGACCGCCCGGCGACTGCGATCTCGACAGCGCTTGCAGGCGGCAAATGTTCAAGCCCCGCCGCGCCCATCACAAAACGGCTCGGGCCGCCGAACAGGCGGCGGCCCGCGGCGATCTGATCAGCCGTAAAGCGATCGCTCAACTGGCCGGCTTCTTCTTGAGGAAGGGCAGGCTGTCGCGGATGTTGCCGAAGAAGTCGATCTCCACGCCATGCCGCTTCATGATGTAGGACTGCTGCAGGATCGACAGCGTGTTGCTCCACGCCCAGTAGATGACCAGGCCCACCGGGAAGCTCCCCAGCATGAAGGTGAAGATCACCGGCATCCAGTTGAACAGACTCGCCTGAATGGGATCGGGCGGGGTGGGGTTCAGGCGCATCTGCAGCCACATGGTGATGCCCATGATGATCGGCCAGATGCCGATCATCAGCATCAGCGGCGGAGTCCATGGAATGAGGCCGAAGAGATTGAACAGACTCGTCGGATCGGGCGCCGAGAGATCGTGAATCCAGCCGAAAAACGGCGCGTGGCGCAGTTCGATCGAGGTGAGGATCACCTTGTAGAGCGCGAAGAAGATCGGAATCTGAACCACGACCGGCAGACAGCCTGACAAGGGCGAGACTTTCTCGCGCTTGTAGAGTTCCATCATTGCCTGCTGCTGCTTCATCCGGTCGTCCGGGAATTCCTGCTTCAGCTTCTCCATTTCCGGCTGCAGCTTCTTCATCTTGCTCATCGAGGCGTAGGACTTGTTGGCCAGCGGGAACACCGCAAGCTTGACCAGCACGGTGGCGATGAGAATGGCCAGCCCGAAATTGCCGACCAGGCCCTTGATCCAGTCCAGCAGATAGAAGAAGGGCGTGGTCAGGAAATAGAACCAGCCCCAGTCGATCATATAGTTGAAGCCCTGGATCTGATGGCGGGTCTCGATGGCGTTGATGATGCGCACCACCTTGGCGCCGGCGAACAGCCGGTCGGTGTGCGAGACGCTTTCGCCCGGCTGAACGACCAGCGCATCGCGGGCAAGGAAATCAGTTTGATAGAGATCGCGGCCATCAAGCTTGCGGTGCAGGAAGCTGGCCGTTACCGGCATCGTCTGGTCCGGAATGACGGCGGCGGCCCAGTATTTGTCGGTGAAGCCCAGCCAGCCACCCGTCGTATCGGCCTTTTCCGGTTCCTGCTGCTCGGCGACGTCGGAATAGTGGATTTCCCGCAGGCTGCCGTCGAGCCAGCCGAGCATGCCTTCGAAGAACACCCAATAGCCCGCCACCACCGGCGTATCCTGGCGCTGGATGCGGGCGTAGGGAATAAGGGCGACCGGCGCCTGCGACTTGTTCTCGACCGTCTGGGTGACGGTGAACAGATATTCGTCGCTCACCTCGATCTTGCGGGTGAAGATGAGCCCCTCGCCATTGTCCCAGGTGAGGGTGACGGGGCTGTCTTCGCTCAGCACCGCGCCGGCGGGCGCCGACCACACCGTTGCCGGATCGGGAAGCTTCGCCAGGGTGCCGGTGGCGGGCACCATGCCCTGCTCGGCGAACAGCGCGCCACGTGTGCCGCTTGGCGACAGAAAGGTGATGGTCGGGCTCTTGGGATCGATGGTCTCGCGGTAGCGGATCAGATGCAGATCGTCGAAGGCGGCGCCCCTGAGATTGACCGAGCCAGAAACGAAGGGCGTTTCGATCTTGAGGCGTGGCGCCGCGGCCAGCGCTTCATCGCGGTTGATCACGCCGCCGCTGGCCGCCGTTCCCGGCACATTTGCGCCGCTTGCCGGCACCGCCTGATTGCCCGCGCCTGTTTGCGTCTGGGCGGTTTCCGTTTGTGTACTGAGCTTCTTCTGCAGCGGGCTGGCATAGAAATATTGCCAGCCGAAAATGATCAGCATCGACAGGACGATGGCGAGAAGGAAATTCTTGTTGTCGTATTTCATCGCGTTTCCTTGTCGGCCGGCGCAACGGCGGCGCGGTGCAGCCGCTGCAGGGCGGAAGTAAGGTCATTCTCAAGCTGGGAAAAGGGCCTCTCGAGGCTTTTGTCGCGGCCAATCAGCACATAGTCATGGCCGGGCCGGGCAAGCCCCGCAAGCCGCAGCCTCGCCACTTCGCGCAAGCGCCGCCGGATGCGGTTGCGCACCACGGCGTTGCCGAGCTTGCGCGTCGTGGTGAAGCCGACGCGCGGCGGGCCTTCGTCGCCGCGGCTGCGCATCTGGACGACCATGCCCGGCATGGCGGCATACTGCGCCCGGGCGGCGGCGACAAAATCCTGCCGTCGCTTCAGGCGTTCCATGTCACGTTGGGTCCGGCGCTCAGGCCGAAAGGCGCTTGCGGCCCTTGGCCCGGCGGCGGGCGATAACATTGCGGCCACCCACCGTCGCCATCCGCGCGCGGAAGCCGTGGCGGCGCTTGCGGACAAGCTTGGAGGGCTGATAGGTGCGCTTCACGTTCGTTACTCCGTATTGGGCCTTAAGGCCAATGATTCCAAAGACATACCCTGGAAAACCAAGGCGCTCCGCATGGCCTGTCGGGCAGCCGGGAGCAATTTCGACGGCGCTTATGCGGGAAGTGCGCCGAGAAGTCAACGCGGTACCGAGTCTGTGATCGAGCGTCACGCCTGCGTGACACCCCCTATCGCCGTGGCCGCCGATGGTCCAAAGGAACGGAAAGCTCCATGCCGGATACTCGCCACATAACCCCGCCGTTCGCCCGCCCCGCCCCCGGGCTGCGCCGCTGGCTGCCTGTGCTGCTGCTGCTTGGGCTGGCGGCGGCCGGCTATGCCCTGGGCCTCCATCGGTTCCTGTCGCTGACCGCCCTCGCCGAACACCGCGATACCCTGAAGCACTGGGTCGCGGGGCGGATGTTGCTGGCGCTCGCCTGCTACATGCTGCTTTACGTCGCGGTGGTGGCGCTGTCGCTTCCCGTCGCGGCGGCGCTGAGTATCGCGGGCGGGCTGCTGTTCGGCTGGATGCTGAGCGTTCCGGCCACCGTGGCGGCGGCGGTGGCGGGGTCGATCATCGTCTTCGCGGTCGTCAAGACATCCTTCGGCGCAGCGCTGGCCGAACGGGCCGGCCCATTCCTGCAGCGGCTATCGAAAGGCTTCGCCGAGCATGGTTTCAGCCTGCTGCTGTTTCTGCGGCTGACACCGATTTTTCCGTTCTGGGCCGTGAACGCAGTGGCGGGCTTAAGCCGCATGCCGCTCGGCAGTTTCATTGCCGCCACCGCGCTCGGCATCATTCCAGGCTCGGTGGCTTTTGCCCTTGTTGGGGCTGGCCTCGACAAGACCATCGATGCGCAGCTGGCGGCCCACCAGGCCTGCCTCGCTGCCGGCAAGGGCGCGGCCTGCAAGTTCTCGCTCGACGCCGCGGCACTGCTGTCGCCGGAACTCACCTGGGGCTTTGCGGGTCTCGGGCTCGTCGCGCTTCTGCCGTTGCTGCTGCGGCGGTGGCGGGGGCGCACGGCGTGACCGAAGCGCGCTACGACCTCGCGGTGATCGGCGGCGGGTCTGGCGGCCTCTCGGTGGCCGCCGCCGCCGCGCGCTTCGGCCAGAAGGTGGTGCTGTTCGAAAAGGCAGAGATGGGCGGCGAATGCCTGAACAGCGGCTGCGTGCCCTCGAAGGCGCTGCTGGCGGCGGCAAAACAGGCACAGACGATGCGCGAGGCGCAGCGCTTCGGCATCGCCGCGGTGGAGCCCCGGATCGATTTCGCGGCGGTCATGGCGCATGTGCGGCGCGCCATCGCCGCCATAGCACCTCATGACAGCGCGGAACGTTTCGAGGCGCTCGGCGTGCGCGTGGTGCGCGGGTCCGCGCGCTTCCTCGATAAGCGGCGGCTGGAGGCAGCGGGGCAGGAGTTCAGCGCCCGGCGCGTGGTGATCGCCACGGGCTCGCGCCCGGCCGTGCCGCCAATTCCGGGACTGCCGGATGTGCCGCATTTCACCAATGAAAATCTGTTCCTGAATGAGGTACTGCCCGCCCACTTGCTGGTCATCGGTGGCGGACCCGTCGGTCTTGAAATGGCCCAGGCCCACCGGCGTCTGGGGTCCCGGGTCACCGTGATCGAAGCGGCCGTGCCGCTGCCGCGCGATGATCCTGAGCTTTCCGAGGTCGTGTTGCGGAAGCTCAGCTCCGAGGGCGTGGAGATCATGGCCGGTGCGACGGTCGCCCAGGTCGCATGCCGCGATGGCCAAATCTATTTGGAACTGGACGATGGGCGCAATCTCACGGGCTCGCACCTGCTGGTTGCCGCCGGACGGCGGCCCAATGTCGAAGGGCTCGATCTCGACAAGGCCGGCGTTGCCTTCACCGCTGCGGGCATCACCGTCGACAAGGGATTGCGCAGCACGAACCGGCGTGTCTATGCGGTGGGTGACGTGGCCGGCGGGCGCTTCACCCATGAGGCGGGCTACCAGGCAGGAATCGTCATCCGCAATGCCTTGTTCGGCCTGCCGGCGCGCGCCAGCGCGGTCATCCCGCATGTCACCTACACCGATCCGGAACTGGCCCAGGCCGGTCTCACCGAGGCGGAGGCCCGCGCCCGCCATGGCGCTGCTGTGTCGGTGCTGCGCTGGCCGTTTGCTGAAAACGACCGGGCCCGGACTGAAGCCTGCACCGATGGTCTGATCAAGATCGTAACAGGCCGGCGTGGCTTGATCCTGGGCGCGGGCATTGCTGGTCCGGGGGCGGGAGACCTGATCCAGCCCTGGCTTCTGGCGCTGGACCGCGGCCTCGGGATCGGCGCCATGCTGGGGCCGGTGCTGCCCTATCCGACCCGCGGCGAGGCTGGAAAACGCGCCGCACTGGAATATTTTGCCGGTCTTGCATCCAACCCCCGGGTGCGGAGCGTAATAAGGATCGTCAACAAGCTCCGGCCATGACCCAGGATACAGCAACGCCGCGTCTCGCCGGCCCCGGCCCGTTAAGGGGCCTCTCGGGCAAGTTGCTGGCGTTGACGGTGATCTTTGTGATGCTGGGCGAAGTGCTGATCTTTCTTCCGTCGATCGCCAATTTCCGCATTCAGTGGCTGAAAGGCCGGATCGCCCAGGCCGAGATCGCGGTGCTGGCCGCCGCGGCCGCGCCCGGGCGGATCGTGGCCGACGATCTGCGCGGCGAAATCCTCAAGGGCGCGGGGGTGATCGCCGTTTCGCTCGATCGTGGCGAGCCACGTCAGCTGACGCTGAAGAGCGACAGCGGCCCCGCCGCGGCCGCCTCCTATGACCTGCGCGAGGCGCGCTGGCTGCCGGCCATCGCCGATGCCTTCGCGGTGATGCTGCGCGGCGGCGAACGGACGATCGCGGTGACCGACACGCCGCCCAGCTTGAGCGGCGGCATGATCGAGGTGACGCTCTACGAATCGCATCTGCGCGCCGCCATGCTGCGCTTCGGCGTCAATATTCTCCTGCTATCCATTATTCTTTCCGGCATCGTCGCCGGGCTGGTGTTCGGGGCGTTGCACGCGGTGCTGCTGCGGCCGATCAAGCGGCTCACCCGCAACATGGTGTCGTTCCGCGAGAACCCGGAAGACCGTTCGCGGCTGATCGCGCCTTCGGCGCGCGATGATGAAATCGGCATGGCCGAGCGCGAACTGCACGGCCTGCAGTCCGAGCTTTCGGCCATGCTGCAGCAGAAGACCAGGCTCGCGGCGCTGGGGCTGGCGGTGTCGAAGGTGAGCCACGACCTGCGCAACATGCTGTCCTCCGCCCAGCTGATCTCGGACCGCCTGGCGATGAGCGAAGACCCCACCGTCAAGCGCTTTGCGCCGAAGCTGATCGCCAGCCTCGACCGCGCCATCTCTTTTCTCTCCCAGACGCTGCGGTTCGGCCGCGCCGACGAGCCGCCGCCGGCCCGCGAGATATTCCGGCTCAAGGACCTGGCCGACGAGGTGATCGATACGGAAATCCTCCAGGCCTCGGACCGCATCGTGCTGTTCAACCAGGTGCCCGTGGACCTCGAGGTCGACGCGGACCGCGACCAGATGATGCGGGTTTTGACCAATCTCCTGCGCAACGCGATTCAGGCGCTCGATACCCGGACTCCCGCCGATGGCGGCGTGCCCGACGGCCGGGTTACGATCAAGGCCCGGCGCGACGGCAGCGTGGCGGTGATCGACATCGCCGACAACGGCCCCGGCATTCCTGCGCAGGTGCGGCCGCGGCTGTTCGAAGCCTTTCAGAGCGCCGCCAAGTCCGGCGGCGTGGGTCTGGGCCTGGCCATCGCGGCGGAGCTGGTGCGCGCCCATGGCGGCGAAATCCGGGTTGCCGAAACCGGCCCCGGGGGCACCGTGTTCACCATCCGCCTGCCCGGCCGGGCCGCGGAACTCCGCCGTGGCCGGCGGGGCGCCAGACGCCAGGCGCTCGGTGCTTGACGCGGGCACCACAATCAATGTCTATAGCGGACGCAACCAAACCAAGGGGCTGCTTCGCTTCCGGAGCCAGTCCCGAACACAGGAGCCGAAGACCACTTGAGCATTCCACCCAGGAGGCCGTTAAGCCGCGGAGCCGCCCCCCCGCAAAAGGAAGAAGGACACAGGATCAACAATCGCATCGAGGCCCGTGAAGTGCGCCTCATCGGAGCCGACGGCCAGAACGTCGGCGTGGTGCCGGTCCGCCAGGCCCTGATGATGGCCGAGGAAGCCAATCTCGATCTCGTCGAAATCTCGCCGGACGCCAAGCCGCCGGTGTGCAAGATCCTCGACTATGGCAAGTTCAAGTTCCAGGAACAGAAGAAGGCGGCCGAGGCCCGCAAGAAGCAGAAGGTCATCGAGATCAAGGAGATCAAGATGCGCCCGATGATCGACGACCACGATTATGACGTGAAGATGCGCGCCATCCGGCGGTTTTTCGAAGAAGGCGACAAGGTCAAGGTCACGCTCCGCTTCCGCGGCCGCGAAATGGCGCACCAGGAACTGGGCCAGCAGCTGCTCGACCGGGTCAAGAAGGACACGGCCGAGATCGCCAAGGTCGAGTCCGAGCCGCGCTTCGAAGGCCGCCAGATCGTCATGGTGCTGGCGCCGCGCTAAGCGAGCCCCTTGACCGTCTCCAGCATGGTCTCGGCGCTCGAGGCATTAACGCCGCGCTCGGTCTCGATGTTGAGCGCCTTGACCACGCCGTCATCGACCAGCATGGCATAGCGCCGCGAGCGCAGGCCCATGCCGGCCGAGGTCAGGTCGAGTTCAAGCCCCGCCGCCTTGGCGAACTCGGCGTTGCCGTCGGCCAGCATCGTCACCTTGCCCTCGGCGCCGGAGGCCTTGGCCCAGGCCTTCATCACGTGAATGTCGTTGACGGCGGTGCAGGCGATGGTGTCGACGCCGAGCGCCTTGATGGCGTCATGGGCGGCGATGAAGCCCGGCAGATGATTCATGCTGCAGGTGGGGGTGAAGGCGCCGGGAAGCCCGATCACCACCACCTTGCGGCCACCGAAAATCACATCGGCGGGCATTTTCTGCGATCCGTCGGCGGTGGCGACGGTGAATTCCACGGCGGGCAGCTTGTCTCCGGGCTTGAGGGTCATGGGCGTGTCTCCTTGATGTCTGATGATGCGTTCTAGCCGATCCGCACGGTCTGTTCATAGCCCTTGCCGCCCGCCACATAGGTGAGCCTCAGTTCGGCGCCCGCAAGCGTCGCGGGATCGGCGAGATTGCTGACCGGCAGCCAGGCGGTGTGGCCGTCCGCGGAAAATCGCGGCGCGTGGAAATAGGCGGAGCCCTTGGCTTCGACGAAGATGTCGTCAAGCGGCGCGGCAAGCGCCAGCTTGAGCGCCGGTTTGCCGTCTTCGACCACCAGGCTGGCCGCGGTCACCGCGGCGCCGGGGGCTGGCAGCGCTTGCCGGGCCGCCGTGACGCGCGCCGTTCCCAGCGGGTCTCGCGCCATCGGCCCCAGCCTCAGCGAGGCCGAGGCGCGGGCGGGGATGCAGATGTCCTTGCAGACGCCGAAGAACAGATCGAGCTTGAGGTCGAGCTCGGTTGCCGTGCCCGCCGACACGGTGACCGGCAGCAGCACCTGGCGGTCATAGCCGATGGTCTCGCCGCTGGCATCGGCATGGCGGGCGGGCGCCGGGAACTGCACCGTGACGTCCGCCGGAACTGAGGCCGTCCAGGTGAATTCCGGCGCCAGGCCAGCCTCGCCCGGCATGCGCCAGTAAGTCTTCCACCCGGGATCGAGCTCGATCAGCACGCCGGCGTGCCAGGCCTTGCCGTCACAATCATCGCCCACCAGCGCCACGCGGAACGGCTGTTTCTCCGCGAATGACGTGGAGAAGGCCAGCAGCAAGGATGCGCAGGCGATGGCGGTGCGGCGGATCATGCCCCCTTATGGAAGAATTCGGCGCGCCCGCCAATATGCCGGATGGCGCGCCGGCGTTCCGCACAAGTGATTTCCACTTGCCCGCCTGATGCGCTAGTCTGATCGGGCGTGGAAGGGAAATGGCATGACTGACAATCCCTATCTCGACGGACAGCTGCTGATTGCCATGCCGGGCATGAGCGATCCGCGTTTCGACCGGAGCGTCATCTACATGTGCGCGCATTCCGAACAGGGCGCCATGGGGCTGATCATCAACAAGACGACGCCGATGATGAGTTTCGGCGACATGCTGTCACAGCTCGACCTGTTGCCGGGCGAGGCCCAGGAGCCGCCGCGCGAGTTGATGGCCATGCCGGTTCTTTATGGCGGGCCGGTGGAGCAGGGACGGGGCTTCGTGCTGCATACCAGCGACTATTTCGCCGTCAATTCAAGCCTGCCGGTGTCGGAGACGATCGCGCTCACCGCGACCGTCGATATCCTGCGGGCCATGGCCCAGGGCCAGGGGCCGGACCGCGCCATTCTTGCGCTGGGCTATTCCGGCTGGGCGCCGGGGCAGCTCGAGAACGAGATCCAGCATAATGGCTGGCTCACCTGCGCGGCGGATGACGAGCTCGTATTCGGGCTCGCCTTCGACCAGCGCTACGTGGCGGCGCTGCGCAAGCTGAAGATCGATCCGGCCATGCTGTCGAGCGAGTCAGGCCGCGCCTGAGGCTTCTTCGGGCAGGTCTTCCAGAAGGCTCACCCGGCGCTGCCGTTTGCGCTGCCGCGGCGCGGGTGGCGGCATCTGTTCCTCGCCGGCGGTTTGCGCCTCCGTGGTGTCCGCTGCCGTCTCCGCGGCGGCTTCCGAAGTTTCTGAAGCCTCGGGCGCCGGCACAACCGGCGGCGGCGGTGGCTTCGGCAGGTCTTCGGCGGTCACCCGGATCAGCTTCGGCAGCGGCGGCGGATCCTTGAGGCCGCGCTCCCACAGCCAGGTGATGGCGGTGCGGCCGGACGACCTCGCATAGGGAAGCCCGGCAAGCGCGTCGCTCACCTGTTTCGCCGTCAGAGGCTTGCCGATGAAGAAGCCCTGGCCATAATCGCAGCCGAATTGGCCCAGCCTGTCCACCTGCTCCTGGCGCTCAATCCCTTCCGCGACGATGGTGAGCCCCAGCGCATGGCCCATGCCGATGATCGCCTGCAGGATCACCGAGGCGCGCTCATCCTCCGCCTCGGGGCCGATGAAGTTGCGGTCCACTTTCAGCGTGTCGAAGGGCAGCTTGCGCAGGCTCGACAGCGAGGAGTAGCCGGTGCCGAAATCGTCGCAGGAAAGCCCGACGCCCAGTTCGCGGAAGCGCTCCAGGATCTGCTGGGCGCGTTCGGGATATTGCATGACGAGTGATTCGGTGACCTCGATCTTGAAGCTGCCGCGCGCCAGGTTCTCGCGGCCAATGATCTGCTTCACGTCGTCAATCAGGCTGGGCTCGATCAGCTGCGATGAGGAGATATTGACCGCCACGAACAGGGGCTCCGCCGCGCGGTAGGCGCGCTGCCAGATGCCGAGCTGGCGTCCCGCCTCGTTGAGCACCACCCGCCCGATGTCGCGGATCATGCCGGTTTCCTCGGCAAGGCCCAGGAAGCTTTCCGGCGCAAGGAGGCCGAGGCCCGGATGACGCCAGCGCACCAGCGCCTCGAAGCCCGCGAGCTGCATGTCGGCAAGCCTTGCGATGGGCTGGAAGTGGACCTCGATCTCGTTGCGTTCGATGGCCCGGCGCAGTTCCGCCTCGAGGATCACCAGTTCGGCGCGGTCGTCGACCATCTCGGGGTTGAACAGCTCCACCGCCTCCGCCCCCCGGCGCCTCGCTTCGTAGAGGGCCACGGCGGCTTCCTTGAGCAGCCGTTCGGCGTCCTGCGAAGGCTCGCGCACCTGGGCGATGCCGATCGAGGCGGTCAGGAAGAATTCATGCTCCTCGAATTTGATCGGCCGCGCCACCGCCTTGATCAGCGTCTGCGCAAAGTTCTCCACGTCGCGGCCGTCCGCCCCTTCCTGGAACAGGATGGCGAACTGGTCGCCGGGGAACCGCGCCACCGTGTCGGCCTGCCCGGTTTCGGCCTTGAGCCGGCGGCCGATCACCGAGAGCAGCGTATCCCCCGCCTCGTGGCCCATGGCGTCGTTGACCATCTTGAAGCGGTCGAGATCGATGAGCAGGACGAACAGGCCGGAGGCTTCGGCGGGGCCCGCGGCCTCGATAGCCCGGTCAAGCCGGTCCACGAAAAGTGCCCGGTTGGGCAGCCCGGTCACCATGTCATAGACGGCGTCCTGCAGCAGCCGCTCCTCGGCGATCTTGGCGGCGGTGACGTCGGTCAGCGTGCCGATGCAGCGCGCCGCCCGCGATCCGCGGCCGGCGATCGAGCGGGCCCGGAGCTCGAACCAGCGATAGCCGCCGTCGCCGTGGCGCAGGCGGAACTTGCGTTCGATCGGGCGGCGCCCGTCGCTTGCCGCCCGCGCGACGGTGGCCAGATAGGCGGACCGGTCGGCCGGATGCATGGCTTCAAGGAAGGCCTCGCCGGTCACGCCTTCCTGGACGGTCATCTGCTGGCCCAGCGCGCGGCCGATCTCCGGGCTGACGAACAGTTCACCCTCGTCCGGCTGCCAGTCCCACACATAGGCGCGGGCGCCGGCCAGCGCGAGTGTCTGGCGGCCGGCCTCGCGGAAGAAGTGGCGGGAGAGATAGCCTTGCGTGAAGGCATGGTGGGCGAGCACAAAACCGAGGATCACCAGCACCACGCCCAGGCCCGCCATCATCACGGCGGAAATGCTGGAGCCGGGATTGGCGGAGAAGGCCGCCAGCATGGCGAGCAGCGTCCACAGCAGGATGGCGCCGGAACTGATCACCGCCGTCTCGGCCTTCACCTCGCCCTTCCACCACAGCGCCAGGATCAGCACGAAGCCCAGCACGGCGGCTGCCACAAACACCGCGCGGGCGATGGCGGTGGCCATCAACGGTTCGGCGAAGGCATAGATGGGGATGGCCAGCGCCAGCCCCCCGGCCAGCAGCACCAGGTTTCCGGCCAGACGGGAGAGCCGCGGCAGGTCTGAGAGCATGGCCAGCAGCAGGATCAGGAATGCCGCCATCAGACCTTCGATCACGGCGCGCAGCACCGGCATGGTGAGCGCCGGCGGCGAGAGATAGCCGACAACCGGCGTGAGGTGCCCTGCCTCCAACAGCAGGAAGCCGATCGAAGCCACCGCGAAGCCACCCGCCACCGGAAACAGGAGGCGCGCCCGGAAACCGTGCAGCAGGAACAGCGCCAGCGCGATCAGCACCGAGACGCCGAGCAGCGCGCCGCGGAAGAAAGAGAGATAGTCCTTGTGCGTGTCATAGGCGTCACGCTGCCAGAGGATCACCGGCAAGGGCCCGGGCGTCACCTCAAAGGCCACCGCCGCGGAGCCGCCAGGCGGCAGGGTCAGGAGAAAGGCGTTCTCGCCCGGCACCTGCAAGGGCTCCAGCCGCCCATCGCCCGCCACGGCCGCGCTGATCACGCGCTGCCCCGCCAGCCGCGCCGGATAAAAGCCCGAGCCGGTGATGCCCTGCTGCGGAACCGCCAGCACGACGGTGCGCGGTTCAGCACCGCTATTCAAGAAGCCGGCCGCAACCCAGTTGTAGAGCGGTCCGGCCCCCTGGGCAGTCAGGCTCATCTGGGTGCGCAGCGCCGTGCGGGCATCGGGACGTTCGATGAGGATGTTACGCTTATCAGTCTGGAGGCCGGCCAGATAGCGCGCCAGATCCTGCTGGGCTGCCGGCTTGGCGATATCGACGATGTCGATGGCAAATCCGGGCCGCGCCAGGCCGCAGAGCGTGGCGGCCAGCATCACCGCCGCCACCACCCATCCGAGCAAGCCACGCCCTCGCCGGTTCTTCCCCCGTTTCATGGCGGCAGCTAAGCGGGCTCCCGTCCCGATTGCAAGAAACATGGCGCCGGACCCGCCCTCGTGGTTACTCTGCCAGCCTGGCGAACAGCAACTGGTCCCGCCAGACGCCGGCGATCTTGAGATAGCCGCGGGCGAGCCCCTCCTGGGCGAAACCGCATTTGGTCAGAAGTCCGATCGAGGCCCGGTTGTCAGGCAGGCAGGCCGCCTCGACGCGGTGCAGCGCCAGGTGCCGGAAAGCCAGGCCCAGCATCAGCCGCACCGCCCCGGTCATATAGCCCTGGCGGGCGAAAGGCTTGCCGATCCAGTAGCCAAGCGTCGCCGTCTGGGCGACACCGCGCCGCAGGTTGGAGAGTGTGAGCGCCCCGGTCAGGGCCCCGGTCTCCTGATCGAAGATGAAATAGGGATAGGCCAGATCGTCGTCGATGTCGCGCCAGTATTGCCGGATGCGGCCCCGGAAGGCGGTGCGGGTCAGGTCATTGGCGGGCCAGACGGGCTCCCACGGCGCCAGGAACTCGCGGCTCGCGGCCCTGAGCGCCGCCCACTGCTCGTAATCGCTCATCTCCGGCACCCGGATGAAGACGCGCCCGTCACGCAGGCCGGGCGGCGGGTCGATGGCGAATGGCGAGCGGAGGAAGGCCATGCCGGGCTTACGCGAAAGGCCTGGCGATGGTTTCGTAAGCTGCCAGCCCGCCGATGTGGCCCACGGCGCTGAAGGCGGGCTTGCGGTGGCTGAACAGGCGCAGCGCCAGATCCCGCACCTTTTCCGGGGTCACCGCCTCGATCTTCGCCACCAGGGTTTCGATGCCCGGCACCTCGCCGAACGCCAGGAACTGGCGGGCGATCTGGTCGGCGCGGGCCGACGCGCTTTCGAGGTTCATCACCAGGCTGGCCTTGAGCTGCGCCTTGGCGCGGTTCACCTCGGCCTCGGTCACCTGCGCGGCCACCGACAGCATCACGTCTGACGTGAGGTCCAGGAGTTCATTGGCGTGCTCGGGCGAGGTCGCCGCATAGACGCCCACCTGGCCCGCATCCTCGAAAGCCGAGCCGAAGGAAAACACGCTGTAGCAGAGGCCGCGTTTCTCGCGCACTTCCTGGAACAGCCGCGAAGACATGCCGCCGCCCAGGATGTTCGAGAGCACCTGCAGCACATAGATGTCCGGATCGCGGTAGCCCGGCGCCTCGAAGCTCAGCACCAGATGCGCCTGGTCCAGCGGCTTTTCCGCCGTGCAGGCGGTGGGCTGAAAAGAGGGCGTCTCGCGCTGCGGGCTGGTTCCTTCCGCGAGATTGCCCAGCAGCCGCTCAGCTTCCGCCGCGAAGGCCTTATGGTCGATGTGGCCGGCGGCCGCCACCACGATGCGCGAGCCCCAATAGTGGCGGTTGCGCCAATCGAGGATCTGGTTGCGGCTCATGGCCCCGATCAGCTGTTCGGTGCCGAGGATCGAGCGGCCGAGCGGATGGGCGCCGAAACTCGCCGCCTGCGCAAGGTCGAACACCAGATCGTCGGGCTGGTCATGCGCCGCGGCGATCTCCTGCAGGATGACGTCGCGCTCGCGTTCGAGTTCCTCGGGGTCAAGCGCGGGCGAGGTGAAGATGTCGGCGAGGATGTCGAGCGCCAGCGCCCAGTCCTTCCGCAGGACGCGGGCATAATCGGTGGTGGTCTCCATGCCGGTGGCGGCATTGATTTCGCCGCCCGCCGATTCGATTTCCTCCGCGATGGCGCGCGCCGAGCGCCGGGGCGTGCCCTTGAAGGCCATGTGTTCCAGGAAATGGGCAATGCCGTTTTCCTCGGCGCGTTCGTCGCGGGCTCCGGCCTTCACCCAGATGCCGAGCGCCACCGTTTCGAGATGCGGCATGTGATGGGTCACCACATGGAGGCCGTTCGGCAGGCGGGTGATCTCGACGCTCATCCCTCGGGTTCCCCTACGCCTGCTGCCGCTCGAGAATGTAGTCGCGCACCCGGGCCACGTCATTGGGCAGCACGGTAAAGCGTTCCGGCGCGGTCATCATGCCGGCGAGCCGCGGCGGCAAGGCGGGCCTGATACCGCAGGCCTTCTCGACCGCATCGGGGAATTTCGCCGGATGCGCGGTGGCCAGCGTCACCATGGCGCTCGCCCGGTCCTCGAGGCGGCGGGCCACGCAATAGCCCACCGCGCTGTGCGGGTCGAGCAATTCGCCGGTCTGCGCCAGGGTCTGGCGGATGGTGAGCGCGGTGTCTTCCTCGGTTACGGCGCCGGAGCCGAATTCATGGCGGATCTGGTCAAGCTCGCGGTTGCCGATGGTGAAGGCGCCCGACTGCGCCAGCCCCGCCATCAGATGGCGCACGGCATAGGGATCGCGGCCATGAACCTCGAACAGCAGGCGCTCGAAATTGCTCGAGATCTGGATGTCCATTGACGGGCTGGAGGAGGCCTTCACGCCCTTCATCTCATAGCGCCCGGTTTGCAGCGTACGGTCGAGGATGTCGTTGACATTGGTGGCGATGATCAGCCGCACCGCCGGAATGCCCATGCGCTTGGCGACGAGCCCTGCGAAGATATCGCCGAAATTGCCAGTGGGCACCGCGAAGCTGATGTCGCGGCCAGGCGCGCCGAGCGACAGCGCCGCCGTCACATAATAGACGGTCTGCGCCATGATGCGCGCCCAGTTGATCGAGTTGACGCCGGCAAGCCCCACCCTGTCGCGGAAGCCGTGGTCGTTGAACAGGGCTTTGACGATCGCCTGGCAATCATCGAAGTTCCCCTCGATCGCGATGTTGTGGACCGTGGGCGAGTCGACCGTCGTCATCTGGCGGCGCTGCACCTCGCTCACCCGGCCGAAGGGATGCATCATGAACAGGCTGGCATGATGCGAGGATTTGAACGCCTCGACGGCGGCGCCGCCGGTGTCGCCGCTGGTGGCGCCGACGATCGTTGCGCGCGACCGGCGCCTGGCCAGCGCCCAGTCCATCAGCCGGGCCAGCAGCTGCATGGCCACGTCCTTGAAGGCCAGTGTGGGCCCGTGGAACAGTTCGAGCAGCCATTGATTGTCATCGAGCTGCTTCAACGGCGCCACCGCCGGATGGCCGAAGCTGCGATAGGCATCGGCGATCATGGCGCGCAGCTCGGCTTCCGGAATGGCGCCGCCGATGAACGGATGCATGACGTGATAGGCCACGTCCTCGTAGGGAACACCCCTGAGGGCGGCGATCTCGCGGGTTGAAAGTTCAGGCCACTGGGCAGGCACATAGAGGCCGCCGTCGCGGGCGAGCCCGGTGAGCAGAACATCCTCAAACCCAAGTTCTGGGGCCTCGCCCCGGGTCGACACATAACGCACCGGCCTTGCCCTCTCGCGCTTCGAGGGTCCTTTAGCCCCGCGGGCTGGGGTCATCAAGCGGCGGTTTCTGGCGCTTGCGGAGCTCGCGGATGTAGAAGCCCGCCACCGCGAGCAGGGTGCCGGCAAGGCCGAACCAGGTGATGGCATAGCCCAGATGATTGTTGGCCAGCTTCGCCTTGGGCGCATCGGGCCGGGGGAATTCGCCCCTGGCCTCGCCGGGCGCCAGCTGCAGCACATAGGGAAACGGCTTGGCGCCCGCGGGCAGGCTGCTGGCCGCCAGCATGGCGGGCACGTCCCACCAGTACCAGAGATTGGCGGCGGGATCGTTCTCCGGGTCATAAGTGCCTTTTCCGCCGCGATAGGCGCGGATGACGCCTTCGATGGTCACCTCGCCACCCGGCCTGGCGAAATCCTTGAGCCGGTTGTCCGGCAACCGGCCACGGTCGACCATCACCGCCCAGCCATCATCGCTCACCGCCGGGGTGATGATGGTCCAGCCCTGACCGCCGTCATAGGTGGTGATCATCTTCTTCCAGGAATCGTGCAGGTAGCGGCCGGTAAAGGCCACCCGCAGAAATTCTGGGTCCTCGCCCTGCGCGGCGATTTCGACGGCGCGCGGCAGGCTGACCGGCGCGGCAAGCGCCTTGGCCTCCAGCTGGGCGATCAGCGCCTCTTTCCAGACGAGCCTTTTCACCTGCCACACGCCGAGCGACAGCAGGATGGCGGTGCCGATCAGCGTGGCAAGGATGACCGGCCAAATGCGCGGCACGCGGCTGGTGAGCGGCGCGGACGATGTCCCCGATGGCAAGACCGTCAAGACCGGTCAGTGCCCGGCGATCACCGCGCCATGCGAGCCCCAGATGTAGATCGACGCGAACAGGAACAGCCACACCACGTCCACGAAGTGCCAGTACCAGGCGGCGGCCTCGAAGCCGAAGTGCCGCTGCGGCGTGAACTGGCCCTTGGTCGCGCGGATCAGGCAGACGATCAGGAAGATGGTGCCGACGATCACATGGAAACCGTGGAAGCCGGTGGCCATGAAGAAGGTGGAGCCATAGATGTTGCCGCCATGATCGCGGCTGAAGGCGAAAGCCGCATGCGCATATTCGTAGCCCTGCACCGCGGTGAACAAGAGGCCCAGCAGCACGGTGGCCCACAGGCCGTTCTTGAGGCCCTGGCGGTCATTGTTGAGAAGCGCATGGTGCGCCCAGGTCACGGTGGTCCCCGACAGCAGCAGGATCAGGGTGTTGATCAGCGGCAGGTGCCAGGGGTTGAACACCTCGACGCCTTTGGGCGGCCACTCGCCGCCCAGCGCGGCGGTGCGCGAGGCCTGGATCGCCTCGCCGGGGAACAGGCTGGCGTCGAAGAAAGCCCAGAACCAGGCGACGAAAAACATCACCTCGGAGGCGATGAACAGCAGCATGCCGTAGCGCATGTGCAGGTCGACGACCGGCGTGTGATCGCCCTTCTGGCCTTCCCTGATCACGTCGCGCCACCACATGAACATGGTGTAGAGAACGCCGGCCAGGCCCAGCAGCATCACCGCCGGATTGGCGCCATGCATCCAGCGGACAGCGCCCACCGCAAGCACGAAGGCTGCGATCGAGCCAACGAAGGGCCACGGGCTTGGATCAACCAGGTGGTAATCGTGGTTCTTTGCGTGGGCGTCTGCCATTTCCGCTACTCCTCAGTTCGCGACGCTGCCGGAGGCCGCCTGTGGCGCCTCTGAAACAGCCTTGGGCTTGTCCACCGGATAGAAGGTGTAGGACAAGGTGATTTCCTTGATGCCGGCGGCGTCCGGATCGTTCAGCAATTCGGGATCGACGAAGAACGAGACGGGCATGTCGATCGACTGGCCGGGCTCCAGCAGCTGCTCGGTGAAGCAGAAGCACTGGATCTTGTTGAAATAGGCGCCGGCCTGCACCGGCGTCACGTTGAACACGGCGGTGCCGGTCAGCGGTTTGTCGGATGTGTTGGTGGCCTTGTAGAAGGCCAGATTCTGCTCGCCGATTTTGACGGTGACCGATTCCTGCACCGGGTGGAAGGCCCAGTCCAGGTTTGAGGACGTGTTGGCGTCAAACTGGATGCGCATCGTCTGATCCGCCGCCTGTTGCGGCGCCGCATCGGCGCGCTGGGTGGTGCCGCCGAAGCCGGTGACCTGGCAGAACAGCTGGTAGAGCGGCACCGCCGCGTAGGACAGGCCCACCATGCCGGCGGCAACACTGGCCGCGAGCAAAGCCACCCGGAGATTCTTCGCCGGATTTGGCGCCATCACAGCGACCTCTCGGCAACCGCGCTGCCCAGCCGCACCAGCGTGGTGATGAAGAACAGCGCCACCAGCCCGCCCAGGATCAGCGCCAGGGCGATGGCGCGCTTCTTGCGCCGCGCCATGTCCTCGGGCCCGAACGGCGTATTGGCGGCCGTGTCCTTCATCCGATCACCGGCGCAAAAGGTGCCAGGCCGAGCGCGCGCTCGGCAAGGATCAGCGCGAACACGATGAACAGCCAGGACGTGGAGAAGCCGAACAGCTTTTTGCAGGCGGCTTCGGCCTCCTGGCCGTCGCGGAGGCGGAACACCTGCCACGAATACCAGACGAACAGCGCGCCCAGCACCACATTGGCCGCCACATAGAGCAGGCCCACGGTGCCGGTCAGCGCGGGCAGCAGCGTCACCGGCACGAGGATCAGCGTGTAGATCAGGATCTGGCGGCGGGTTTCGCCGGCGCCCGCCACCACCGGCAGCATCGGCACGCCGGCGTTGGTGTAATCGGCGTTGATCTTCTTCCACAGCGCCAGGGCCCAGAAATGCGGCGGCGTCCACACGAAGATGATCAGGAACAGCGCGATGGCGCCAGCATCGATCGATCCGGTGACCGACGCCCAGCCGACCATCGGCGGAAAGGCGCCGGCGGCACCGCCGATCACGATGTTCTGGGGCGTGAGCCGCTTCAGCCACATGGTGTAGATGACGATGTAGAAGAAGATGGTGAAGGCCAGCAGCGCCGCCGCCACCAGATTGACCAGCAGGCCCAGCACCAGCACCGAGCCCACGGCCAGCGTCACGCCAAAGCCCAGGGCTTCCTCCGGAGTGACTGCTCCGGCGGGAACCGGGCGCTTCGCCGTGCGCCGCATCATCGCGTCGATGTCGGCGTCGTACCACATGTTGAGGGCGCCCGCCGCGCCGGCGCCCACGGCGATCGCCAGCAGCGCCACGAAGCCCATCCAGGGATGGATCGTTCCCGGCGCCGCGATCAGGCCGGCAAAGGCCGTAAAGATCACCAGCGACATCACCCGCGGCTTCAGCAGGGCGAAGAAGTCCCGCACCGAGCCCTCGCCGCCGCGGTGGGCGGCGGGAGCTTCGGCGATATGGGCGTTGATGTCGCTCATCGGTTTCGCGTTACTTGATGACCGGCAGCGTGTTGAACTGGTGGAACGGCGGCGGCGAGCTCAGCGTCCATTCCAGCGTCGTGGCGCCCTCGCCCCACGGATTGTCGGCGGCCTGCCGTTTGCGGCTGTAGGCCTCGAACAGCCCGTAGAGGAAGATCAGCACGCCGACAGCCGAGAGATAGGAGCCGTAGGAGGACACCATGTTCCAGCCCGCGAACACCTCCGGATAGTCGATGTAACGCCGCGGCATGCCCGCGAGGCCGAGGAAGTGCTGCGGGAAGAACACCAGGTTGACGCCCACGAAGGTGACCCAGAAATGCAGCTTGGCGATGCCTTCGGAGAAGGTGTAGCCGGTCATTTTCGGGAACCAGAAATAGTAGCCCGCGAAGATCGCGAACACCGCGCCCAGCGACAGCACATAGTGGAAGTGGGCGACCACATAATAGGTGTCGTGCAGCGAGCGGTCGACGCCGGCATTGGCGAGAACCACGCCGGTGACGCCGCCCACCGTGAACAGGAAGATGAAGCCCAGGGCCCACAGCATGGGTGAGCGGAACTCGATCGACCCGCCCCACATGGTGGCGATCCAGGAGAAGATCTTGACGCCCGTCGGCACCGCGATGATCATCGTGGCGGCCACGAAATAGGCCTGGGTGTCGGCGTCGAGGCCCACCGTGTACATGTGGTGCGCCCAGACGATGAAGCCGACGACGCCGATCGCCACCATCGCGTAGGCCATGCCGAGGTAGCCGAACACCGGCTTCTTCGAGAAGGTGGCCACCACCTGCGAGACGATGCCGAAGCCGGGCAGGATCAGGATGTAAACTTCCGGATGCCCGAAGAACCAGAACAGATGCTGGAAGAGGACCGGGTCGCCGCCCGCCGACGGCACGAAGAAGGCGGTGCCGAAGTTACGGTCGGTGAGCAGCATGGTGATGGCGCCGGCCAGAACCGGCAGCGACAGCAGCAGCAGGAACACGGTGACGAGGATCGACCACACGAACAGCGGCATCTTGTGCAGCGTCATGCCGGGAGCGCGCATGTTGAAGATCGTGGTGATGAAGTTGATGGCGCCGAGGATCGACGAGGCGCCGGCGATATGCAGCGCCAGGATCGCGAAATCCATCGCCGGGCCGGGCTGGCCGGTTGTCGACAGCGGCGGATAGATCGTCCAGCCGCCGCCCACGCCATATGCCCCGGCGGGGCCTTCGACGAACATCGACATCAGCAGCAGCGCCAGCGCCGGCGGCAGGAGCCAGAACGAGATGTTGTTCATGCGCGGGAAGGCCATGTCCGGGGCGCCGATCATCAGCGGCACGAACCAGTTGCCGAAGCCGCCGATCATCGCCGGCATGACCATGAAGAAGATCATGAGCAGGCCGTGCGCGGTCACGAACACATTGTACATGTGCTTGCCGGCGTCCAGCGCGGCGCCTTCCGGCGTGCCGTAGACCATGGATGCGAGGCCCGCGAAATACTGGATGCCCGGCTCCTGCAGCTCCATGCGCATGACAACCGAAAGGATCGCGCCGATCACGCCGGCGAAAATCGCGAACCACAGATACATCGTGCCGATGTCCTTGTGGTTGGTCGAGTAGGCGTAACGCTTCCACCCCGTGGGGTGGCCGTGGTCGTCATGGGCGGCGGTTGCGGTTGCCATTCTGATGTCCCCCGATCCTGATTACTTCTGCGCCAGCTGGCCGGCCGCGGCCTGGACGGCGGCGAGTTGCTTGTAGGCTTCCTCGAGCCCCGCGGTCTGCGCGGTCTTGGCCCAGGTGTCGAACGCTTCCTGCGACACGGCATGCACCTCGATGGGCATGTAGGCGTGGTCCTTGCCGCACAGCTCGGAGCATTGCCCGTAAAACACGCCCTCGCGCTCGGCCTTGAACCAGTCCTGGTTGAGGCGGCCCGGAATGGCGTCGATCTTCATGCCGAACTGCGGGATCGTCCAGGCGTGGATGATGCCGTCCGGATCCGAGGTGACGATCAGCTTCACGATCTTGCCCACCGGCACGATCACCGGGTTGTCGGTCTTGAGCAGATAGGGCACGTCCGCCTGCTTGGCCGTTTCCATGTCACGGGCGCGGTCATCGAGGCTTGCGGTGAAGGAGACCTTGGCGGAGCCGTCCTCGGTGGTGCCGAGGTCCGGATATTCATAGGTCCAGTTCCAGCCGGGATTGCCGATCACCTTGATCGTCATGTCGGAGGCCGGAATATCGCGCTGCAGATAGAGCAAGCGGAACGACGGCACCGCGATCACCACGAGGATCAGGATCGGGATCACCGTCCAGAGCACTTCGATCATCGTGTTGTGGGTGGTGCCCGAGGGGACCGGATTGGCCTTGGCATTGAACTTGACCATGACCATCAGCAGCAGCGCCAGAACGAACAGAGCGATCGCCGTGATGATCGGCAGCAGCAGCCCGTTATGGAACCAGGTGATGGCCTCCATGGACGGCGAGGCGGCGGGCTGCAGGCCCATTTGCCAGGGTTTCGCGTAGCCCTCGATGGCCAGCGCGTCCGGCGCGCCGGCAAAACCCGCGGCGAGCGCTGCCACAGCTGTTCCTATGTAACGGAAATTCATCGCTTTGCTCTCCCATATGGACCTTGCGTCAACATGCAAGGCGGCGGGGTCAGATGTCGCCTGAAACGCCTTCTCCAATGGGTCTGTGAACCACATTCGGAAGCCCGCCGCAACGTGGGCGGGCGCGGCAAAACGTCGTGCCGCAAGGCCTTGCAGTGGCGGACGGAATTCTGCCCCATTCCGCCATCAAGAGCCGAAAAAACGGACCGTCAAAGCCGGTTGTCTAAGACCGTGACCGGCGCTAAACCCGCCGAATCGGAAACCATGGGGTAACCATCCGTGCGAATCACCTTACAACCGCTGCGCTGGTTCACGTTCGCCGCCGCGAGCCTTACGCTGGGCGTGTGGCTCGGCGGACTGGCCGTTGCCCAGGAAACTCAGAAGCAAGACGCCCAGACGCAGTTCGGGCCGCGCGCCAACAAACAGGCCGGGCAGACCGCCGACCCTGGCCAGCCCGCCGCTCAACCCGGCCAGCCGCCCGCGCCCAAGGTGGAAATCATCGCCGAGAACGGCGCGTGGAAGGTCACCTGCGAGACCCCACCCGCGGCCGAGGGCCAGCAGCCGCAACGCCAGTGCGGCATGGTGCAATCGGCGAAGAACGAGAAGAACCCGCGCGCCCAGCTGACCCTGGTTCTGGTCAAGGTCGCACAGGGCGACAAGACCGGCTTCAACATGCGGGTGATCGCACCGATCGGTGTGTTCCTGCCCACCGGGGTGGCGCTGGAGATCGACGGCGAAGCGGTTGGCCGGGTGCCGTTCACGCGCTGCATGCCGCAGGTCTGTATGGCCTTCGCGGAAGCCTCGCCCGAGACGATCGCCAAAATGAAGAAGGGCAAGGAAGCCAATTTCATCATTTATGAAGCGCCGGGCGTGGGACTCCCCATGAAGCTGTCGCTGGAGGGCTTTTCAGCCTCGCTCGCCGAACTCGAAAAAACCTGAAGGCGGACGCGGCCGTTGTGGGCTGGCGCAAGCCGCCGGCCTCGCCTATCTTTATAGGCGACTGTTGTCTGACCAGAAGGTTTCGCCCGTGCCCGCTGACGCCACCCTATCGCTCCTCGATTCCGCCGATCTCAGCCGCCCGCAGGCGGAAGCCATCGTCGCCGGCACGCTCAAGGGCGCCGAGGACGGCGAATTATTCCTCGAAAAGCGCCAGACCGAAAGCCTCGTCTGGGACGATGGCAAGCTGAAATCGGCGAGCTTCGACGAATCGCAGGGCTTCGGACTGCGCGCCGTCCGCGGCGAGACCGCCGCCTATGCCCATGCCACCGAGCTCTCCGAAGCCGCGCTGAAGCGCGCCGCCGCGGTCTGCCGCAGCGTGACGGCCGGTGGCGAGGTGAGCCATGCGCTGGAGCCGGAGCGCACCAACCGCAAGCTCTATGCCGAGGCGAATCCGGCGGAGGCGATGGGCTTCGCCGCCAAGATCGCGCTTCTCGAAAAGGCCGATGCCTATGCCAGGAGCCTCGACCCGCGGGTCCGCCAGGTGTCGGTGTCGATGGCGGCCGACTGGCAGGCGGTCGAAATCCTGCGGGCGGATGGCGCTTCCTACCGCGATGTGCGCCCGCTGGTGCGCTTCAACATTTCGGTGACCAGCGCCGATGGCAAGGACCTGGGCCAGGGCAGCCATGGGCTGGGCGGCCGCGGCGAGCCCTTGTCCTATTTCACCGATGACATCTGGATGGCGGCGGCCCGCGAGGCCTTGCGCCAAAGCCTCGTGGCGCGGGAAGCCCGCCCCGCCCCGGCGGGCGAAATGGATGTGCTGCTCGGTCCCGGCTGGCCCGGCATATTGCTGCATGAGGCGGTGGGCCACGGGCTCGAGGGCGATTTCCACCGCAAGAAGACCAGCGTGTTCACCGGCATGCAGGGAAGCCGGGTGGCGGCCAAGGGCGTGACCATCGTCGATGACGGCACGCTGCCGGACCGGCGCGGTTCGATCACCATCGATGACGAGGGCACGCCGTCGCGCCGAACGACGCTGATCGAGGACGGCATTCTGGTTGGCCTGATGCAGGACCGGCTCAATGCCCGGCTGATGGGTGTTGCCCCCACCGGCAACGGCCGCCGCCAGTCCCACGCCCATGCGCCGATGCCGCGCATGACCAACACCTATATGCTCGCGGGCAGCCGCGAGCCGGAGGAAATCCTGCGCTCGATCAAGCGCGGCCTGTTCGCCAAATCCTTCGGCGGCGGCCAGGTGGACATCACCTCGGGCAAATTCGTGTTCTCCTGCACCGAGGCCTATCTGATCGAGGACGGCAAGATCACCATGCCGGTGAAGGGCGCCACGCTGATCGGGGCCGGTGCTGACGCGCTCACGCGGATATCGATGGTCGGCAACGACATGGGCCTCGACCCCGGCATCGGCACCTGCGGCAAGGACGGCCAGGGCGTTCCCGTGGGCGTCGGCCAGCCGTCGTTGCGCATCGACCGGCTCACCGTCGGCGGCACGGCGTCCTGATCGCCCATGAAACCCGCCGTCGTCATCTTCGACATGGACGACGTGCTCTGCCGCTACGATCTGGGCCGGCGGCTCCGGGCGCTGTCGCGCCTCTCGGGCCGCATGCCCCGTGACATCCGCGCGGCGATCTGGGATTCGGGCTTCGAGGACGAGGCCGATACCGGCGGCTACCCTGACCCGGATGACTATCTACGGGAATTCGGCCTGAGGCTGGGCTATCCGATCAGCCGGGACGCGTGGGTGGCGGCGCGGCGCGAGGCGATGACGCCCTGGCCCGACCTGCTGGCGCGGGCCAGGCAGATCGGGGCCGAGGCGCGGCTCGCCATCTACAGCAACAACGGCCCGCTCACCAAGGCGAGCCTTGCCGAACTCTTTCCGGGGCTCACTGAAATCTTCGCGGAGCACTATCATTCCTTCGAATTCGGCGCCAAGAAGCCCGATCCGTCCAGCTTCAGGAGCCTGTTGCAGCGCATGGGCGTCGATGCGGCGCATTGCTGGTTCATCGATGACAAGCGCTCCAACGTGACCGGCGCGCGGCTCGCCGGGCTCAGCGGCCATCATTTCACCGGCCATGACGGCGTGCGGGCCGAAGCCCGCAAGCTCGGCTTTCCGGTATGACCGCCTCCGCCGCTCCCACCGCCAGCGCGCCCTTCGTCACCGGCTCCACCATGCGCCATGTTGCGGTGATGACGCTCACCGGCGCGGTGGGCCTCATGGCGCTGTTCCTCGTCGATCTCATCGACCTGTTCTTTCTGTCCTTGCTGAAACAGACCGAGGTGACGGCGGCGATCGGCTATGCCGGCACCATCGTGTTCGTCAATCTCTCGGCGGCGATCGGCTCCGGCATCGCGGCCGCCGCGCTGGTGGCGCGCAACATCGGCGCGGGGGACGTGACAAGGGCCCGCGAATACGCCACGAGCGCGCTGCTCTTCGCGCTGATCATGGCGGCGGCGATCACCCTGATCATCGCGCTGGGCTCCGGCCCGCTGCTCAACCAGATGGGAGCCTCGGGCGAAGCCAAGCGCCTCGCCCAGCTGTTCATCTGGACCATGACGCCAGGCTACATCCTGGTCGGCGGCGCGCTGTGCTGCTCCTTCATCCTGCGCGGCATCGGCGATGCGAAGCGGGCCATGTACATCACGCTCTCCACGGCGATCGTCACGATCTGCGCCGACCCCCTCTTCATCTTCGGACTGGGCCTCGGCATCCAGGGCGCGGCGATCGCCACGGTGCTGGGCTATCTCGTGTCCTTCGGCATCGGCCTGCATGGCGTGGCCAGGGTGCATGGCTTCCTCAACCCGCTGCGCTTGGGCGGCCTCAAGCGCGATTTTCCGGCGCTGTGGGCCATCGCCTATCCGGCCATCCTCACCCAGCTCGCCGCCCCCTTCGCCAACGCCTATATGACCTATGAGATCGCCCGCTTCGGCGACGAGGCGGTGGCGGGCTTCGCCATCGTCGGGCGGCTCATTCCGGTGGCCTATGGCGTGATCTTTTCGCTCTCCGGCGCGGTGGGCCCGGTGATCGGCCAGAATTTCGGCGCCAGGCGGCATGACCGGGTGCGCCAGACGCTGACCGACGGGCTGATCTTCTCCGCCCTCTACACGCTGGCCGCCTCGCTCATATTGTTCGTGTTCCGCCACCAGATCGCCGAGGGCTTCAACGCCGCGGGGCGCAGCGTCGATATCGTGGTGTTCTTCTGTACCTTCATCGGCATCAGCTGGGCCTTCGCCGGGGCGCAATTCGTGGCGAATGCCGCCTTCAACAATCTCGGGCGGCCCAAGCTTTCCACCCTCTTCAACTGGGGCAAGGCGACGCTGGGCACCATTCCCTTCGCGCTGCTGGGGGCCAAGCTGGGGGGGCCTGAGGGGCTTCTGGTGGGAACCGCCATCGGCTCCGTGGTGTTCGGCATCGCCGCGGTGATCGCCGCCTACCGGATCGTCAGGGTGGCGACGTCTCAGTAGGCGAAATCGCGGAACACCCGCCTGACGTCGCCGTGCCAGCCGCCGTGATAGAGAGCGAGCAGATTTTCCGCCGCCGTCTTGCCGGTGGCCACGATCTCGTCGAGCGGATCGAGGAAGGCCGCCTCGG
>NZ_JBJTER010000071.1:0-18687 GCF_046093005.1 Aestuariivirga sp.
CCCCAGGCGCGCGGCCGCTCGGAACGCCTGTTTCAGACCCTGCAGGACCGGCTGCCGAAGGAATTCAGGCTGGCCGGCGTGACGACGATGGAAGCCGCCAACCAGTTTCTGAAGGATGTCTATATCCCCGCCCACAACGCCCGTTTCGCCGTCCCGGCGCGCGAGCCCGGGTCGGCCTTCGTGCCCGTCGCAAGGGCCGATCTCGCCGAAATTCTCTGCGTTCAGGAGGAGCGCCAGGTCGGCAACGATAACTGCGTGTCGTTCAACCGCCTCAAGCTGCAGATCCCCGAAAGCCCGGTCAGGGCGCATTTTGTGAAAGCCAGGGTCAAGGTGCGCCAGTATCCCGACGGCAGCCACGCCATCTTCCACGGGCCGCTCTGCCTCGGACGCTACGACCAGGCAGGAATGCCAACCGGGACAAGACATGCGGCTTAAATCCGTTCAGCCGCAAGACCTGTGGAAATGTGGACAAGGCTCCGCCTTGACCACAATCCCACAGGACCACAAAAACACAAGAAGCGGACATTTGATGTGCTACCAAAACCGGACAAGTTAATTAGCTATCGACAGGTTGCCGGAGAACGGCTGGCAAGGCAGCGGCTGACCCGTCACGCCGCCCAATCGGCGACAACAAGCCCCGGCACCCGCGCGAATTCGCGGGTGTTCGCGGTGACCAGCGTGGCGCCGCGGCAGCGCGCCTGGGCGGCAATGAGATAATCATAGGAGCCTATGGGCTGGCCAATGGCCTCCAGCTGCGCGCGGATGTCGCCGGCATGGCTGGCATCTGCCGGCTCGAAGGGCAGGACCTCGACTCCCTGCATCAGCAGGGCTTGCAAGAGCTGCTCGGACTGCGCTCGCCGGGCGCTCTTGGCATAGCCGTAGCGCAGTTCGAACAGCGCAATCACCGGCAGACCCAGCCTCGCGCCGCCGCGCAACTGCTCGCCCAGTCGGTGGCGCACGGCGGGGATGCGGTTCGAAATCGCCGCGATCACCACATTCGTATCAATGCAGATCATGGGCCGGCGAAGCGCTTGTCCGGCTTGGGCGGCGGATCGGCGGGTGGGCCTTCCGGCATGAAGTCGCCACCCTCCAGCGCGTCAATCATGCGCCAGAACGCCTCGGGGTCGAAGGACCTGCCGGCATTCAACGGCTCCAGGATCACCTTATCGCCCTGCCGCGAGACGCGCACTTCCTTGCCCTCGAAGCGGAACTCCTTGGGCAGGCGCACGGCCTGGGAGGGGCCATGCATGAAAATCTTCGCCGTGGACGTCATGGCATGTTCCATTTGATATACACCATGTAATGTATATCAAATTGACAGTATCGCCGTCAAGCCATGCGGCGGGTCCCGGGGCGGCGTGAGGCCGCGCCCGCGCTCCGGCCACTTCAAACTTGAATCTCCCCCTCCCCGGTGGTCCAATGCCGATATGATCGCACAGCTCCCGAAGAACCGGCCATGACCGGCACCAGCAACCCGCCGCGCATCCTGGTAACCCGCAAGATGATGCCGGACGTTGAACGGCGCATCGCCGCCGCGTTCCGCGCCACGCTCAACCCCGATGACCGGCCGTTGAGCGCCGCCGAAATCCTCGAAAAATGCGGCCGGCATGACGGCCTCCTGCTCACCTCCTTCGACAAGCTGGGACCGGATTTCATCCCGGCCCTGCCGCCATCGATCCGCATCATCGCCACCCATTCGGTGGGCTATGACCATCTGTCGATCCCGCAGGCAAAAGCCCGCGGAATCGCCGTCACCAATACGCCGGGCGTGCTCACCGATGCCACCGCCGATGTCGCCCTGCTGTTGATCCTCGGCGCGGCGCGCGGCGCTTCCTGGGGCGACCGCATGGTGCGCGAGGACCGCTGGGGCGAGACCACGCTGATTTCACCCTTGGGCCATGATGTCTCGGGCAGGCGGCTGGGCATTCTCGGCATGGGCCGGATCGGCCAGGCGGTGGCCCGCCGCGCCAGGGCCTTCGGCATGACGCTGCACTATCACTCACGGCGCCCGGTGGCGGCGGCGGAGGCCTCACAGGCCACTTATCACCAGCACTTCGAAGACATGCTGCCCAACTGCGATTTCCTGTCGATCAACTGCGCCTCGACGCCCGAGACGCGCGGCATCGTCAATGCCGCGACCCTCGCCCTGCTCCCTGATGGCGCGATTGTTGTCAACACGGCGCGCGGCGATATCGTGGATGATGGCGCGCTGATTGCTGCACTTTCCTCCGGCAAGCTGGCTGCGGCGGGGCTTGACGTGTTTCGCGGCGAACCGCGCATCGACCCGCGCTACCGCGGCCTCGACAATGTCTTCATGCTGCCGCACATCGGCAGCGCAACGCCTGGCACGCGCAGCGCCATGGGCCACAAATGCATCGATAATCTTGAACAATTCTTCCGCGGCGAAACGCCAACCGACCTTTTGACAGGAGACTAGAATGGGAGAGATCGACCGCCGCCTCGCCGGGCTCGGCATCAGCCTGCCGCAGGCCGCCAAGCCAGTGGCCAATTACGTGCCCTGGGTGCGCAGCGGCAATCTGGTGTTCATTTCCGGGCAGGGCCCGATCATGGATGGCAAGGTAACTTACCCCGGCTGCCTCGGCGCCGATGTGACGCTGGAGGACGGCATCAAGTCAGCCCGGCTCTGCGCCCTCAACGTGCTGGCCCAGCTGAAGGACGCCTGCGGCGGCGATCTTGACCGGGTCAAGCGGGTGGTGAAGCTGCTTGGTTTTGTGAATTCCACCGCCGATTTCAAGGATCACCCCAAGGTCATCAACGGCGCCTCTGACCTGATGGTCGAGGTGTTCGGCGACAAAGGCCGCCACGCCCGCTCGGCCGTGGCCGCGCCGTCCCTGCCGATGGGCATCTCGACCGAGGTCGAGGCGATCATCGAAGTCGAATGACCCCGAGGCTCGATTTTCTCACCGCGCGCCCGATCGCCCACCGCGGGCTTCATAACGAGGGGCAAGGCATTATCGAGAATTCGGCTTCCGCCTTCGCGGCCGCCATGGCGCATGGCTATGCCATCGAATGTGACCTGCAGATCACAAGGGATGGCGAAGCTGTGGTGTTCCATGACGAAAGCCTCGAGCGCCTCACCGGGGCGCACGGCCTGGTGAAGGACCTGACAGCCGCCGAAATGGCACAACTCACGCTTCGAGGTGGCAACGACCGGGTGCAGAGTCTGGCCGCCCTGCTGACCCAGGTGAATGGCAAGGTGCCGCTCGTGATCGAGCTCAAATCGCATTGGGACGGCGATGAGCGGCTGGCGGCCCGCGCCCTCAAGGTGCTGGAGGGCTACCACGGTGCCTATTGCCTGATGTCCTTCGACCCCGATGTGCTGGCCACGTTGCGGCGGCTGTCTCCCGCCACCCCGCGCGGCCTCGTGGCCGAACGGGCCTTCGACCCGTATTACAGCTGGCTGCCGCCAGCCCGGCAGCAGGAACTCCGCAGCTTTTCGCATCTCGCCCGCAGCAGACCAGATTTTGTGTCCTTCTATTTCGAGGAGCTGCCCTTTGCACCGGTCACCGCGCTGCGGGCCGCCGGCCTGCCGGTGATCAGCTGGACCATACGCTCGCCCGCCGAGGCCCGGCAGGCGCTGCGCCATTGCGACCAGATCACCTTCGAAGGCTTCCTCGCCTGAGATGCTGAAAGCGATCACCAGCGTTACAGGGGTGCCACGCGCCACGTGGGACCGGCTTGCCAACCCGCCGGAAGCCGAATTCAACCCGCTCGTGACGCATGATTTCTTCCGCTGCCTTGAGGAAGCCGGTTGCACCGCATCGGCGACCGGCTGGACGCCACGCCACCTGGTGATGACCGGCGAGAAGGACCGCATCACTGGCCTCGTGCCCTGCTACCGCAAGCGCCATTCCTATGGCGAATATGTCTTCGACCATGGCTGGGCCGACGCCTACGAGCGGGCCGGCGGACGCTATTATCCGAAGCTGCAGGTGTCCGTGCCCTTCACCCCCGTCACCGGACCGCGGCTGCTGGCCGAAACGGCTGAGGCCAAGCGCGCGCTCGCGGCGGGTCTCATCGCGCTCTGCGGCGAAGAGAAATGCTCTTCGGTACACATCACTTTCCTGCCCGAGACGGATTGGGCGTTGCTGGGCGGCCCCCAGTGGCTGCAGCGCGCCGATATCCAGTTCCACTGGCGGAACAACGGCTATGGCAGTTTCGAGGATTTCCTTGCCTCGCTCTCCTCCCAGAAGCGCAAGAATATCCGCAAGGAACGCGCCGCCGTCGCAAACGCGGGGATTACGCTTGCAGCGCTTACCGGGAAGGCCATCGCGGAGCGGCACTGGGACGCTTTCTTCGATTTCTACATGGATACCGGCGCGCGCAAATGGGGCACGCCCTATCTCAACCGGGAATTCTTCAGCCGCATCGGCGAAGCGATGCCGGAGCACATCCTGCTGGTGATGGCCAGCCGCGCCGGCCGCATGATCGCGGGTGCGCTCAATTTCATCGGCTCACATGCCCTTTATGGCCGCAACTGGGGCGCGATCGAGCATCACGACTGCCTGCATTTCGAGACCTGCTATTATCAGGCCATCGATTTCGCCATCGCCCGCGGCCTGTCCCGCGTCGAGGCCGGGGCCCAGGGCGGGCACAAGCTGGCGCGGGGCTACCTGCCGCAGAAGACCCACAGCCTGCATTTCCTCGCTCATCCCGGCCTGCAGCGGGCAGTCGCCAATTATCTGGAAGCTGAACGAGAGGGCGTCGAGCAGGAGCGGCAGGCCCTTGCGGCCCATTCGCCGTTCCGGCAGGAACAGGACATCTGACGAGGAGAGAGCGATGACCTATGATCCCAACAACATCTTCGCGCGGATTCTCATTGACCAGATTCCAAGCCACAAGGTTTATGAGGACGAGCACACGCTGGCCTTCATGGATGTGATGCCGCAGGCTGATGGGCACACCCTGGTCATTCCCAAGAAGCCATCCCGCAACCTGCTGGATGCCGAGCCTGCCGTGCTTGGCGCGCTCATGGCCACGGTGCAGAACGTGGCGAGGGCGGTGCGCAAGGCGTTCAACGCCGAGGGCGTGCTGATCCAGCAGTTCAACGAAGCGGCCGCCGGGCAGAGCGTGTTCCACCTGCATTTCCATGTGCTGCCGCGGCATGCGGGCGTCGGCCTCCGCCCGCATAGCGGCCAGATGGCTGATCAGGCGCTGCTTGCCGCACATGCCGAGAAGATCCGCACCGCGCTCGAGGATTGAACTGAGGTCGACACACAGGCCAGGACCACGCCGGAGGAGCCATGTACAAGCTCTATAATGCGAAGGCCTGGGGTTCGCTGGGCGTCGATTGCCTGCTCGCCGAAATGGCCGCGCCTTATGAGAGCGTCTGGATGACGGTCGATCAGGTAAGGGCGCCGGAATTCCGCAAGCTTAACCCGCTGGGGCTGATCCCGGCGCTGGGGCTGCCGGATGGGCGCACGATTTATGAATCCGCAGCCATCTTCTCCTTCCTGATTGCCGCGCATCCCGAAAGGCGGATGTCGCCCGCCATCGGGTCCGGCGCCTATGGCGACTTCATGAGCCTGCTGCATCTCATGAGCACGGAACTCTACCCAACCATCAGCCTGTGCTTCGGCGGCAGCGGCTATGCGGAGACCCCGGCGCAGGATGCCTTTATCGCCGCCCGGGCCCTCGAACGCTCAGACGGCTACTGGCGTATTCTTGAGCAACGCCTCTTGACAAGTGGGCCTTGGCTGATGGGCCCGGATTTCTCCGCCCTCGACCTTTATGCTTTTATGCTCACGGTCTGGGGCCGCCCTAACGAAGCAGAATTCCATCGCCGTTTTCCGGCGGTGGCGAAGCTGGCGGGCGAGGTACGCGCCAGACCCAGGCTACAGCCTGTGCTGGAAGCCCATGGCGTGCTGAAACGCGGCGGCTATGGCGGCTAGGGAACAGGCGTCCGGGCGAGCAGGATCGGCAACACCGAAGCGATCAGCAGCACGCCCAGGGTGATGTTGAAGGCCCGCATGCGGGCAGGTGTGTTGAGAAAGCGGGCGATCAGCGTGCCGAACCCGGCCCATGTCAGGCTCGATGCGATGCCCACGGCGGTGAAGGCGGCAACGATGCCGGCCACCTCGGCCGTATATCCAGCCGTGGTCGTGTAGGCGGCAATCGCGCCCGTCGCCATCACCCAGGCCTTGGGGTTCACCCACTGGAACAGAGCGGCTTCGGTGAAGCTCAGCGGCTTGCCGGCGTCGCCCTGCTCGATCGAGCCGCCCGCCATGATGATCTTCCAGCTCAGATACAACAGATAGGCGGCGCCAAGAATGTTCAGCACATCGTGCAGTACGGGCAGTGCCTGGAAAACCGCGCCCAGAAACATCGCCACGACGGCGACCATCAACGGAAAGCCAAGCGCCACGCCCCAGATGTGCCGCCAGCTGCGCGCCAGGCCAAATTTTGCGCCAGACGTCACCAGCATGAGATTGTTTGGCCCCGGCGAGAAACATGTCGAAACCGCGAACAGGACGACGGCGACGAGCCATGCGCTTCCACTCATGGTGCGCGCAATACGCCACTGATACCGCTAGGTATAGAAAAAAGGCCCGGCACATGCCGGGCCTTTCGCACCATGGATCTATGCCCGGGCTACTCCGCCGCAGGCGGCAACTCCGAGGCCTTGGCCTGTTCTTCGAGGATCAGCTGGTCGCGCTTGTCGGCCACCTGGCGAAGCCTGGTCAGCATGCCGCCAGTGCCAGCCGGGATCAGCCTGCCCACGATCACGTTCTCCTTGAGGCCCTCCAGCGTGTCGACCTTGCCGATGATCGAGGCTTCGGTCAGCACGCGCGTGGTTTCCTGGAAGGACGCCGCCGAGATGAAGGAGCGGGTCTGCAGCGAAGCCTTGGTGATGCCCAGCAGCACCGGCTTTCCGGAGGCCGGACGCATGCCGTTGGCTGCCAGCTTGGCATTCTCGCTGTCGAGTTCCTCGCGGTCCACCTGCTCGCCCACCAGCAGGGTGGACTCGCCCGAGTCGGTGATTTCAACCTTCTGCAGCATCTGGCGGACGATCACCTCGATGTGCTTGTCGTTGATGTTCACGCCCTGCAGACGGTAGACTTCCTGAATCTCGTTGACGAGGTAGGAGGCCAGCTCCTCCACGCCCTTGATGTCCAGAATGTCATGCGGCGCCGGGTTGCCGTCCATAATGAACTCGCCCTTCTCGATGAAGTCTCCCTCCTGAACGGGCAGATGCTTGCCCTTCGGGATGAGATACTCCACCGCCTCGGCGCCCTCTTCCTGCGGAACGATGCGGATGCGGCGCTTGTTCTTATAGTCGCGGCCGAACTCGACGCGGCCGGAAATCTCGGCAATGATCGCGTGGTCCTTCGGCCGCCGGGCCTCGAACAGCTCCGCCACCCGCGGCAAACCGCCGGTGATGTCGCGGGTCTTGGCGCTTTCCAGCGGAATGCGGGCCAGCACGTCGCCCGCCGTGACCTTGGCGCCGGGATCGACTGAAAGCACGGCATCGACCGACAGCAGGTAGCGCGCCTCGCCGCCACGGGCGAGCTTCATCACCTTGCCGTCCTTGCCCTTGACCACCATGGCGGGCTTCAGAGACGAGCCGCGCTGATTAGACCGCCAATCGATGATCACGCGGTTGGTGATGCCGGTGGCCTCGTCCGCCACCTCATGGACCGACACGCCTTCCACGACATCCTCGAACTCGACGGTGCCCTCGACCTCTGTCATCAGCGGGCGGGTATAGGGGTCCCACTCAGCAAGACGCGCGCCGCGCTTCACCTTGTCGCCCTCGTCCACATAGAGCCTTGTGCCATAGCCAAGCTTGTGGACGGCGCGCTCAGTGCCGTTTTCATCCACCAGCACCAGCGACGAGTTCCGGCCCATGACCATCAGGCGGCCGTTGGCATCCTTCGCAACGTTCTTGTTGCGAATGACGATCTTGCCGTCAGCATTGGCCTCGATGAAGGATTCGTTCAGCACCTGCGCCGTTCCGCCGATGTGGAAGGTGCGCATGGTGAGCTGCGTGCCCGGGTCGCCGATCGACTGCGCAGCGATAACGCCAACCGCCACGCCCATGTTGACGGGAGTGCCGCGCGCCAGGTCGCGCCCATAACACTTGGCGCAGACGCCGAACTTGGTCTCGCAGGTCAAGACCGAACGGATGCGGATCTCGGAAATGCCCGACTTCTCGATCCGCTCAACATGCGATTCAAGGATTTCCTCGCCGGCGCCGACGATGACATTGCCGGTGGCGGGATCGATCACATCCGTGGCGGCGGTGCGGCCCAACACGCGGCTGCCGAGCGAAGCAATGATCTCGCCGGCATCGACGATCGGCCGGGCGGTGATCGACGCCTTGGTGCCGCAATCAACTTCCGAGATGATCGCATCCTGCGCCACGTCAACAAGGCGGCGGGTGAGATAGCCCGAGTTCGCGGTTTTGAGCGCCGTATCAGCGAGGCCCTTGCGGGCGCCATGGGTCGAGTTGAAATACTCGAGCACCGACAGGCCTTCCTTGAAGTTCGAGATGATCGGCGTCTCGATGATTTCGCCCGATGGCTTGGCCATCAGGCCGCGCATACCGCCAAGCTGCTTCATCTGGGCGGGCGATCCGCGGGCGCCCGAGTGGCTCATCATATAGATCGAGTTGATCGGCTTCTCGCGGCCGGTCTTCTCATCCATCTGAACGGACGAAATCCGCGCCATCATCTCCTCGGCGACCTTATCGGTCGTCTTGGCCCAGGCATCGACCACCTTGTTGTACTTCTCGCCCTGGGTGATGAGACCGTCGATATACTGTTGTTCGAACTCCTTCACCAGACCACGGGTCTGGTTGACGATCTTCTCCTTGGTCTCCGGGATCACCATGTCGTCCTTGCCGAAGGAGATGCCCGCCTTGTAGGCGTTATAGAAGCCAAGCGCCATGATGCGGTCGCAGAAGATCACGGACTCCTTCTGGCCGCAGTGGCGGTAGACGGCGTCAATCATCCGCGAGATGTCGCGCTTGGTCATCAGCTTGTTGCAGAGATCGAAGCTGATATTGATGGCCTTGGGGAGCAACTCGCCGATCTTCATCCGGCCCGGCGTGGTCTCGACGATACGATTGACGATGCGCCCTTCGGCGTTCATCTCGCTTACCCGGCCCTTGATCTTGGTGTGGAGCGTGATGACGCCCGCCGCAAGCGCATGGTCGATCTCGGCCATGTTTCCGAAAGCCTTGCCCTCACCAGGCTCACCCTTGCGGATGATCGACAGGTAGTAGAGTCCCAGCACGATATCCTGAGACGGCACGATGATCGGCTGCCCGTTAGCGGGGTGCAGCACGTTGTTCGTCGACATCATGAGGACGCGCGCTTCGAGCTGGGCTTCCAGCGACAGGGGCACGTGCACGGCCATCTGGTCGCCGTCGAAGTCAGCATTGAAGGCGGTGCAGACCAGCGGATGCAGCTGGATCGCCTTGCCCTCGATCAGCACCGGCTCAAAGGCCTGGATGCCGAGGCGGTGCAGCGTCGGGGCGCGGTTCAGCAGCACCGGATGCTCGCGGATCACCTCATCGAGGATATCCCAAACCTCGGGCTTCTCCTTCTCCACGAGCTTCTTCGCCTGCTTCACGGTTGCGGAAAGGCCCTTGGCCTCGAGCCGCGAATAGATGAACGGCTTGAACAGCTCGAGCGCCATCTTCTTCGGCAGGCCGCACTGATGGAGCTTCAGTTCCGGGCCCACCACGATCACCGAGCGGCCGGAATAGTCCACGCGCTTGCCCAGCAGGTTCTGGCGGAACCGGCCCTGCTTGCCCTTCAGCATGTCGGCAAGCGACTTCAGCGGACGCTTGTTGGCGCCGGTGATGACGCGGCCGCGGCGGCCATTGTCGAACAGCGCATCGACGGCTTCCTGAAGCATGCGCTTTTCGTTGCGCACGATAATGTCGGGGGCGCGCAGTTCGATCAGCCGCTTGAGACGGTTATTGCGGTTGATGACCCGGCGGTAGAGATCGTTCAGATCGGACGTGGCGAAGCGGCCGCCATCGAGCGGCACCAGCGGGCGCAGCTCGGGGGGGATCACCGGAACCTGGGTGAGGATCATCCATTCCGGGCGGTTACCGGATTCGATGAAGCTCTCCACCAGCTTCAGGCGCTTGGCAAGTTTCTTTGGCTTGAGGTCACCGGTGGCGGTCTTGAGTTCCTCGCGCAGCTGGTCGCGCAGTTGTTCAAGGTTGATGGCCATCAGCATGTCGCGGACGGCTTCAGCGCCGATACCCGCCGTGAAGGCGTCCTCGCCATAGTCTTCCTGAGCCTTGAGATATTCGCTCTCGGACAGAAGCTGGTGCAGCTTGAGGGGCGTCAGGCCCGGCTCGAGCACGATGTAGCTCTCGAAATAAAGAATGCGCTCCACGTCCTTCAACGTCATGTCGAGCAGCATGGAGATGCGGCTGGGCAGTGATTTCAGGAACCAGATGTGGGCGACCGGAGCGGCGAGCTCGATGTGGCCCATGCGCTCACGCCGGACCTTGGAGAGCGTCACTTCCACGCCGCACTTTTCGCAGATGATGCCCTTGTACTTCATGCGCTTGTACTTGCCGCACAGGCACTCGTAGTCCTTCACCGGGCCAAAAATGCGGGCGCAGAACAGGCCATCGCGCTCCGGCTTGAAGGTGCGGTAATTGATGGTCTCGGGCTTCTTGATCTCGCCGAACGACCAGGACAGGATTTTCTCCGGGCTGGCGATCGAGATGCGGATCTGATCGAAGGTCGGAGCCGGGGTCGCCGGGTTGAAGACGTTCATGACCTCTTGGTTCATCGGTCACTTCTCCTTTAGGCGGGACAACCTCCCGCGGGGCGTTCGAATTCAGGTGGCGGAGCCGGCGGGAGAACTGGCTCCCGCCGAGGATGTTGATCAGCTGGATTGCTGCGAGCTTTGCAGTTCGACGTTCAGGCTCAGCGAGCGCATCTCCTTCACGAGCACGTTGAAGCTCTCGGGGATGCCCGCCTCGAAGGTGTCGTCACCGCGCACGATGGCCTCATAGACCTTGGTGCGCCCCGCCACGTCGTCCGACTTGATGGTCAGCATCTCCTGCAGCGTATAGGCGGCGCCATAGGCCTCGAGTGCCCACACCTCCATCTCGCCGAAGCGCTGGCCGCCGAACTGCGCCTTGCCGCCCAGCGGCTGCTGGGTGACGAGCGAATAGGGACCGATGGACCGCGCGTGGATCTTGTCGTCAACGAGGTGGTGGAGCTTCAGCATATAGATGTAGCCCACCGTCACCTGACGGTCGAAAGGTTCGCCGGAGCGGCCGTCGAACAGCGTCACCTGGCCGGACGTTGACAGACCCGCGTCCTTCAGCATGGCGGCGATGTCCTCCTCGCGCGCGCCGTCGAACACCGGGGTGGCGATCGGAACGCCCGCCCGGAGGTTTTCGGCCGCTTCGACGAGCGACTTGTCGTCGAGGCTCTCCAGTTCCTCGTTCTTGCCGTAGATGCGCGTCATCTCGCTGCGCAGGTTCTTCGCGTCGCGAGAATCGCGGCTGGCGTCAAGCAGCGCGCCGATGCGCTTGCCCATGCCGGCGCAGGCCCAGCCCAGATGGGTCTCGAGGATCTGCCCGACATTCATGCGCGAGGGCACGCCCAAGGGGTTCAGCACCACATCGACGTGGGTCCCATCCTCAAGGAACGGCATGTCCTCGATCGGAACGATACGCGACACCACACCCTTGTTGCCATGACGGCCAGCCATTTTGTCGCCCGGCTGAATCTTGCGCTTCACGGCGACGAAGACCTTGACCATCTTCATGACGCCGGGCGGCAGCTCGTCGCCGCGCTGCAGCTTGTCCACCTTGTCGTGGAAGCGCGTATCGAGGCGCTTCTTCGACTCGTCGTACTGCTGCTTCATCGCTTCCAGTTCGCCGATCGCCTTTTCATCGGAGAGCGCGATGTTCCACCACTGCGACTGCGGCACATCATCGAGGACCTTCTCGCTGATCTTGCCCTCGATCTTGTAACCCTTGGGTCCGCCGGACGCGGTCTTGCCGGCGAGGAAGCCCTTGAGGCGGCCATAGGAATTGCGGTCGAGGATCGCCAGTTCGTCGTCACGGTCCTTTGCCAGACGGTCGATTTCCTCGCGTTCGATCGCCTGAGCGCGTTCATCCTTGTCAACGCCGTGGCGGTTGAACACACGAACCTCCACCACCGTGCCGGCAACGCCGGGCGGCAGCTTAAGAGACGTGTCGCGCACGTCCGAGGCCTTTTCGCCGAAGATGGCGCGGAGCAACTTCTCCTCGGGCGTCATCGGGCTTTCGCCCTTCGGCGTGATCTTGCCGACCAGAATGTCTCCCGGCTTCACTTCCGCGCCGATATAGACGATGCCCGCCTCATCCAGATTCTTGAGGGCTTCCTCGCCCACATTCGGAATGTCGCGGGTGATTTCCTCTGGCCCCAGCTTGGTGTCGCGGGCCATTACATCGAATTCCTCGATGTGGATCGAGGTGAACACGTCGTCTTTCACAATGCGCTCGGAGAGCAGGATCGAGTCCTCGAAGTTGTAACCGTTCCACGGCATGAATGCGACGAGCACGTTCTGGCCGAGCGCCAGATCGCCGAGATCGGTCGATGGGCCGTCGGCAATGATGTCGCCGGCCTTCACCTTGTCCCCCACCCGCACCAGCGGACGCTGGTTGATGCAGGTGTTCTGGTTGGAGCGCTGGAACTTGGCCAGCGTGTAGATGTCGACGCCGGACTTCGACGGATCGGTCTCCTCGGTGGCGCGGATCACGATGCGCTTCGCGTCCACCTGGTCGACGACGCCGGTACGGCGGGCGGCGACGGCGGCGCCGGAATCCCGGGCGACCACGGATTCCATGCCTGTTCCCACCAGCGGCGCATTGGTGCGCACGAGCGGCACCGCCTGGCGCTGCATGTTGGAGCCCATCAGCGCCCGGTTGGCGTCGTCATTCTCGAGGAACGGAATCAGCGCCGCGGCCACTGAAACCAGCTGCTTCGGCGACACATCGACGAAATCAATGCGGTCAGCCGGAACGGTGAGCACGTCGCCGGCGTGGCGGGCGATCACCAGATCCTCGGCGAAGCTGCCGTTCTTGTTCAGCGCCACGTTGGCCTGGGCAATGTGGTGCTTCTGCTCCTCGATGGCCGAAAGATACATCACATCGTCAGAGACCTTGCCGTTGATCACCTTGCGATAGGGCGTCTCGATGAATCCATATTTGTTGACGCGGGCATAGGTGGCGAGCGAGTTGATAAGGCCGATATTCGGGCCTTCCGGCGTCTCGATCGGGCAGATGCGGCCATAATGCGTCGGGTGCACGTCGCGCACCTCGAAGCCGGCGCGTTCGCGCGTGAGGCCACCCGGGCCAAGGGCCGAAAGACGGCGCTTGTGGGTGATCTCGGACAGCGGATTGGTCTGGTCCATGAACTGCGACAGCTGCGAGGAGCCAAAGAACTCACGGACCGCGGCCACCGCCGGCTTGGCGTTGATCAGGTCATGCGGCATCACCGTGTCGATATCGACCGACGACATGCGCTCCTTGATGGCGCGCTCCATGCGCACGAGGCCCAGGCGATACTGGTTCTCCATCAGCTCGCCGACCGAGCGCACGCGGCGGTTTCCAAGATGGTCGATATCGTCGACCTCGCCCTTGCCGTCGCGCAGTTCATGCAGCGTCTTGATCACGGCGATGATGTCGTCCTTGCGCAGGATACGCACATTGTCCGGCACATCGAGGTCAAGGCGCATGTTCATCTTGACCCGGCCCACCGCCGACAGGTCGTAGCGTTCCTGATCAAAGAACAGACCGTTGAACAAAGCTTCGGCCGTCTCGCGGGTGGGCGGTTCGCCCGGGCGCATGACGCGGTAGATTTCAACCAGCGCCTGCTCGTAGCTCTCGACCTTGTCGGCTTTCAGCGTGTTGCGGATGTAGGCGCCCGTGTTGATGTGATCGATGTCGAGAAGGCGCAGTTCCGCGAAGCCCGCATCCTTGAGCGCCGCCAGGTTCTTCTCGCCGATTTCGTCGCCCGCCTCGGCGAAGATTTCGCCGGTCTTTTCGTTGACCAGCTCATCCGCCAGGAACAGGCCGTGCAGATCCTCGTCGCGGACCAGCAGGTCCTTCACGCCGTCCTCGGCAATCTTGCGCGCCAGACGGGGGGTGATCTTCTTGCCGGCCTCGACGACCACCTGCCCCGTCTTGGCATCGATCAGATCGACGGTCGGCTTGATACCCTTGTAGCGGTTCGCATCGAAGGGCGTCTTCCAGCCGTTCTTGGTCAGCTTATAGGTGACGGACTTGTAGAAGGTGTGAAGGATTTCTTCCGACTTGAGGCCCAGCGCGTAAAGCAGCGTGGTGATGGGCAGCTTGCGGCGCCGGTCGATGCGGGCATAGATGATGTCCTTGGCGTCGAACTCGAAGTCAAGCCAAGAACCGCGGTAGGGAATGATGCGGGCCGCGAACAGAAGCTTGCCCGACGAATGCGTCTTGCCCTTGTCATGGTCGAAGAACACGCCGGGAGAACGGTGCATTTGGGAAACGATCACGCGCTCGGTGCCGTTGACCACGAACGTACCGTTGGCGGTCATGAGCGGCATGTCGCCCATGTAAACGTCCTGTTCCTTGATGTCCTTGACCGACCGCGACTGGGTGTCCGGGTCGAGCTCGAACACGATGAGCCGCAGCGTCACTTTCAGCGGCGCGGCAAATGTCATGCCGCGCTGCTGGCATTCATCGACGTCAAACTTCGGCTGCTCGAACTCGTAGCGCACGAATTCCAGCATCGCCTGGCCAGAAAAATCGGTTATCGGAAACACCGACTTGAACACCGCTTGCAGCCCTTCATTGGCGCGCCCGCCTTTGGGCTCGGCCATCTGCAGGAACTGGTCATAGCTTTCGCGCTGCACCTCAATGAGGTTTGGCATTTCGGCGACTTCGATCTTCTTGCCGAAAAATTTGCGGAGGCGTTTGCGGCTTGCGGCGGACTGTGTTTCGGCCATTGGCTCTCCTTAACGGTTCTTAGACAGGCATAACGACGGCTTGCCGAACCCCCTCCCGACAGGGGAGCGGATGCGGCACGCCGTCCGTGACGCCGCGATCCTGGTCTGCCGGCGCCCGGACCAACCGGGCGCCGGCAGGAATTCGTTACTTCAGCTCGACCTTGGCGCCGACCGCCTCGAGCTTCTTCTTCATGCCCTCGGCATCAGCCTTGGACACGCCTTCCTTGACGGTCTTGGGCGCACCCTCAACCAGATCCTTGGCTTCCTTGAGGCCGAGCCCGGTGATGGCGCGGACTTCCTTGATCACCTCGATCTTCTTGTCGCCCGAAGCGGCGAGGACGACGGTGAACTCCGTCTTTTCCTCAACCGGAGCAGCGGCGGCGGCGCCACCGGCAACGGCGGCAACGGCCACCGGCGCGGCGGCCGAAACGCCCCACTTCTCCTCGAGCATCTTGGAGAGTTCGGCGGCCTCGAGAACCGTGAGGCTCGAGAGGTCTTCGACGAGCTTGCTGAGATCAGCCATGTCAGTATCTTTCCTTCAGTCGGTTGTACGTTTGGTTGCGGTGACGGGACGTCTCAGCCCGCAGCTTCGTTCTTGGTGGCATAGGCGTTCAGAACACGCGCCAGCTGGCCAGCCGGAGCCTGCAGCACACCAGCGATCTTGGTGGCCGGGGCCTGGATCAAGCCAATAAGCTTACCCCGCAACTGATCGAGCGAGGGCAGTTCGGCGAGTGCCTTGACCGCATTGGCGTCCATGACGGTCTTGCCGAGGGCTCCGCCAAGCACAACGAACTTGTCGTTGCCTTTGGCGAATTCCGAGGCGACCTTGGGCGCCGCGACCGGGTCGGCGGCATAAGCCACCATGGTCGGACCCTGAAACAGGTCCTTGATCCCGGCTGCGTCAGTGCCATCAAGAGCGAGCTTGGCGAGACGGTTCTTGGCGACCTTGACGGTCGCCCCCGCCTGGGCCATGCGCGAACGCAGGTCATTGACCTGGTTCACGGTAAGGCCCTTGTTGTGGGCCACGACAATCACCCCGGTGCTCTTGAACACCTGGTTGAGCGCCGCGACGAGCTCTTTCTTTTCAGCTCTTTCCACTTGCTCTCTCCTGTTGGGCGGAAAGGCTTTTCGCCCGTCCGCCGTTGGACCAACCGCTTGTTACGCCAACCCCAAAAGGCGCGGGCGCGACAAACGGCGCTTCGTGCCTGTCCCCCCGCGGATGCCGGCTTCGCGGCGTCCTGGGGTCCCGTGAGGTCCCAACCGACGAAGAGCCCGGTACCAGGGCCCTTATTCCGTTTTGACACCCATCTCATGCAGGCTGGTGGTTTAAGCCGGGGAGGCCCCGGCGCCTGCAATCTCGGACAGGTAATCCAGAGTTCAAATAACTCTGGCTACCCCGCTGATATTCCATGTGAAATATCAGCGGAGAAACTCTTCTCCCTAACCACCAGCGCCGGTGACCGACGCCAGATCAAGCTTCAGACCGGGGCCCATGGACGAAGAAATGGACAATTTCTTGACGTAGGTGCCCTTGGCCGCCGGCGGCTTGGCCTTGATGACCGCGTCGACGAAAGCCCGGATGTTCTGGTTCAGCTGTTCGGCAGAGAACGACGCCTTGCCGACGCCAGCCTGCACGATGCCAGCCTTCTCGACCCTGAACTCCACGGCCCCGCCCTTGGCGGCCTTCACCGCGCCCGCGACATCCATGGTAACGGTGCCGACCTTGGGGTTCGGCATCATGCCGCGCGGACCCAGCACTTTGCCGAGGCGGCCGACGAGACCCATCATGTCGGGTGTCGCGATGCAGCGATCGAAGTCGATCTGGCCCTTGTTGACGATCTCGAACAGGTCTTCCGCGCCCACCACTTCGGCACCCGCCTTCTTGGCTTCCTCGGCCTTGGCGCCCTTGGCAAACACGCCAACGCGCAGATTGCGGCCGGTTCCGTTCGGCAGGTTAACGACGCCACGGACCATCTGGTCCGAGTGACGCGGATCGACGCCGAGGTTCATGGCGATCTCGACGGTTTCGTTGAATTTGGCGTTGGCGCGGTCCTTGACCAGCTTCACGGCCTCCTCGAGCCCGTAGAGCTTCTGGCGGTCAATGCCTTCACGGTTCTTGGCGGTACGCTTGGGAAGTTTGGTCATCGTCTTAATCCACCACCTGAATACCCATGGACCGGGCCGACCCGGCTATTTCGCGCGCCGCGGCGTCGACGTCACGGGCATTCATGCCCTTGAGCTTCTGTTCGGCGATTTCGCGGCACTGCGCCATCGTCACCTTGCCGACGAAAGCGCCCTTGCCAGGCTCCTTGGAGCCAGACTTGATGCCAGCCAGCTTCTTGAGGAAGAAGGACGCCGGCGGCGACTTCATCTCGAAGGTGAAGGACTTGTCCTGATAGGCGGTGATCACCACCGGAACCGGCGAGCCGGGCTCCATCTTCTGAGTGGCGGCGTTGAACGCCTTGCAGAATTCCATGATGTTGAGGCCGCGCTGACCCAGCGCGGGCCCGATCGGCGGCGACGGGTTCGCTTGCCCCGCCGGCACTTGCAGCTTTACGTAGCCAACGATTTTCTTAGCCATAGTCTTCGTCGTTTCCCTCGCCGGACCATCCGGCTGATTGAGGTTAGTGGTCCGGCCCCTCGCGGAGCCTCCCACCGGGGGCGGTCAGAGCGGAAACTCCTAGCGGAGCTTTTCGACCTGGCCGTACTCGAGCTCGACAGGCGTGGGCCTGCCGAAAATGGACACGGCCACCTTGAGCCGCGACCGTTCTTCGTCGACCTCCTCCACCTGACCGGAGAAAGAGGCAAAAGGACCATCGGCAACGCGGACCTGCTCGCCGACTTCGAACGTGATCGTGGACTTCGGGCGCTCGACGCCCTCCGCCACCTGGTTGAGGATACGGGCCGCCTCGGCATCCGTGATCGGGATCGGCTTCGAGTCCGAGCCAAGGAAGCCGGTCACCTTCGGGGTATTCTTGATCAGGTGAAAGGCCTGATCGGTGAGCTCCATCTTGACCAGCACATAGCCGGGAAAGAACCGCCGTTCGCTCTTGATCTTGCGGCCGCGGCGGATTTCCACCACCTCTTCGGTGGGCACCAGAACCTGCTCGAACAGTTCGGAAAGCCCCTTCTGAACAGCCTGCTCACGGATCGAGTCTGCAACCTTCTTTTCGAAGTTTGAATAGGCGTGAACGATGTACCAGCGCTTTGCCATTTTCCCGCCTGTCAAACCGCGATACCGAGAACCCACTGGACGCCGCGATGCAGTACCGCGTCAACCGCGAGGAAGAATAGCGAAGCGATGGCCACCATGATGAAAACCATAAGGGTCGAGATCATGGTTTCGCGGCGGGTGGGCCAAGTGACCTTGGCGCCCTCCTCCCGGACCTGCTGCAAGAACTCGAACGGATTGGTCTTGGCCACGTTTGTTTCCTAATATCTGGCAGGGGCAGTAGGGCTCGAACCCACGACCTGCGGTTTTGGAGACCGCCGCTCTACCAACTGAGCTATACCCCTAGTCGGCGCCCCGAGCCTCCTAGTTAGGAAGCCCGCAGCGCCATGTTAAGTGTCAATCCGTGATCTTGGCGACGACGCCGGCGCCCACTGTGCGGCCGCCCTCACGGATGGCGAAGCGCAGCTTCTCCTCCATGGCGATCGGCGTGATCAGCTCGACGTCGAACGAGATGTTGTCGCCAGGCATCACCATCTCGG
>NZ_JBJTER010000072.1:0-4290 GCF_046093005.1 Aestuariivirga sp.
ACGGCCAAAAACGCTCATGAACTTCATCATTCGCACAACCCCTCGGGTCTCCGTCCGGCTCATGCTGACCCCCAAAAAAAGGGCCAGCCTACCGGACAGATCGTGTGCTACCTAAACCGGTCATATCGTGTGCTACCGACACCGTTCTCCGGCAACCTTTGCCTCCTGCTCCCGGGTCACTATATTGGTGAAGTCCGGCGATCCGCATGGGACCACCGGCCACAAGGAGTTTCAAGGTTGAAAACCGCTCTTGCCTTCCTGGCGCTGTTGCTTCTGGCAGGCCGTGCCGATGCCGCGCAGCTTGCCCCGCACCGGGCGATCTATGACCTGAGCCTGCTCCGGGTGAACGAAGGGGCGGCGCTGCAATCGGCCTCGGGCAAGCTCGCCTTCGAGATCGATGGTTCGCGCTGCGAGGGGTATACGGTCAATTTCCGCATGGCCACCCGGTTCCGGCCTGAGGAGGGGTCGGCCACGCTCTATGACACCATGACCACCACTTTCGAATCGCCTGAAGCCACGGAACTCCGCCACCAAATGAAGGAACGGGTGAATGGCGCGGTACGCGAGGATGTGACGATCAAGATGACGCGGCCCGCCGCCGATGCGGCGGGCAAGGCACAGGTCTCGACCAAGCCTGGCGCGCCGGTGGAGGTGCCAGCCGGAGCAATGCTGCCCATGCAGCACCAGCTGCGGCTTCTGGCGCTGGGCGCGCAGGGTGGTGGGCGCGATGACAGTGTGATTTTCGATGGCTCGGATGGCGGCAAATCATTCCAGGCCATATCCTTTGTGGGCCGGGAGAAACCGCCCGGCTCGATCGCCCGGGACACTGAAAATCCGGCAGCGGCGGCGCTCAGGGCCAACCGTGCCTGGCCGATGACGGTGAGCTATTACGAGCTCGCAGGCGGCGCGGAGACGCCGGAATATCAGGTGAGCTTCGATCTCTATGACAATGGCGTGGCCACCGGCCTGGTGCTCGACTACGGCGAGTTCGCGTTGCGCGGAACACTGACCGATCTCGTGCTGCTTGAGCAGCCGTCCTGCCCCTGAGCCATGTCAAAGCTTAGGCGCCATGACGAGAACGGCGGAGGCGATGTCGAAGCCTTTCTCGCCAAACTCAAGGACCTGCCTACTCCCACACCGGCGGGCGCGCGCGGCCGCCTGGTGCTGGCCATGGACGCCACCATGAGCCGCCAGCCGAGCTGGGACATGGCGCTGGGGATCCAGGGCGACATGTTCGCCGAGGCCGGCCGGGTCGGCGGGCTGGACGTGCAGCTGGTCTATTTCCGGGGCTTCGATGAATGCCGGGCGTCCAAATGGACCGGAGACACCGCGTCTCTGGCCAGGCTCATGGCGGGCATCCGCTGCGCCGGCGGCAAGACCCAGATATTGCGGGTCCTGAAGCATCTGCGCGGCGAGGCGGCGGCAGGCAAGATCAACGCCTGCGTCTATATCGGCGACGCGCTGGAAGAACCGATCGACGAACTGGCGGCGGTGGCGGGCGAACTGGGACTTGTGGGCGTTCCCGTGTTCATGTTCCAGGAAGGCCATGACCCGGCGGCTCAGCACGGCTTCCAGGAGATCGCGCGGCTCACCCGCGGCGCCTATTTCCGCTTCGGCGGCGATGCGGCCCGCATCCTGCGCGAGTTGCTCGCGGCGGTGGCGGTCTATGCGGCGGGCGGCTTCAGGGCATTGGAAGCCCATTCCTCGGCGCGCGGCGGGGCCGCCACGCTTCTCCTCAAGCAGATGGGCTGAGGGCGGGCCATGCTCAATCTGCTGATCGGACTGGTGATCGTGGTCGGCGGCTGGTGGCTGATCAAGGCCTTCGCCAATACCCAGCCCGCGAAGGTTCGTGAACTCGTCCGTAAAATCGGCGGTGGGGCGATGATCGCTTTCGCGGGCCTGATGGCTCTGCGCGGCCAGATGAGTGTGGCAATGCCCCTGTTCCTGCTGGGGCTTGGCCTCATGGGCCAGCAGATGGTGTTCCCCAACGGCCTGCCATGGCAGCGCAAGTCGCCGGGCCAGCGCTCTCGCGTGGCAACCAGCGTCATCGCCATGGAGCTTGACCATGACACGGGGCAGATGGACGGCGAAGTTCTGGCTGGGGGGTTCAAAGGCCGGAAGCTTTCGAGCCTGTCATTGGCCGAGGCCCAGGCGCTGCATGCGCAGTGCGCCGGGGCTGCGGACCAGAGCCGGGCGCTGTTCGAAGCCTGGATCCAGCGCAGTCATCCGGACTGGCGGACCCAGTGGACCGGTGCATCCGGCGCCAGTCCGGCTTCTGGCGGCTCCGCCAAGATGACGCGCGCCGAGGCTCTGGCGATCCTGGGGCTCAAGGAGGGGGCGTCCGCCGATGACGTTCGCGCCGCCCATCGCCGGTTGATGAAGGCGGCGCATCCTGACTTGGGCGGCAGCGATTATCTGGCGGCCAAGATCAACGAGGCCAAGGAATATCTTCTTCAGCTGGGGCCCTGAGCCCGGCAGGACGTCTTCTGTTTCCTGATCGCCTCGCAAGCCGCCGCGGCGGCGGCCTCGTCGAAGCCGATGAACCGCGCCCGGAAGGTAACCTTGCCGCTCTTCTCGATCATCACCGTCTGCGCCGTCTTGCCGGCGAGCGCTTCGGGGGTGCGTTTGCGCATCAGCTGCAGCATGGCCTGGGCGTCGGTTTTGGCCGGATAGTCGCCCAAGATGATGATCCATGCGGCGTCCGCGGCAGGGGTGATCGACGCCACTTGCGCCTTGTCAGCGAGTTGCTGCTCCGGCGTCTTGACTTCGAACGGAACATCGGCGGGTTGCGGAACGGTCTCAACTTGTTCGGCGGGCGGCGCGGCGGGTGTTTCGGGGGTGGGCGCGGCGTCCGCGGCCAGCTCGCCGATGCCGCCGCCGCCGGTATCGCCTTCCTCGGTAACAGGCTCGGTTTTCGGAGCCGCCTTTGCCACTTCGTCCTTGGCGGGTTTTTGCTTGCTCTTGGGGGGCTTGGCGTTCTCCGCCGTCTCGACCGCGGCTGCGCCCTTGGATGAGCCGGCGATGGCGGCGATGGTCTTGCCGCTCTTGGCATCGTCGAAATACTGGCTCAGCATTTTTCTCATATAGGCGTCGCGGGTGGCGCCGGTGCGGCCGCCCATCACCACGCCCACCAGCCGCTTGTCGCCGCGCCGCACCGACGACACAAGATTGAAGCCGGAGGCATTGATGAAACCGGTCTTGATGCCGTCCGTGCCCTCATAGGCGCCGAGCAGCTTGTTGTGCCCTTTGATGGTACGGCCCTGGAACACGAAGCTCCGGGTGCGGAAATAGGGGTAGTATTGCGGGTAGTCCCGCATCAGGCGGAGGCCGAGGGTCGCCATGTCGCGGGCCGTGGTGACCTGTTTCGGATTTGGCAAGCCGGAGGCGTTCATGAAGGTGGTTTTCGGCATGCCAATCGTCCGGGCGGTGCTGGTCATGCGCTGGGCGAAGGCCTTTTCCGACCCGGCGATCTGCTCGGCGACGGCGGTGGCGGCATCGTTGGCGGATTTCACCACCAGGGCCTGGATCGCGGTTTCGACCGTGATCGTGCCGCCCGCTTTCACGCCCAGCTTCGAGGGAGCCATGCCGGCGGCGCGGGCCGAGAACCTGATAGGGGTTTGCAGTGTGAGGCGGCCCGCCTGCAATTCCTCGAACACGATGTAGAGCGTCATCATCTTGGTGAGCGAGGCGGGATGCCGGACGGCATCGGCATTCTCGGCGTGCAGGATCTTGCCGGTCCGGGCGTCGACAGTGATGGCGGCGAACTTGCTGTTGGCCAACGCGGGCTCCGGAGCCAGGCCGGCCGCCAGCACCGCAAGCCAGATGACGGCCAGGAGCCGCCAAAGCCCCCGCTTGGTCCCGGTGCAAATCCGTAAATCCATCATTACTCCATCCGGCCCGCCGTCCAACCGCGCGTGTGCCGTATCATAACAGTGCCGGTTCCGCCAACCCGCCCTCAGGCGGGCCGCCAAACCGGAGTTCCGGCCGGGAGTAGGACTGGCGTGGTTACGGGCGGGTAAACCGGCCAGGGTCAGAGAGCAAGTTACAAAAATGGTGCGTTGCAAAAATCCGCTTGACATCCATGTTGCATTGCACATATACCCGATCATCAGGTTCTAAGGAGACGCAACCATGATGAAGTCCTTTGAAGAGTTCCAGTCCTTCGGCAAAGACGGTTTCGAGGCCTATGTTGCGTCCTCGAGCGCGCTGACCAAGGGTTTCCAGGCCATTGCCCAGGAAGCTGCCGAATATTCGCGCAAGTCCTTCGAGAAGAGCACCGCCGCCTTCGAG
>NZ_JBJTER010000073.1:0-7598 GCF_046093005.1 Aestuariivirga sp.
TGCCTCGGCATGACGCCGTCGAACCCGGAAGCCTACGGCATGTTTCCGTAAGCCATGCAGCCCTTTGCCGTCAACTCGGCGATGAAAATCGACAAGGTGATCTTCAACGATCCCGTGTGGTGGGCGGAAAAGGGCGGCGACGCCGTGAACGCCTTCCTCGACGCGATCGGCTGATCTTAGGAAACCCGGGCGCGCGCCGGCGGCATCCGCCGGGGCGCGCTCCCTGACGGCGCAGCACATCATGTCCGGCACGGCGGCAATGCCCCGCATCAATGTCTATTGGCTGCTCGTGGCGCCAGCCCTGCTGCTGGTGCTGGCGCTTTATGCCGCGCCGATCGTCAACGTGCTGCTGCTGAGCGTGACCGACCCGAAGCCGGGGCTCGGCAACTATTACAAGATCATCGAAAGCGACACCGTCTCGCGCCTGATCTTCACCACCATCCGCCTATGCCTGATCACCACGCTGGCCAGCGTCTTCCTCGGCTACATCATCGCCTATGCCATGCTGCACGCGCTGTCCGGCGTGCGCCAGCGCATGATGGCGATCCTGCTCATCGCCTTCTGGATATCGGTTCTGGTGCGCTCCTTCGCCTGGCTGATGCTGCTGGGCCACAACGGGGTTCTCAACAACGCGCTCATCGCCACGGGCCTGATCGCCGAACCGCTTCCCCTGATGCGCAATGAGCTGGGCGTCTTGATCGGCATGACCGAATACATGGTGCCCTATGCCATCCTGCCGCTGCTCGCCAACATGCAGGGCATCGATCCACGGGTAACCAGCGCCTCGCGCAGCCTCGGCGCCTCCAATGTGCAGACCTTCTTCCGCGTCTTCCTGCCGCTCACCCGGCCCGGCATCGTCGCCGCCTCGCTGCTCGTCTTCATCAGCTCGCTCGGCTTCTACGTGACGCCCGCGATCCTGGGCGGCGGCAAGGTGCAGATGATCGCCGAATATATCTCCGTGCAGCTTCTCGTCACCGTGCGCTGGGGAACGGCGGCGATGCTGGCCACCCTCATGCTGGCCAGCGTTCTGGCGCTCATGTATGTGCTGAACCGCTTCATGAAGCTGTCGGCGATCTTCGCGGGCGGCCCGCGATGACCGGCTCCCGCCTCCGCCGCGTCAACCACATCGCCGCCTGGACGATCCTGCTGATCCTGATCGTGCCGTCACTGGTGGCGATCCCGGTGTCGCTGACCTCGAAAACCTATCTCTCGCTGCCGTGGGACGGCGTGTCGCTGCAGCATTTCCACAACCTGTTCACCAGCGCGGAATGGCTGTCGAGCTTCGGCCAGAGCTTTGTGATCGCGCTGTGTTCGGCCGCTCTCGCCACGTTCCTCGGCACCCTTGCCGCCATCGGCCTGTGGCGCGTGTCGGGACGCTTCACCGAGGCGATCCGCGCTTTCCTGCTGCTGCCGCTGATGGTGCCGCCGATCATCTCGGCCATGGCCTTCTACCGCTGGTGGGTGCCGCTGGGCCTGATCGATTCCTACCTCGGGCTGATCCTCGCCCACACCATTCTCGCCATACCCATGGTGGTCATCACCGTCTCAGCCGCGCTCGCCAATTTCGATCTGAAGCTGGAACAGGCCTCGCGCAGCCTCGGCGCGCCGCTGGCCACCACCATTCGCCGCGTCATCCTGCCGGTGATCAGGCCGGGCATTCTGGCTGGCGCGGTGTTCGCCTTCATCCTCTCCTGGGACGAGATCGTGGTGGCGCTGTTCATTTCGAAATTCGACGTCTTCACGCTGCCGCGCCGGCTGTGGAACGGCATGCGCGAGAACACCGACCCGACGGTGGCCGCCGCCGCCGTTCTGCTGATCGCCATCACCCTGGTTGCCCTCGCCGCCCACACGCTGCTCACGCGGCGCAAGGCCGGGGACACCGCCTGAACCACCGGAGGACATGTTGAGTCTCGTCAATTCCCACGAAAACCGCCTGCTGCTGGAAACCGTCCAGGCCTTCATGAAGGCCGAACTGACCCCGCATGAGGATCTCGTCGACCGGCTGGGCGAGGTGCCTCTCGATCTCGGCCGCCAGATCGAAGCGCGGGCCAAGCAGGCCGGGCTCTATGCCGCGAACCTGCCGGAGGAGGTGGGCGGCGGCGGCCTGAGCCTTGAAGCCAAGACCATCATGGAGCGCGAATACGGCAAGACCAGCCACGCGCTGCACAGCTGGGCGGCGCGGCCCACCGAACTCCTGCTCGCCTGCGAGGGCGACCAGAAGGAGCGTTACCTCTATCCTTGCGTGAAGGGCGAGAAGCGCGAGCTCTTCGCCTTGACGGAACCCGAGGCCGGATCCGACGTGATGGGCATGAAGTCAAACGCCCGCCGCGACGGGCCTGACTGGATCCTCAACGGCTCCAAGCATTTCATCTCAGGCCCCGTGATGCCGGATTTCGCCATCGTCTTCGCGGCCACGGGCGTGGATGAAACGCCGCGCGGATCGCGCAAGCGCGTCACCGCCTTCTTCGTCGATGTCGGCATGCCGGGCTTCGAGGTCCGCGAGGGCACGCATTCGGTGAGCTACCGCGGCTACAAGACCTTCCAGCTCTCCTTCGACGATGTCCGGCTCGGACCCGGCCAGATTCTCGGCGAGGAAGGCCGCGGCCTGGAAATGTCCGGCCAGTGGCTCACCTATGGCCGCATCTTCGTCGGCGCCTCCTGCTGCGGCAAGGCGGAGCGGCTGCTGGGGCTTGCCGCCGAATGGGCCGCCAGCCGCAAGCAGTTCGGCCAGGCCATCGGCAAGTTCCAGGGCACCGGCTTCAAGCTCGCCGACATGGCGACCGAGCTGCGCGCCGCCGACCTGCTGGTCGAAGACGCGATCCGCCGCGCCAATGACGGCACGCTCACCGACGCCGACATTTCCATGGTGAAGCTCTACTGCTCCGAGATGGTCAACCGGGTGGCTGACAACACGGTCCAGATTTATGGCGGCATGGGCCTCATGGAGGAACTGCCGGTGCAGCGCCTGTGGCGCGACGCCCGGCTGGAGCGCATCTGGGACGGCACCTCGGAGATCCAGCGCCACATCATCTCGCGCGCCATTCTGCGGCCGCTCGGCGCATGACTCCGGGACGGCGCGCCAATCTGGCCCGGCTGCTGAAGCCCCGCCATGTGGCGGTGATCGGCGGGCGCGATGCCGAGGTGGTGGCCACCGAATGCGCCCGCATCGGCTTTGCCGGGCCATTCTGGCCGGTGAACCCGAAGCGCGGCCAGATCGGCGGGCACCGCTGCTTCGCGGCCGTCGAGGACCTGCCGGAGGCGCCCGACGCGGTGTTCCTGGCGGTGCCGCGGGAGGCGGCCATCGGCACGCTGGAAAAACTCTCCGCCATGGGGGCGGGCGGTGTCGTCTGCTACACGGCGGGCTTCGGCGAAACCGGCGAGGATGGCGCCGCGGCGGAGGCGCGGCTCGTCGCGGCGGCCGGCGATCTGGCGCTGATCGGGCCCAATTGCTACGGCCTCATCAATTACGTGGACCGCGTGGCGCTGTGGCCTTTCGCGCATGGCGGCTCCTGCCCGGGGCGCGGCGCGGCCATCGTCACCCAGAGCGGCATGCTGTCCTCCGATTTCACCATGAGCCAGCGCAGCGTGCCCTTCGCCTATATGGTCTCCGCCGGAAATCAGACGGTGCTGCGGCTTGAGGATTTCGTCGATGCGCTGGCGGAGCGCCCGGAGGTGGCGGCGATCGGGCTTCACATCGAGGGCCTGAAGGACGTCGAGGCCTTCGCGCGCGCCGCCCTCAAGTCTCTGCGCCTCGGCAAGCCCATCGTGGCGCTGAAGACCGGCACCTCGCGGCTGGGCGCCAGCCTGACGGTGAGCCACACCGGCTCGCTCTCCGGCACTGGCGAACTCTATGACGCGCTGTTCGACCGGCTGGGCATCATCCGGGTGACGAGCCCCGCCCAGCTTCTCGAAACGGTGAAATTCCTGTGCGTGGCGGGCGTGCCGCCCGGACGCCGTCTCGCCGGGCTCACCTGCTCGGGCGGCGGCGCCACCATGCTGGCCGATTATGCCGAGCGTCTGGGCCTCCGCTTCACGCCGCCCTGCCCCGCCACGGCGGAACGGCTGCGCCGCCAGCTGCCGGCCACCGCCACGGTGTCCAACCCGCTCGATTACACGACGCCGATCTGGGGCATTCCGGAAAAGACCCGGCCGGTGTTCGACACGCTGTTCGGCGATGGCCATGACGCGGCGGTGATCGTGCAGGACTATCCCGCCCCGGGGCTCGACGAGAGCAAGGTCTATTACCGGAACGACACGCTTTCCTTCATCGCCGCGGCCAGGCAGCAAGGCCTTGCCGCCGCGGTGTGCAGCACCATTCCGGAAAATCTCGACGCCGAAACGCGCGGCTTTCTGGTGGCCGAGGGCGTGGCCCCCATGCAGGGGATCGAGGAGTGCATGACGGCGATCGCCGCCGCCGCCTGGCATGGCGAGCGCCGGGCGGAGATCGCCGCCGATCCGCCGCCGCCGCTCATTGCCGCAACGGCGGCGATGGGCCAGCCGCGCCTGATGGATGAAGCCGCCGCCAAGGCGTTGCTCAGGGCGCGCGGCATCGCCGTTCCCAAAGGGCGCACCGCAACGGGGGCTGAAGCGGCGGCCGCCGCGGCGGAACTGGGTTTCCCCGTGGCGCTGAAAATGGTCAGCGCCCGGCTGCCGCACAAGACCGAAGCGGGTGCCGTGAAGCTGAACCTGCCCTCGCCCGAGGCGGTCACGGCCGCGGTGCGGCGGATGACGGCGGCGGTCACCGCCCATGATCCGGCGGCCGTCACCGATTGCTTCCTGGTCGAACGCATGGCGGCGGCTCCGGTGGCGGAACTCATGGTCAGCATCCGCCGCGATCGGCAATTCGGCCTCGCCATGACGCTCGCCACGGGCGGCGTTCTGGTGGAGGTGCTGGGCGATGCCGCCACCCTGCTCCTGCCGGCGACGCGGGGCGAGATGGCGCGCGCTTTGGGGCGGCTCAAGGTCAATCGCCTGCTCGACGGCTATCGCGGCCAACCCGCCGCCAGCCGCGAGGCCCTGCTCGACATGCTGGAGCGTCTCGCCAATTTTGCGGCCGATGACGCCAACCGGGTGATCGAGATCGAGATCAACCCGCTGTTCGCCGGGCCGCGGGACTGCGCCGTGGTCGATGTGCTATTGCATACCGGCTGACGCCGGAGACTTTGCAATGAATGTGAACGGACGCCACTACCGCACGATATGGCTCAATGACGATGGCTGGTCGGTGGGCATCATCGACCAGACCCGCTTTCCGCATCTGTTCGAAACCGTGACGCTGGCCTCGGCGGGCGAAGCCGCCACCGCCATCAGGGACATGCTGGTGCGCGGCGCGCCGCTGATCGGCGTCACCGCCGCCTATGGCGTGGCGCTCGCCATGCGCGCGGACGCCAGCGACGCCGCGCTCGCCGCCGCCTATGAGCTTCTGGTGAAGACCCGGCCCACTGCCATCAATCTCAAATGGGCGCTGGACGAGATGATGCGGAGCCTCAAGCCGCTTCCGCCCGCCGCCCGCGCCGCGGCCGCCTACCGGCGGGCCGCCGAAATCGCCGATGAGGACGTGGCGATCAACCAGGCCATCGGCCGCAACGGCTTCGGGATCATCCAGGCGATCGCCGCCGCCAGGCCCGGCAAGACCATCAACATCCTCACCCATTGCAACGCCGGCTGGCTGGCGACCGTCGACTGGGGCACGGCCACCGCGCCCATCTACACCGCGCATGATGCCGGCCTTCCGGTGCATGTCTGGGTGGACGAGACGCGGCCGCGCAACCAGGGCGCCTCGCTCACCGCCTGGGAGCTTCTGCATCACGGCGTGCCGCATACCGTGATCCCCGACAATACCGGCGGCCATCTGATGCAGCATGGGCTTGTCGATCTAGCCATTGTCGGCACTGACCGCACCACCGCGCAGGGCGATGTGTGCAACAAGATCGGCACCTATCTCAAGGCGCTGGCGGCGCATGACAATGGCGTGCCCTTCTATGTGGCGCTGCCCTCGCCCACCATTGACTTCAACGTGGTGGACGGTGTGAAGGAAATCCCGATCGAGCAGCGCGGCGGAAGCGAAGTCTCGCACATGACCGGCCGCACCGCCGATGGCCGCATCGAAACCGTGGAAATCGTGCCGCGCGGCTCGCAAGTGGCGAACTTTGCCTTCGACGTAACGCCGGCCCGTTATGTGACCGGCCTCATCACCGAGCGCGGGGTGATCGCCGCCAGCCGCGACGCCATCGCAAAAGCGTTTCCGGAACGGGCGGGGACCCGGAGCGGCTGACGGAACGGGAGGGGAACCGGCCTCAGGCGTCCGCCGTGTTCGGCCGCCTGATCAGCGGCGCGGCCTTGATGATCGCGGGGTCGAGGCCTTGGCCGCCTTCGTCGAGATGGGCGAACAAAGCCTGGCGCATATGGCGCTCCCAGAACTTGTTGATGTGCTCGGCGACATCGCGGGCCTCGGCCTCCGGCCCCGAGCCGTGGAAGAAGCCGGCGATCTGGTTCGCCATGCGGATCATGTCTCTGGTTTCCATGCTGGTCAGTCCTCGTCAAAAATCATGACGCCGCGGCTTGAAAGCGCGGCGAGTTTGAGCCCGGCCCCGCGCGCCAGCGACAGGGCGAGCGCGGTGGGCGCCGAAACCGTGGCAAGCGCGCCGATGCCGGCGATGGCGCATTTCTGCACCAGTTCGAAGGAACAGCGGCTGGACATGAGCACAAAGCCGTTCGCCGCGCCGCGGCCCTCGCGGGCCATGGCGCCGATCAGCTTGTCCAGCGCGTTGTGGCGGCCCACGTCCTCGCGCGAGAGAATGATTTCTCCGTCCACGGAGCACCAGGCGGCGGCATGCACCGTGCGGTTGACCCGGCTCATCGGCTGGTGGCGGGGAAGCTCTTCATAGGCGCGGGCCACCGCCCGCGGGCGCAACGGCACGGCGGGCAGCGCCCGGCCCGGCATGCGGATGGCGTCGGCGATCTCGGTGATCCCGCACAGGCCGCAGCCCGTGCGCCCCTCGAGGCTGCGCCTGGCCATGCGGCCGCGATTGAGGTTTTCTTCCGCGACCGAAAGGTCAACCGCGTAGCCCTGTTCGGCGGGCAGCACGAGGACCCGGGCGATGCCGGCGGCCCTCGCGACGATGCCTTCCGCTATCGCAAAGCCCACCGCGAAATCCTCGAAATCGGCGGGTGTCGCCATCATCACGGCATAGGCCGTGGAATTGAATTGCAGGCTCACTGGCACTTCGTCCGGCACCTGCCAGACGGTTTCAACGCCGCCCGCCAGCGTGTGCAGCGTTCCCTTCGCCGGCACCGAGGTGGCGGGGGCCGCGGCGCTCGCCAGCACCGGCTTTCTGGCGGTTCTCGCGATCACTCCGCGGCCACCATGCCTGAATCGATGCGCTTGTTCTCTTCCTCGCGCTCTTCCCATTCCTTCCGCCAGTCGGAAGGCTGGTTGGAGAGGGAAACCTGCACCGCCGTCACCTTGTAGTCGGGGCAGTTGGTGGCCCAGTCGGAATACTCCGTGGTGATGACGTTGGCGCGCGACTCCGGCTGGTGGAAGGTGGTGTAGACCACGCCCTGCGGCATGCGATCGGCAATCCGTGCACGGAGCGTCG